>NZ_CP028897.1:2982500-3315000 GCF_003072645.1 Dongshaea marina
GAACAGACCATTTCGGGGGCAATAGCTCCAACATTGGAAGGGTCAATAACGCCTAAAAATTCCACGGGAATTTTCACTGCAACTATACTTATAGTGTCCTTCGAAGCGGCTCTGGTCTTAGCCTTTGACTGGAGCGAAGGACAGCCTATTTGTTATCGATTTGATGCAAGCCCTCTTCGGAGGGCTTTTTTTGTAAGTCTCGGGTTATGAGCCGAAAGATAATGAGCAAGGCTCACCAATCCAGCAGAATTAGCTCGCTATTTGTCACAGGCGGAGCCTTGCTTAAGCTTAGGAGCTGTAATCACCCTTCATTGTGGACGAGCCTGAAGCAGACAACTCCCGCAACTGGGATTGTCGGGCAGACTTCTGGCCAAGAGTTAGCTCAATCAGCTCAGGAGGACAAGCATACAGATCATCAATCAGATAAGACTCTTCATCAATGATGCTGTCATAAGAGAAATAACGGGCAATATTTTTTGCCAGATCCCTATTTATTTTTTGCATAACAGATCCCCTTAGATAGAAATGGTGTGCCTGAAGCCGAATACTCATCTGAGTTTAAAGATGCCATAGCCAGGCCTCCAGGCATATCCAGTTGTTCCTTATGCTCTGTTTGTCCGGGACAAACACCTCAAATCCCACCCTTTTATCATTATGCTCAATGAGTCTGTGTCATCAGGAGTGTCAGGAGACAAACACAGAGCAAGCCCCCCACGGCAAAAAGACAGCACTTCATCACTTTAGAAAAGCGCTCAGCAATAAGTGTGGCCTCAACTTCATCCCTGCCCATCGCTTGTAAAAGATGATTAACTTGCATCGGTATCTCTCCCCTGTCGTGCTGTAGAGGCACTATGGCAGATAAATATGAAATTAATGTGACAGTAAAAATAACCGCTGAGAATGGTGTGAGAGATCAATCGCTAACTCTGGTCGATTGAACATCCAGCATCTTGCTTAAAAGTGAGGAGTTAAGGCTGCTTAGCGCTTAAGAGGGATCCAGGATGCCTCCCGTGGAGCAAGCATATATTTTATTAACAGCGCTTTACCTGAGCTCTCCCTGACTTTGGTGATCTCGTCCCAAAACTGCTCCGCTTGCTCAGGGCTCTCCTGATAGTACTTTCTTGAAAAGATCAGATAGAGTTTACTGTCGATGAAAAGCCTGGGCAGTACCTTAAGGCTGGATCCCAAACGATACTGGGAGATCATCTCCCGGGCACTGTCTTCATTGAGGATATAGCCATCGATACGCCCCAGAGCGACCATCTTGAGTCCTCGCTCTCCATCCGGAAGATAGATGTTCTTAGCATAAGCCCCCATAGATTTTAGCCTCTGAGCCGCAATGTATCCGGGAGGAGAACCGATCCCTGTGGTGAGACCACTGAATTGCTTACCATCCCAGCTGACCTTGGAATCGAACCGTACATAGATGGGGTAACGCAGCTGCCAAAAGTAGCGCCTGCTATCAAGATCTCCCGCAGCATCCCTGGGAAATACAGCAAATCGCTCACGATCAGAGCTCCAGATCGCAGCAAACATCCCATCCATTCGGCTCAACTCAACCTCACGCAGGCAGCGCTTCCAGGGGGAGCGATGAAACGCCACCTCCAGCCCGCTTGCTCTGGCGGCCAGCAACACCATCTCAACGGCCAGCCCGGGATGATCGGGTATATAGTTGTCATACCCCAGAATAAAAGGCTTTAGCTCTGTATCCTCATAACAAATATTAACCCGCTGACCCGCAAAAGCCGCGACCTGAAACGTGAGCAGGATAATGAGCAACAGGATTTGCATCTGAATTACCACTAGATGACTTACCCGAAGTATAACAGCCGCTTCACTCATCAAATGATCAATGCCCAGAGCGCTCTCAAGTCGCAGCCCCCCTTTACACCAATTACAGATAATTAAGCTTGCCCTCCCTACAGCAGATGCTGAACCGCTTGCCACCAACAGTCGTGGTCTGAAGACTTGTCCCTGAAACAGCGTTTGATGATTTTACCAAGGTCTATCGGATGCATTCTTCATCCAGCGGTAATCGCTCATTAAGATCAATTAAACTTAACGATTCACGTCACCCACAGACCATTTTCAGAGGCAACAGGATTAAAATTGGAAACCTCAACTGAGCCTAGGTACACTGCCATCCTTTGAACCCTTAATCTCCCGGAGATAGTCGGCATGTTGCCAACCCAGCTCTGTGTTACGGTCGCGGCTTTGTTTTCCCTGCTTCTCAGCCTGCCCGGCTTTGCCAAAACCGGCCCCCAGCAAAATTTTCGTTCGGCGAAGCGTGAGCTGGTGCGCCTCTACCAGCAACACCCACAGATCCCAACCTTCTATTGCCGGGCTCCCATCAGCTGGCAGGGCAAAAAAGGGATACCTGAGCTCAAGGAGATCGGTTATAAGGTTCGCAAGCAGCAAAAAAGAGCCAACCGAATCGAGTGGGAGCATGTGATGCCCGCTTACTGGTTTGGTCACCAGCTCAAGTGCTGGCAACAGGGAGGACGCAAGGCCTGTGAAAAGCACTCGGCCCGGTTTCGACAGATGGAGGGAGACATGCACAACCTGGTTCCCTCCATCGGTGAGGTGAATGGCGATCGCTCCAACTACAGATACAGTGACTGGCAGGGGCCCAGCATGTATGGTCGCTGTGAAATGGCGATCGACTTTAAACGAAAACAAGCCAGACCTCCCCGTTACACCCATGGATTTATCGGCCGAGACTATCTCTATATGCAACAGCGCTATGGGATTAAACTATCCAAATCACAGATGAAGATGATGCAGGCCTGGGCACAACAGGCACCGAGCTCGTGGGAGTGTCAGCAAAACAAGCTAATCACCAAGCTTCAGGGAAATGATAATCCTTTTGTCACCCGGGCCTGTCATAAGATAGGTTTGGGTTAATATACAATCGCAACAAACCCGCTCGCAGAGAGATACTATGGATAGCACAGACTTAAAAAGAAAACCGGGCAGAGTGATTCTGCTCCTTGCCCTGGCCTGCTCTATTGTTGCCAGTTATATCCTGATCTCCCCCTACCTTCAGCCAATCGTGATCGCTCTGCTGTTTGGTCTGATGGCGCATCCGCTGCATCAGCGGATTCAGGATAAACTGGGAGGCAGAGCCAATCTTGCCGCAACTATCAGCTGTCTGCTCCTCACCTTTGTGATCCTGCTGCCCCTGCTGTTTGTGCTGATGGCGATCCTGAGTCAGGCCGTCGTCTACTCAACGACCCTGTTGCATTGGGTTCAATCCGGAGGGTTTGATCAACTATTGGCTCACCCCTGGGTGAGTAAACTGCATCAGCTGGCTCTGGATGTTCTCCCCCTGGATAAGCTGAAAAACACCAGTATCTCCCAGGATCTGATCGCAGCAGCATCCAAGATGGGGAAAAATGCCTTGGGGATCAGTGCCGAGATCGCCGGTGATGTCACCCACTTTATCTTCAGCTTTGTGCTGATGCTGTTTGTGCTGTTTTTTATTCTGCGCGATTACGACAGCATAGTGCGTTTTTTCCACCATGCCCTGCCCCTTTCCCGCAGTCAGGAGGAGATCCTGATGCGTGAGATCAAAACCGTTTCCAAATCTGCTCTGCTGGGCTCCTTTCTGACGGCCGTCACTCAGGGAATCGCCGGTGGTATTGGCTTTTGGATCGTTGGGATCCCTGGGTTGTTTTGGGGCAGCATCATGGCCTTTGCCTCACTGATCCCTGTGGTAGGCACAGCTCTTATCTGGGTTCCTGCGGTGCTATTTCTGTTTATCACCGGTCAATGGCAGTGGGGGATCTTTCTGCTGGCCTGGAGCATTTTAATCGTCGGCTCCATCGATAACTTCTTAAGACCCTGGTTTATGCAAGGCGCAGCATCGATGGGAACCGTGGTGATCTTCTTTTCATTGATGGGAGGGATCAGCATGTTTGGCCTGATGGGCCTCATCTACGGGCCGCTGGTGATCGCCATCACCCTGGTGCTGTTTCATCTGTATGAGACCGAGTTTAAAGATTTTCTCGATTATCAGGACAGGCACTGATCGCTCAAACTAAAAAACCCTCCGGACTCGGAGGGTTTTCACAAGGATAAGATAAGGCTCACTGTCAGCCTGGATAAACCCTAAGCCTCGATGTCAAAGTAGTTGGCCGCCACATATGCGGCTCTGCGGGTCGCTTCTCCATGATCCCGGTACTTCTGCTCAAGAAGATCCCTGAAATCCTCCAGCATATGATCGATACGCTCCCAACTTAAGTTCTGATCGCCATTTTGAATATGATGTTCTTCGAGTTTGAGCCTGAACAGATCGCGGTCGATACGATATTCAGCATCCGATGGATAAGGTGACCGGGATAACTCCTCTTCCCTCTCCTCATGAGCAAGTCCCCATTTACCGTCTCCCTGACGTAACAACTGCAGATGTGCAATGGTATGGTCCATTATCATTGTTCTCCTTTACAATCGATTGGGACAGAGCTCATCTTAATCAAACTGACCACCGCTGAACAGGAAAACAGGGTCATCGCCTGTGTATGTCGGATCAAATGTGACTAAGCTCCCAGCCAGAGGGGATGACTTAACAGAAATCGGTACAGTCGGCGATCAAAAGATCATGAGGCAGGCTCGAGAAAACGTCTGGCCAATTTACGAATATACCCGCTCTGTTTGAGCTCCTGCAGGGCCCGGTTCCAGCGTGCGACCTCACTGGAAGCAATATTTTTGGACATCGCAATATAGTGCTGCCCCTGTAACACCACCACCGGAGTCTTGCGGACCAACTCGGGAGAGATTTCATGGGCACTTAGCTTATGCTCGATAGAGTCTTCTGAAGTGATCGCCAGGGCAACCCTGCCACGCTTGAGCAGCCCGAAACAGGTGGCATAGTTTTTATTTCTGGACAGCGCGGTAAACCCCATCCCGGTCAATAGCCGGTCATGAACCGAACCATTGAGCACACAGATTTTAAGGTCCCTGGCATCACTCAAAGAGCGGATCCCGGTCGGCCGACTGCGCCACTCGTAAAAATAGTCGGTCCCTGCGGAGATGGGCCCCACCCATTGCACCGTTTTCTCTCGCTCGGCCGTGCGCTGTACCGCAAAAAAGACGATATTTTTTCGGGTTTGTACGGCGTAAAGACCCCGCTTAAACGGAACCTCACGCATCGGTACATCATATCCGAGTTGCTCAGCCAAGGTGTTAACAACCTCCACTTGAAAGGCTCGCTTCCCCTGCCGGGGGATCCCTTCGCACCAGTGCTCCATGCAGGTTACCTGTCGGGATAGGTTGTGGGTGTAAAAGGTAAATGGATCGCCATAGGCTCTGGGTGATAAACCGAAGCAGGCCAGTAACAACAAGCCTGGCCAGCCAGTGAATGTAACAAACGCTCTTTGCAAACAAGCTTTTACAGCAACGGGTTGAGCCAACAGTTGCCCAAACAGACACCCCAAAGCCCAGCTCCGATAGTAATAAGAACTATTATCAGTTTAGTTGAGCTTTAGTCGGAATTCTAACCCCCGCAATGGCTTCACTTTGCCCAAAGCTACTCAGAAACCCACAGCTCCAGCAGATCTCGGGCGATGGCATCTCGTCTGGGCAAGGTAAAAGAGCTATCGGCTCCTTCGGTGAGAACCGCTTTGACCGTCTGTTTATCCACCCAGATCGCATCGGCCAGCTCATCAGAATCCAGAGCCAGGGCTCGTGTTTTGGCTTCAAGGCGCATTCCCGCCATCAGTGCACAAGGAAAAGGCCAGGGCTGAGAAAAGAGATAATTAACCTCCTCCCCCTCGATTCCGGCCTCTTCATAGAGCTCTCGCAGGGCTGCATCTTCGAGGGTTTCTCCGGGTTCAACAAACCCCGCCAGGCAGGAGTAATGATTTTCAGGAAAATGTACCCCACGTCCCAATAAGCAGTGATCTCCCTGGGTCACCAGCATGATGACTACCGGATCGACTCTGGGAAAGTGTTTGCTGTCACATTCACTGCAGTCCCGGCGCCAGCCCCCATGGGTCACCCGGGTTTTCGCACCACAACGAGAACAACAGGGATTATCCCTGTGCCAGTTCAGCGCACTTGCTGCCTGGGCCACAATCCCCAAAAGATATTCTGAAGCCTGAGGAGTATGGGCAAACTCGCGAATTGGCATTGGGCTTATCTGTGCCTGAGGAGCCCCCCTACTACTTGCCGCAAAATAATTTACTCCCTGGTAGGCGCCGAGCAGGATCAGCTCATCTTCAGTAATCTGGGCCTGCCGGATGATAGCCGCAGAAAAGAGACAAGAGCCACTTGAATCGTCGACCATCACACAAGCCCCATTCAAAAGCAGGAACCGGGAGCTATCCAGTTGACTCAGGGTCCGGATCTGCTCCGGATCAGACCGGACCTTGTCCAAGCGGTCCAGGGGGTTTTGACTAAAGAAGGGGTAAGGTCTTTTCATGCAATCGACACCGCAGTGATGGATTAAGAATGGATGCAGGATTATATCTGAGTCATTATGACTCAAACAGCCCCAATCCAAGTTCAGCTGCACATCCACCATAGCGAGTCATGACTATTAGGAACCACTCGGGCAGCGAAGATCCTCTTTACCCTGAAAAAAGAATCGAGTACATTGGGCGCTCCTTAATACCCTATCACAGTAGTCAGGTATACCGTTCATGGCCAGTCTGAGAGTTTTCGTTTCCACCTCAACCAACCCCTGGTTTAACCTGGCCGTTGAAGAGTGTATATTTCGCTCCATGTCGACGGCTCAACGGGTGCTTTTCCTGTGGCGTAACGCTGACACTGTTGTGATCGGGCGAGCTCAAAACCCCTGGCGGGAGTGCAATACCCGCAAGATGCAGCAAGATGGGATCACCCTGGCTCGCCGGCAAAGTGGCGGGGGAGCCGTCTTTCAGGATCTGGGAAACAGCAACTTTACCTTCATGACCGGCAAGCCCGAATACGATAAATCGGTCTCAAC
This sequence comes from Dongshaea marina, assembly GCF_003072645.1. NCBI lineage: Bacteria > Pseudomonadati > Pseudomonadota > Gammaproteobacteria > Aeromonadales > Aeromonadaceae > Dongshaea > Dongshaea marina. Next base: position 2,989,447 of record NZ_CP028897.1, read on the forward strand.
CCGGATCATCCTTAGTGCCCTGGAGCAGCTTGGGATCCAGGGCAAGGCCACCGGCCGTAATGATCTGGTGGTTGAGGACAGCCTCGGGGAGCGTAAATTTTCGGGATCCGCCTACCGCGAAACCCTGGATAGAGGCTTTCATCACGGTACCCTGCTGCTGAACGCCAATCTATCCCGCCTTGGCAACTACCTTACCCCGGATCCAAAGAAGCTGCAGGCCAAGGGGATCACCTCGGTGCGCTCCCGGGTCACTAACCTTTGTGATCTTAAGCCTGAGCTCGATCATCAAAGCGTCTGTGATGCGATCATGGAGGCGTTTTTTAACTTCTATGGTGAACGCGTAAAGCCTGAACTGATCACGGTCGACAAGATGCCCGAGCTCCCCAAGTTTGAAGAGACCTTTGCCAGGCAGAGTCAATGGGAGTGGAATTTTGGAAAAACCCCTGAGTTCATGTATACCCTGGATGAACGCTTTAGCTGGGGCAACGTCGAGCTACACCTGGATGTCAAACAGGCGCAGATAGAGAAAGCCCGGGTCTTCAGTGACAGCCTCAATCCTGAGCCGCTTGAGGCATTTGCGGATGCCTTGTCTGGCCAGGCCTACCGGGCGCAGGAGATCACAGCAACCGTCGCACAAATTACCAAGCGCTATCCAAACCGCCTGGGTGAGCTGATGGAGCTTCAGAGCTGGCTGAAAACCGCTGTCGCCTAAGAGGCCCCTTGTACCACATAGCTTAAATAGCTTGATCAGGTAATGGGGTTGCGTCGCTCAGAGTCACACTATTTAGGGGTGACTGCGCAGTGGATGTCTTCGGAACAATTATCCAGCCTCTGAGCAGCTGTGAAGGCGAACTGTTCAATGCTCTTTTTCCGAGACAGGGTGTAATTGCTCCCAGAGCAATGAAACGCGAGGTAGGGATACCGAGCTGGGAGGGTTATCAGGGATGGTAACCGTCGAGCTGCGTAGTTCTGTGGAGGGACTCACAGTACGGAGCGAGTTTTTGATTACTTTTGGCGATACAAAAGTAATGTGCTGCCGGCACCCCGGCATTAATGCAGCTTAGCTGAAAATCGCAATACTCAGATAAGTGGTATAGATAATAACGTTAGCGCCCCTAACCCCACACATAACCAAACTGGCTAAACATCTCAGAGAAGCCTTGGGGATTATCCCCAAAATAGAAGAAGGTTTGTCCCTTGTTGGGGTTTCCGCCCACCTCCCCGGTTGGCCGGATAAAGCGGATCCGCTTACTGGGGAAACACAGGGCTGAGGCTTTAGACAGCATCGCCTGGTAAGGCTTGGTTTCGGTTCCCGAGTTCACCAGGACGATCGCTTGTTTGACCCTGCCAGCCTCTAGCTCTGCTAGTAAGCGGCTACAGAAATCACCGAGAAGCCCCCGGCTATAGGGCGGGTTCATCCACAGGTTTCCTCGCCAGTTTGCCTCAGCAGCCAGCCCTGAGTTCTCTCGGCTATAAAAGCGTTTGGCGCGCACCGAGAGCTGTGCTACCGGATTACTCGCCGGATCAACATCAATTGAGCCCATCACCTTCCTGGCAGCCTCAATATATTGAGCCGGGGTATTCCATTCATCGTTATTCAGCGCAGAGTGATTGCCGATATGCATGGTGACTGCTTCAGTCATGGAAAACTCCTAAGGTGATGGGTGTCATGAGCGCTGGCAAGTCGTTGTCTAGCTCAACGTTAAGTGCCTGACCTGTTTGGATGAAGCATTTAATCGGCAGTGCTGAGCATGCAGTCATGGGCTGAGCGGCTTATCGCAGATGAATTACCGAACGCCAGATAGCAAAAAACCACGTCGAGCGTGGTTTGATAAGCCATTTGGCTTGAATGATGGTGCCCGGAGACGGACTTGAACCGTCACGCTGTAACCAGCGAGGGATTTTAAATCCCTTGTGTCTACCAATTCCACCATCCGGGCAAACTGGAGGCGCGTCCCGGAGTCGAACCGAGGTCCACGGATTTGCAATCCGCTGCATAGCCACTCTGCCAACGCGCCTTCATATTGGAGCGGGAAACGAGACTCGAACTCGCGACCCCAACCTTGGCAAGGTTGTGCTCTACCAACTGAGCTATTCCCGCTTTGCATTTCGTTTCAGATGTTGTTCTGTCCCGAGTGCGAGATGCATTCTATCTTTCTGGGGGTGAGAGTCAACTCCCTTTTTGTAATTCCTTGATCGTTCGGCCAAATTCCACACAAAACGCTTCTCTATTGCCCATTTTGTCGAAAATAAACGCCAACGCCTGCTCCCGTGGCAAGCAGCGAAACAAATTCAGGATACTCAGAACTGAGACCCCACCCAATTAAACCCCTCACAAGCACTGCAAGCACTGCTTCTAACTCTGAACATGACGATCCTCCCAGGATATCTCGATACGACAAGCCAATACGCCGATAGCTCCGACGGGTATTCCTCAAGAGGTACGCCCTGATTCATAGGGTAGAGATGCAGGGCGCATGATAGGTTTTGCTGAGCGGTCTAGACTTAACGATGAGGAAAAATAGCTACTGGGTCCTTAGTTCACCCGGGCATGAGTAACAAGGATTAGGGAAGCATATGAAATATAACATCTTGTTTTTATTAATCGTAACAAGTTATGTTAATGCAAAGCTAACCCCTATTGATGTTAATGTCGGTGTGACGGATGGATTTCCTATCTATTATTATGATTCAACATCGAAAACGGCTCATGGCCCTATGGTCGACTCTTTTAAGGCTATCTGTGAACATGCAACTCTAAATTGTAGCTTTCATCCACTTCCAAAGAAGAGATTAGAAAATGGCTTAATCTATGGAACGATTCACTTCGGCTCTGTAGTCAACAGCCCGGTACAAAAAAAGATACTGAGAAATCGTGCTTATTTTACACAGTTTAATATGCCCGCAAAGATAGGCATCTACTCCACCCTACCCGAGAGCCAAATACCCATAGATACTAAAGGGTTTTATGGAAAGAGTATCATCGCGGTTTTGGGCTGGAGCTTAGCGGTACTGCCGGGCGTGTGGCAGGCAGAGACTGAAGGAAAACTCACGATCTATAAACCTAAAACGATTGAATCAGCAGTAAATATGTTACTTAAACATCGCTCACCATTCCTATATGCTAATAAAGCAAAGATGGATATGTTTTTATCCGATAGTGATCAGGTCTACTTCAAAGAAATAAACTATGTAAATCAAACATTCGCTCTATCAAAAAGTTCAAATAATTATGATGAGATAAAAAATAGAGTTGATGCTGCTATAGCAATATTATTTTCATCCGGAAAGATTGATAAAGAATCCGGAATGCTTAAATCTTCAGAGAAATAGGCCGTGTGCCACTAACATAGTAAGCATAACTAAACCCCTATCCTTAGCATCTACATATATGTAAATCTGCCCTATTTATCACCAATGAAGGTATCTGAAAGCTTCACTTGTTCGGTTGCTCATACCTACAGTGCGCTTCAATCCCTTAGAGGTTCTTCCCCATCAAAAAGTACCCCACCAGAATCACTCCTGATGGGGTATCTCTCACAGCTTAAAGCCCTCTACACCAACTTAGGGGCAAGTCGCCTCCCCGATATTCACCCAAACCTCATGAACCCCTGGCTCATTACCCTGAGTCCACCATTTGGCTCGCCAACGCGCTCCATCGTGATTCACTTCATCACCACCGTTATAGACCACTGCCGACGCCCAGCCAAGCTCAACCTCACTCACCAGCTCCCATGGACCACTGGTGCGAGAGGGTTGGTTATTCTGGGTCCACCACTTGGCCTGCCACACCAGTCCGTCGTGACTCACCCTATCTCCCGTGTTATAGATGGTGGCTGAGCTCCAGGGAGACTCAGCTCCCGCCCCGGGATCTGTGGTCGCACATTGCTCACCTGAGCCAGCCGCGGTTACCAGTACCCGGGTCGATGCCAGGGCATCTAACGCACCGTCCGAGACCCGCACACTCAAGGTAAATTCAGTGTCTTCTGAGAGCTGTGGCGCGGTAGCAACCAGGGTTGCACCAGTAAGATCATCGGCACTCCAACCTGCGGGAAGGGTCCACTGATAGCTAAGCGGATCATCATCTGGATCACTAGCCTGGGCTGTGATATTGAGCTGCTCACCTGATTTCACACTCAAGCTCTCTGTCAGAGAAACTTGTGGTGCCCGATTGGGCTCAGGCGCCTGATTGATAATAGTCACCAGATCTTTTGCTACCAGCTGGTGATCATCGGTCACCGTTAGCTCAAACTGATAACTCTGCTCTACTGTGGTTGCTCCCAGAGTGACCTTCGCCCGGGCCTGTTCGGCATCGCGCAGTTCGACTTCAGGACCGGAGAGCTGCTGCCACCGATAGGTCAGGGCCCCCTGCTCCGGATCCCGGGAGGAAGAGCCATCCAACACCAAATCTACCGGCCCGGTCACACTCTGATCGGCTCCGGCATTGGCAATCGGTGGCTGATTTTCAGGAGGTGTATCCCCACCATGGCCAAGGCCCTCATGCATCGCATTGAGGATATCCCCATTGTCGGCATCGATCTCCCAGGCAAACAGGCCTCCCAGCTGAAGATTGAGCACATATTGCCCCTTGGCTTTCACCGAGGGGGGATCATCAAAGGTGATAAGGTCCCCGGTTGAGGGGTTAAACACATAGGGGGCCTCGGCAACCGTATCATAACGATACTCCCAGCCACTGCCCATATACTCATTGACGATCTGCCGATAATCCACCACCCCATTTTCCCAGGTCCCCTTGACCGGCCCGGTTGCGGTTCCGGTAAAGGGGTTGTCATTGCTGTAACCATGAACTCCGGTCCAGCCCCGTCCATACATGGCAGCCCCGACCACCAGCTTGGATGGATTCACCCCCTGAGCCAGCAGCGCCCGGATCCCATTGTCCGTGGTGTAGCTGGTGCTGGGATCCCAGTTGGGAGCATAGATCGCCGTCTGATGCCCCAGCTCGGTATTGCTCCAGGCCCCGTTGAAGTCATAGCTCATCACGAAGATGTGATCCATATGGGACTGGACCGCCTGATAATTGACTTTGGCAATCTTATCATCCCCGGCACCGACCGCCGATGTCAACTCATAGTAACGTCCGGTCTCATCCCCCAGCTCATTGAGCATGGTGCGCAGATCCTGCATCAACAGCAAGTAAGTCTGACCATCCGTACCACTTCCCAGGCTCGTATTCGCCCCCTTACCTCCCGGGTACTCCCAATCGATATCCACCCCATCGAAAAACTTCCAGGTCTTAAGAAACTCTTTAACAGAGGCCACAAAACGATCGCGCTTACTCTTATCTCCCATAAAGAAGAAGGGATCGGAGAGGGTCCAACCACCGATGGAGGGTAAAATCTTAAGATCAGGGTAAGCCTTCTTGAGCGCCATCAGATTGCCGAAGTTTCCCTTGTAGGGCTCGTCCCAGTCTTTGAGATCTCCCTGAGGCATCTGCAGAGCAGCCCAGGGATCATGGATGGAGACCTTAAAATCCTCGCGTCCGGCGCAGGAGCGCTGCAGGGCCTCAAAACTACCACTAATCGACTTGAGGCTGTCGTTGATCCCATCGCCGCCACAGATGGGAATAAACCCATACAGGATGTGGGTTAGATTTTGCGCCGGGATCTTATTGACCTCAAATTTTCGTCCGTAGACCCCCCACTCCACATAGTAAGCCCCCACCACCTTGCCCGAGGTGTTGGTATAGGGTTTATTATTTTCCCGCAGTGGCACATTGAGCGGTGCCAGGTGACTACCATCTGTATCCGCGATCAGGATCTCTTTGGGATCGCTGAGGGTACAGCCCTCCTCGTTGCACAGGGCGACTTGCATCTGATAGCGTCCCCCCTTACTCACCTCAAAGGTGGCAGAGCCAGAGGCTGATGCAGGCCCTGACCACATCTCATCACCATCGAGTAGCACCTTGACGGTTTTGCCGATGTTGCCGGACCATAGATTCCAGCTCACGGTAACATCGGCGGCCTGCTTCACTGTGACCAGCTGCTCATAGGCACTTGCAGATTGATCGACCTCAATGATAGAGAAATTGGTTTCCCCCCAGGCGATAGAGGGCTTTCCGGGAAGCTCGGCAAACGCAGCACCAGAGAACAGGCCACCGGCAAGAATCGCCAGAGCAGAGGGCTTAGGATTTAGCATATCTAATCTCCTTATTAGAATGGTGTCCACCCACTCGTCCATGGTGAATAATTGACCAACCTATTGCAACAGCCACCCAAGGGGTGTGGGCTTACTTCCAAAAGTGGCAGTCAGGAGCAATTCGTAGAGAAAACAGCTCATTGATGTGATGAGTAACTGTTTTTAAAGTGGTTTCGTAAAACTTCAGTTTTATTGAAAAGACAAACACACTAGGTTACCTGGGGTTACACAAAGTAACTAAACGCGACAGAAGCTGTCCAAAATTAAACCAGCATGGGACCTAGCGGGGGGAGAAATAGGGCAAATAGAAAAGGAGTCCGGATCGGACTCCTTTAAAAGGGGAATCGCAGGCTGCTGGATAGTTAGCAGAGTCGTTCGCTCATCTGAGTCTCAAGCAGTTTCGCCTCATGGCGCGCAAGCTCACTCAATCGCGGCTGCCACTCATCTCCTGCGAGCTCCCGAGCAAGCTCAAGGTAACGCGAAGCAAGCTCCTGCTTGCGCTCTAACAGCTCACTCATCAACCGGGTGATTGCAGGCTCGCAGTAACAGAGCAAGCTCTGCAGCCGCTCACAACAGCGGCTCTCCAGCAAACCCGCGATCAGCAGAAGATCGATGAGCCTCGAAGGCTCCTCAAGCCGCTGCGCCGCCAACAGTTCAACTTGATAGCAAGAGGCCTCAAGGGCCTGGTAGTCAATCTTGAGCTCAAGCATCAGGCCAATTAACCGCTCATAACGACGCTGAGCCTGCTCCGCCAGCTGCTCCAGTGATAGCAGCTGTGGGTATTGCCAGTAACCAAACCCGATCCCCTGAAGTCGCCGGGCACTGTCCTGCTCCCAGCTTGCCAGCTCCATCACCCATTGGGATAGCCGGGGTGCCATCTGCTCACTCCAGGCGACCGAGGTCCTGGCCTCAAGGAGCTCCTTAGACTTTTCGAGCGATTTGGGATCCTGCTCCGATTGTGTCATCTGTGCCATTCTCAACAAGGGCCGGAGATCCGGCCCGTCCAATCAGGTGCCTTCGTTATAGAGATCCAGCATGGTTTTCTCTTCACGCCAGCCCTCCAGAGCCTTGGCGTCATCATGGCGCAGCTCGTTGAGATACTCCAGATAGGCGTTATCCACATCTTCGGTCACATAACGTCCGGTAAACACCGAGGTTTCGAAGGTGCGGATATCCGGGTTCTCCTCACGTACCGCCTCTTCAAGATCGCTTAAGTCCTGGAAGATCAGGCCATCGGCGCCAATCAGGCGACAGATCTCATCGACCTCACGACCATAGGCAATGAGCTCGTTAGAGGTTGGCATATCGATGCCATATACATTGGGGAAACGGATCTCCGGCGCCGCCGAGGCAAAGTAAACCTTGTTGGCTCCTGCATCTCTAGCCATCTGGACAATCTGCTGTGAGGTGGTCCCCCGCACGATGGAATCATCCACCAGCAGAACATTTTTCCCGGCAAATTCAGAGCCGATGGCATTGAGCTTCTGGCGCACCGATTTTTTGCGGATCTGCTGCCCGGGCATAATAAAGGTACGGCCGATATAGCGGTTTTTCACAAACCCCTGGCGATAGGGAAGCTCAAGCTGCTGTGCGATACGCAGCGCTATATCACAGGAGGTTTCCGGAATCGGGATCACCACATCGATATTCAAATCATCCCATTCGCGAGCGATCTTAGCTCCGAGCTTCTCACCCATATGCACCCGGGCACCATAGACAGAGATCCGGTCCAGGTAACTATCGGGTCTGGAGAAGTAAACATACTCAAAGATACAGGGACAGTACTGGGGTTTCTCAGCACACTGCTCGGAGAACATCCGGCCGGTATGATGAATATAAATAGCTTCACCAGGAGCCAGATCGCGTACCCTTTCGAAACCGTTTACATCCAGAGCCACACTCTCCGAGGCAACCATGTAATCCTGACCGCCGGCGTCGTTGGTCCGTTGACCCAGGATCAGGGGACGAATACCATTCGGATCTCTGAATGCCAGTAAACCATGACCTATGATAAGAGCAGCCACAGAGTAGGCACCACGCACCTTCTGGTGAATGCTGCGCACCGCAGTGAACAGATCCTTAGCGTTCAGCTCGCTCTTATCCTGCTTGTCCAGTTCATGGGCCAGCACATTGAGCAGGATCTCTGAATCAGAGGAGGTATTGATATGTCGCTTGCCGTTACCCATGATCTCCAGCTTGAGCTCGCGGGCATTGGTCAGATTACCGTTGTGAGCCAAGGCAATCCCGTAGGGGGAGTTGACATAAAATGGCTGGGCTTCTGCCGCACTGGAACTTCCCGCGGTGGGATAACGCACATGACCGATCCCGAGATTTCCCTTGAGGCGGCACATATGCTTGGCCTCAAAAACATCCCGTACCAGCCCGTTGGCCTTGCGCTGGCGAAACATATCATCGGCAACAGTGACAATGCCCGCCGCATCCTGCCCGCGATGTTGCAGTACAGTCAATGCATCATACAGGCCCTGGTTGACAGGGGTTGAACCTACAATTCCTACTATTCCACACATATCCTAAACGACCTCTATAACTGTCCTGTTAAGCCCGGTGAAGGAAGCTCGACGAATTTTGAATAAACTCAAAAAACCAGTGGATGATAAAACCAAATCTGGGGATCAACAGCGAGCTGTTCCACCAGCTGGTCTGATCCACAGTGGTAAATGCATCCATAAAAAATAGCAGTGCACTCACAATCAATACGCCGCGTATTGCACCAAATACCAATCCCAATATTCGATCGGTTCCGGTCAGACCCGTCTTGGAGACCAACTGCCCTATGATATAGTTGATCACAGCCCCGATGATCAGAGTTGCGACAAACAAGATAGCAATGGCGAGGGCTTTACGGACCAGGGGGTCATCAAATGCGGTTAGGTAGGTAGCGAGCGGGGCGTAAAAATGGCTTGCGATAAAGAAAGCCGCAAACCAGATCACCAGAGAGAGAGCCTCTCTGACAAATCCACGAAACAGGCTGATCAGAGCGGAGAGCCCGATCACAGCCAGGATAAGGTAGTCAATCCAAGTCATTGAATGCCTTCGGTTGATTTGAATTCGCGCGAATTCTAGCAGAAACAGGGGCGAAAAGCTTGCCCTGGATCGTAACGAAATGCCGCTCAACCCTGTGGTTGGCTACTTTTAAATCAGGCTTTGAGTCACCGCATTGACGAATTTTGGCCTGGCCATACACTTAACACAGAGCAGCACAGGGGAAAGCCCATGTTAACCCTTCACGGATTGGATCATCTGGTCCTGCGCAGTAACAATGCACAACAGCTGAGTGAGTTCTACTGTAATAAACTTGGTTGCACCCTCGAAAGAGAGCTTGCGGAAGCCAATCTCATCCAGCTGCGTGCCGGCGCCTCTCTCATCGATATCCAGCAGATCCCCTCTCATCAGGCGTCCCATCCCGCGACTCATAATCTGGATCACTTCTGCCTTGAGATCGCCCCCTGCGATCTCAAGGCTCTAAAAGTTAAGCTACAGAGCCAGGGCATCGTTTGTGAAGAGATTGCCGAGCGTTACGGGGCCAGCGGCTTTGGCTTATCCCTGTATATCCGGGACATGGATGGCAACCGGGTTGAGCTCAAGCCCAAGAAACAAGCATCCTGAAATCAAACGTCATCTCCTGAGATAGATCCATTCAAGGCCAGATCTGCAATGTAGTCTAACACTGAATCAACAGAGAGGTAACAATTCGTATCGGTCGGGTCAACCTTCGAATTGATCATTAATTAAACGTTTTACAATACAGGGAAGCCACCCTATCATCTGCGCTGTTGCTGGTTAACACCTGGCCTCTTGCCACAAAACTCCTCAGAGGGGAGCTGTGCAAGATCTGTTGACTCTACCTATACAGGTAGCGCCTTATTCATAAGCTTTACAGCTTCTCTTTTATTTTTTCAGTCATTTAGAGGTTATAAAATGATTAACTATATCGGCTCCCATGAAATCACCCTCATCCCCCACCTGATCGGTATCGTCTGCCTGCTGGTTGCCCTGCGTCAGTATCGTAAACAACAGGACGCGTAATTAGGGTTCAGCCTGCATCCGGGCTGCTAATGGCGAACATTGGCAGCCTCACTCCCACCTTTCCCGAAAACCATGATCCCCAAACTCGCCCCTGACTATCCATGGAGCATGAGTCACTCAAAGATTTGGTTTATTCAAGGTAACAGACAAGGCAATAGCAGGTTCTCAGGGACACTATGCTGACTCTGACGAAGAGGCTAATATCTTCCCGCAATTACTTCTGTTCATATCATCATGCGGATCCCAAGCTGGATGAGAACCAGGATAAGGATCTGGACCAGCAACCAGGCTGCCACGACCTTAAACACCCACTTATGATAACGAAGCCCGGCCGCCATCAGGGCAACCCTCTGTTGAAGATATCTCATGCCAGCCTCCTCGCTAAATACTATGTCTCTATAGCGACCCACCCCGCTAAAACTTAACCCGAAAAAATAAAAAATCTCAGGGCGTGACTGAGTTCAAAGTTTGGGGCGAGGATTGTGAACAGGCATGAAAAAGGGAGCACAAAGGCTCCCCTAAAAAATCAGTGTGACTAAATTCAGGTCTGAGCGCGCAGATCTCCCCAGGCCGCAGCTAGATATTGGAACATCGACCAAAGCGTCAGTACCACGGCAACATAGAGCAGCAGATAGCCGGCCCAGACCATCCAGATGCTCTGTTGCCAGATAAGCCCCACCAGTGCCAGCATCTGGATCATGGTCTTCCACTTGCCCAGGGAGCCGACGGCCACATTGGAGCGCTTGCCCAGCTCAGCCATCCACTCGCGCAGTGCAGAGATCAGGATCTCCCGGCCAATCATAAACAGAGCCGGAATCGTCACCAGCGCGGAGTGGTAATGATCCACGATCAACACCAGGGCCGAGGCCACCATCACCTTGTCCGCCACCGGATCAAGAAAGGCTCCAAACGGGGTCATCTGCCCCAGCTTACGCGCCAGGAAGCCATCAAACCAATCCGTCCAGGCAGCAATCACAAAGATCAGAGCCGCCCAAAAATAGGCCGATTGCATCGGAAGGAAAAACAGAATAATAAAAACCGGGATCAGACAAAGCCGAAAAAAGGTCAGAATATTGGGTATTGTATTCATGGAGCTGCTCAACTGCTGTAGGCCTTGCGCCTATGGTGCATGATGGCTGCTAATGATGCAATGCATGAAAGATTTTTTCTGCCATTGCCGCGCTGATCCCAGGGACTTTGGTTAAATCTTCCACGCTTGCTGCCATCACCTCCTGGATCCCCCCAAGATACTTCAACAATGCCTGGCGCCGTTTAGCCCCCACCCCGGGGATCTGCTGCAGAGCACTCGAGGTTCGAGCCTTGCCGCGTCGCTGCCTGTGCCCACCAATCGCAAATCGGTGGGCCTCATCGCGGATCTGCTGTATGAGGTGCAGGGCCGGGTGATCCGAATCCAGATTTATCTTCTGGTAACTCCCCCCGAGGATCAGGGTTTCCAGTCCGGGCTTGCGCCCCTCTCCCTTGGCGATCCCGATAAGCAGAGGCCTGGGTTCAGCCAGGGAGTCTAACCAGGGACTCAGCACCTCTTCGGCACTGCTGAGCTGCCCCTTGCCACCATCGATCCAGATGATATCCGGCAGACACTGATCTTTTGTGCCCTTGAGGTAGCGGCGCTGAAGGACCTGGCGCATCGCTGCATAATCGTCTCCCGGCGTGATCCCCTCGATATTAAAGCGCCGATATTGAGAGTTCTGCGGACCGTTACGATCAAACACCACACAGGATCCCACCGTCTTCTCCCCCATGGTGTGGGAGATATCAAAACACTCCATCCTCGAAACCGGCAGCTTCAACTGGAGTAACTGCTCCAGTTGGCGATAGCGCTCATTCAGGGTCGCCCGGCTCGAAAGCCGTGTCGCCAGGGCACTGCTGGCATTGGTGACCGCCAGCTTAGTCAGCGAAGACTTATGAGGACCTCTGGCGAGCTGCAGCCGTACCGGATGCCCCGCCTGAGCACTCAAAGACTCAGCCAACAGTGTCATCTCATCCGCCGACTCAGAGAGTAGCACCCGCCTTGGCAGCTGGCGCTTGTCCCCCTGCTCCAGATAAAACTGCAGAATGAAGGCGCGTAACAGCTCCCCATGATCGGTATCGGCTGGGATCTTGGGAAAGTAGCTGCGACTTCCCAGCACTTTCTGTTCACGAATGAACAGCAGGTGAACACAGGCGAGCCCCTGGGAGCTTGCAACCCCGATCACATCCAGAGCTTCCTCTCCATAGCCTTCAACGCTCTGCTGTTGTTGGAGCTGGCGAAGCATCTGGATCTGATCGCGATATTGAGCGGCCTGTTCAAACTGCAGGGCCTGACTGGCCTGCTCCATCTTCTCCACCAGCAGGCCGATCAACTCCTGACTGCGCCCCTTAAGAAACACCCGCGCCATCTCAAGCTGCTGCTGGTACTCCTGCTCGGTTATCTTGTCGACACAAGGTGCGCTGCAGCGCCCCAGCTGATAGCTGAGACAGGGCCTAGAGCGGTGAGAAAAAACCGAATCCGGACAGGGGCGTAGCTTAAACAGCTTCTGCAGAAGCTGCATGCTGTCGCGGGCAGCGCCCCCATTGGGATATGGACCAAAGTACTGGTGTTTGCCTTTACGTGGCCCGCGATACAGGCTGATCCTGGGATATTGATGGGCACTGAGAACGATGAAGGGGTAGGATTTATCATCACGCAGCAGAATGTTATATCTGGGCTGGTAACGCTTGATGTAATTCTGCTCTAGCACCAGCGCTTCGGCTTCGGTGTGAGTCACTGTGACATCGATGGAGGCTATCTTTGAGACCAGAACCTGAGTCTTGCCCCGGTCGACCCGCTCCCGAAAATAGGAGGCCAGGCGCTTTTTTAGATCTTTTGCCTTGCCGACATAGATCGCCTCACCACGCTCATCATACATGCGATAAACGCCACTTTGATGAGTGACAGTGCTTAGAAATGTCTTGGGATCAAACACGCGTGTGGAGTTTCCGATTCAACTGAAAGGCTCACAGGCCATCGGTACTTAACATTCCATAGCGGATCGCCAGGTGAGTCAGCTCCACATCGCCACCAATATTCAGTTTATTGAACAGCCGATAGCGGTAGCTGTTGACGGTTTTTGGGCTGAGGTTTAGCTGCTCAGAAATCTCGGTGACCTTCTGTCCCTTGGTGATCATCAGCATGATCTGCAGCTCGCGCTCCGAGAGACTCTTGAAGGGGTTATCCTGAGGCGCGTCAAACTGGCTGAGTGCCATCTGCTGGGCCACCACAGGTGAGATAAAGCGTTGACCACTATGGACCTGACGAATCGCCTGGATCATCTCACGGGGGGCGGCGCCCTTGGTCAGGTAACCGGCGGCTCCCGCCTGCATCATTCGGGTGGGAAATGGATTCTCGGTATGCACGGTCAGGACGATGATCTTGATGTCCGGGTTGAAACGTAAAATCTTACGTGTTGCTTCCAGTCCACCGATCCCCGGCATATTCATATCCATCATCACCACATCGGCAGGATTTTCCCGGCACCACTGGACCGCCTTTTCTCCACTATCCACCTCACCGGCAACTTCCATGCCGCGAACATCTTCCAGGATACGACGGATCCCGGTCCGGACCAGTTCATGATCATCAACCAGTAATACACGAATCAAAACGATAATCTCCACATGAACTAAAACAGCTTTATGCACCCGAAAAACTTAGCGGCCTGCTTAGTTATAATAGCGAATGTTGCGAAAAGAGAAAATGGTCAACTCCGACAGGAAGCTGACCATTTTTAAGGCATGCTCACTCTGGCTCAGAGCAAGCAGGCAAGCGGATCACTGCGACGACTCAGAGTCTGAGGCAGCTTTATCCGGATAGCTGATCTCGGCGTTCTTACGCAAGGTCTTGATCAGCGCCTGATAATCGGCTCCCTGACGCATCTTAAGAATCTGCTGAGTCATCACGGCCGCAAGCTGAGGCTCATTCTTACCCGGAGTCACCTTCAGCAGCTCAACCAGGGCTTCATCACCTCCGGGCAGCGAAATCACCTGGATGGAGCGATGCTTATCGCTTGGATGAGGCATGGTAAACAGGGTCTGCACCAGATTGGCAGGTAGCTTGTTATCAAAGCGCGCAACATTGTTCGCGGTCTTGAGCTCCCAGCCATGCTGTTTCAACTCAGCTGCAATCGACTTACCAGATTGCAACTTCACCAGCAGCTGATTTGCAACTTCGGTCGCTTTGGCCGCCGCCTTCTGATCGGTTAGCTGGCTCTTCGCCAGATCCTTTACTTCAGAGTAAGGTTTCACCGCCTGCTCTTTGTAGCCAACGATATGCAGGACCAGTACCTGATCGTCGGAGATCTGCAGTGCATCTGAGTTGGTATTATCCTGACGCAGTGACTCGGAGAAAGCCGCCTTGAGCGCCTTATCACTGTTCAGGGGTGCCGGTGCATCACCACGGCTGAAATAGCCCGTCTTCTGAACCTTAAGGCCAACCTGCTCTGCGGCATAATCCAGTGAGTCCGGGTTCTCAAAGGTCAGATCCGCAAGCTTTTGCTGGGTATCATAGAACTTGTCTTTTGCCTTGTTGAGCTTCAGGGTCTGCTCTACGTCTGCTTTGACCTCAGCAAATGGCAGAGTCTGCTTAGGACGAACGCCCAACAGCTTGATGATGTGATAGCCAAACTGACTCTTCACAACCCCGGAGAGCTCCCCTGGCTTATTCAGAGCAAAGGCCGCCTTCTCAAAGGCCGGATCCATCACGCCCTTACCAAACCAGCTCAGATCGCCGCCCTTCTTAGCTGAGAAGATATCCTGAGAGTCTTTTTTGGCCAGGGTTGCAAAATCGGCGCCCTGCTTGAGCTCTTTTAGGATCGTCTCGGCCTTTTGCTCGGCTGCCTTCGGATCTTTGCCGAACTTCACCAGAATATGCGCGACATGGATCTTCTCAGGGCGTACATATTGGCTCTTGTGCTGCTCATAGTACTGCTTGGCATCGGTAGTGGCCACCTTGATGGTGCTCGCCAGATCCTTTGCATTAAGCAGCAGGTAATTGACCTTCACCTCTTCGGGACGCATGAAGCGCTGATGATTGGCATCATAGTAGGCTTTGACATCCGCATCGGTCAGCTTCACCTCTTTGAGGAAAGGTTTATGCGGGATCATCAGGTAGCGGATATCCCGAGTCTGGCGCAGCAGGGTCTCCAGAGATTTGGCTTCATCGGGCAGTACAAAGTCATCCTGCACCATGCCATTGATGAACTGCTGGCGAGACAGATCATGAATCATGCTCGCGGCAAACTGATCGGGCGTTTGATTACTGCGGGCCAGCAGTAAACGGTAGCGTTCGTTATCGAACTGACCATCTTTTTGAAAAGCAGGCATAGAGCGGATCAGCGCTTTTACCTGTGCATCACTGACACGCAACCCCATATCGGAAACGGTTTGGTTGAGCAGGGTCTCATTGATCATGTTCTGCAGCACGTTCTCACGCAGCTGCTTGAGGTATTGAGGGTTGCCCGCCAGTTTAGAAAATTCACTGCCCATCTGCTGTTGCAAGTTAGAGCGCTCATTCTGATAGGCACGCTCCAGGGCCTGAGATGAAATCGTATCCCCATTGACCTTGGCTGCATCCGTATCCGCAGGGCGATTCATGTAGCTGCCAACACCAGCCAAAGCAAATGAGATAATGATCAAAGACAGGATGATCTTAACAAAGATGCTGTTCGTGCCTTCGCTTAACTTCTCCAACATGTTAATTCAGACTCTTGTGATGTGAGATGGCGACCAATAAAAAAGCGCATCCAGTCGATGCGCCTCGTTCTACGGTCGGGAATCTAATCACTCGGTGCATCAAGAATGAGATGTTGCTCCACTGATGCACGAGTAGCCAGGTTCCGATTAATTGACAGCGTCTTTCAGCGCTTTACCAGCTTTGAACGCAGGCACTTTGGCTGCAGCGATCTGGATGGTCTCACCCGTTTGTGGGTTACGGCCACTGCGAGCAGAACGCTCACGAACGCTGAAAGTACCGAAGCCAACCAGAGCAACCTGGTCATCCTGCTTCATCGCTTCAGTAATGGCTTCAACAAATGAATCCAGAGCGCGGTTGGCCGAAGCCTTAGAAATATCAGCGCCTTCAGCGATTCGATCGATCAACTGTGATTTATTCACGTTTTCTTCCCCTCTTGACTAACTATTGCCACCGGAAACTTATCTCTCCCTGGCCGGGACAAGAACTTGAACAGCAACAGACTCAAGAGCCTGTTTCAAGCTAATAACTAAGCAAAACTAACCAATACAACAGCCAATCAACAATTGCCGATCGGCATCGGCTAGGTCCGGTTAGTAAGGCTACTGCCGATTCGTCTTTGTGACAAGCCCTGAAACCCTATCTAACCGGTGATTTTTGCACTCTATCAAGCATTCCCTGTCGATTCTGCCGGATTTTCAACCAGCGCCAGCTTCAGAACCTCATCGATGCGGCGAACGCAACGAATGTCAAGATCCTGTTTAACATTATCTGGAATATCTTCCAGGTTCCGCTCGTTCTCGTGAGGGATCAACACGCGTTTGATCCCACCACGATGTGCCGCCAGCAACTTCTCTTTGAGACCGCCGATCGGCAACACCTCGCCACGCAGAGTGATCTCCCCCGTCATGGCTACATCTGAGCGTACCGCAATTCCGGTCAAAGAGGAAACCAAAGCGGTGCACATGGCAATCCCCGCACTCGGACCGTCTTTCGGCGTTGCACCCTCAGGTACGTGAACATGAATATCCTGTTTCTCATAGAAATCCGCAGGAATATTAAAGCGCTCGGCACGCTCCCGAACCACTGTCATCGCCGCCTGGATCGACTCCTGCATCACATCCCCCAAAGAGCCGGTATAGGTGAGCTTACCCTTGCCCGGTACCTTGGTCGTCTCTATGGTCAGCAGATCGCCGCCCACCTCGGTCCAGGCCAGCCCGGTCACCTGACCGATCTGGTTCTCTTCCTCGGCCTTACCAAAGTCGTACCGACGAACGCCCATATAATCTTTGAGGTTCTCGGCCGTGACTGTCACCGCCTTGAGACTCTTATCCAGCAGGATATCTTTGACCGCCTTGCGACAGATCTTGGAGATGGAGCGCTCCAGGCCACGTACCCCGGCTTCACGGGTGTAGTAGCGGATGATATCGATCAGCGCATCATCCTGGATGACACACTCACTCTTCTTGAGACCATTACGCTTCTTCTGCTTCTCAATCAGGTGCTGCTTGGCGATATTGAGCTTCTCATCTTCCGTATAACCGGACAGACGGATCACCTCCATCCGATCCAGCAGCGGCGCCGGAATATTCATCGAGTTGGAGGTTGCAACAAACATCACATCCGAGAGATCGTAATCCACCTCCATGTAATGATCGTTAAAGCTGTTGTTCTGCTCCGGATCCAGCACCTCCAGCAGGGCTGAGGCGGGATCGCCACGCATATCCGATGACATCTTATCGATCTCATCGAGCAGGAACAGCGGGTTACGCACCCCGACCTTGGCCATCTTCTGGATCAGCTTACCCGGCATCGAGCCGATGTAGGTGCGGCGATGACCACGGATCTCCGCCTCATCTCGCACCCCGCCCAAGGCCATCCGTACATATTTACGGCCGGTGGCACGGGCAATGGACTGACCCAGGGAGGTTTTACCCACTCCGGGAGGCCCTACCAGGCAGAGAATTGGCCCCTTGAGCTTGTTGACCCGGCTTTGAACCGCCAGGTATTCGAGGATCCGCTCCTTGACCTCTTCCAGTCCGAAGTGGTCGGCATCCAGGATCTCTTTGGCCTTATCGATCGCCTTTTTCACCTTGGTGCGCTTCTTCCAGGGCACCTGGATCATCCAGTCGATATAACCGCGAACCACGGTCGCCTCAGCAGACATCGGAGACATCATCTTGAGCTTATGTAGCTCAGCCTCGGTCTTCTCCCGCGCCTCCTGAGTCATCCCCGACTCATTGATCTTATTTTGCAGCTGCTCAAATTCATCCGGGGTATCTTCCAGATCACCCAGCTCTTTTTGAATCGCCTTCATCTGCTCATTGAGATAATACTCGCGCTGGCTCTTCTCCATCTGCTTTTTAACCCGCGAGCGGATCCGTTTCTCAACCTGCAGAATGTCGATCTCAGATTCCATACGCGCCATCAGGTACTCAAGACGCTCGGCAACATCGGTGATCTCCAGCACCTGCTGCTTCTCATCGAGTTTCAGTGGCATGTGTGCCGCCATGGTATCGGCCAGGCGCGCCGCATCATCGATGGCAGAGATGGAGGTGAGCACCTCGGGTGGGATCTTCTTATTAAGCTTGATATAGCCTTCGAACTGGCTGATCGCCGAGCGGATCAGTACATCCTGCTCAGCATCCTGCAGCTCCTGGGTCGGCATCAGCTCGATCTCGGCGGTGAAATACTCCTCATCACCCTGCAGGCTCTTGAGCTCTGCCCGCTGAACCCCCTCTACCAGCACCTTGACCGTGCCATCGGGAAGCTTGAGAAGCTGTAAAATATTGGCCAGAGAGCCGACCTGGTAGAGATCATCTCCGGTCGGTTCATCTACGGAAGCATCGCGCTGGGCGATCAGTAATACCTTCTTGTCCTGCTCCATCGCCACTTCAAGGCAGCGGATCGATTTCTCGCGTCCCACAAACAGTGGGATCACCATGTGCGGATAAACCACCACATCCCGCAAGGGAAGAACAGGAAGCTCGTTGCGTTCTTCAAAACGCTCTGAATTCATAGACATCCTCTTTGAATAGCTCAGCTTCAGGCTTTGAACGACTATATGAGGGCATAATTTGGAAAATCAATGATGATTTTTCTTCGAATGACGACCACAGCTGTCAGCTCAGAAACTCTATCTCTATTTTTTGTTGGGTGTCCGGGTCACAACCAGACTCGAATCACACCATTGTAACCGATAACAACCGATCTTATCTGCCAAATGCTCCCGTAAATTTTCATCGGGTACATATCCAAGTTCAACACTCAGGGTTTCGAGAGAAAACTCGGCCGCAAGACGGATCAGGATCTGCAAATTCTTATGATCGGCGAGCTTTACGGAAAGCAGGGCTGCGGCTTGCTGCTCAAAATCCTTCTGCAGATCCTCACAGACTAACCAGCGCCACCCCATACCAAAGATCGGCGAGACCTTTTGAATGATCCCCTCCAGGGAGAAAAGTTTGCGATGAGAGGTCTCCAGTAGCTCAGGAAGAGACACAGATAACTCTCTTCTATCCAGGGTATTATTCATCACCTTGACCCCGGGCATTTAAATTTGTCTCAAAATCGACTAGACTCCGCACCATCCTTGAATCCCCCATCATTGGATAGACGTACAACATGATAAGCGATCTGGAAATATCACGCCAAACAAAGCTAAGGCCCATCAGTTACATCGCAAAACGGTTAGGCTTGTCGGAGCAGGAATACGAACCCCACGGTCACCATAAGGCCAAACTCGACTCCACTCCCCTGCTCTCTCGCCTCAAAACCCGCCCCAACGGCAAACTCATCCTGGTCACCGCCATCACTCCCACCCCACTGGGTGAAGGCAAAACAGTTACTACCATAGGTCTCTCCCAAGCTCTCAATAAAACCCATAAGGCCCTCGCCTGTATTCGCCAGCCCAGCATGGGCCCGGTGTTTGGCCTCAAGGGTGGCGCAGCCGGAGGTGGCTACTCCCAGGTGGTGCCGATGGAGGAGATGAACCTGCATCTGACCGGTGATATCCATGCCGTGAGTGCCGCCCATAACCTGGCCGCGGCAGCGTTGGACGCCCGGCTGTTCCACGAAGAGCGTTTAGGCGATGAATACCAGAAAAAGACCGGCCAACCCCGGCTGAATATAGATCCCAAGCGGATCGTCTGGCCACGGGTTGTGGATCACAATGACCGCGCCCTGCGCCACATCACGGTCGGCCAGGGTGGCGATAAAGATGGGGTCGAGCGCAGCGATAGCTTTTATATCACCGCAGCCTCTGAGCTGATGGCAATTTTAGCACTCTCTAAGGATCTCCAGGATATGCGTCAGCGCCTGGGCCGGACCATAGTCGCCTATGATCTGCAGGGCAAACCCATCACCTGTGAGATGCTCAAAGTCGCAGGCGCGATGGCAGTGACCCTCAAGGATGCACTCAAGCCCAACCTGCTGCAGACCACGGAAAACAGCCCGGTTCTGGTCCACACCGGCCCCTTTGCCAACATCGCTCACGGCAACTCTTCTGTCATCGCCGATGAGATTGGGATCAAGCTTGCCGATTATGTGGTGACCGAGGGCGGCTTTGGCTCCGACATGGGGATGGAGAAGTACTTCAACATTAAGTACCGTCAATCCGGGATCGCCCCCTCCTGCGTGGTGGTGGTTGCCACCCTACGCGGCCTTAAATCCCACGCCCATAAATATCAGCAGACACAAAAGGCTCCTAGTGCCAAAGAGCTGGCCCTGCCAGATCAGGAGGGACTGGAAGAGGGCGCAGAAAACCTGGGTTGGCATATCCAAAATGGCCTGCGCTACGGCCAGCCGGTGGTGGTTGCCATCAACCGTTTTGCCGAAGATACCGAAGAGGAACTAGAGTGGCTGAAGAGCTGGGCGAAATCACAGGGCGCTTTTGCCGCCTGTGAAAGCCAGGCGTTTGCCCACGGTGGATGCGGGGCCCTCGAGCTGGCGCAGGCGGTACAAAAAGCCTGTGAGCTGCCTCAGGCCAAGCCTCAGCTTCTGTATGAAGAGAGTATGACCATTACTCAGAAACTGCTGAGTCTGGTTGAGTGTGGCTATGGTGGTAAGGGAATTCACCTCTCCAACCAGGCGCGCCAGGAGATTGAGCAGCTGGAAGCGGGAGGCTTTGGAAAACTGCCGATCTGCATGGCCAAGACCCCGGCTTCTATCAGCCATGACCCAAGCCTCAAGGGAGCCCCCCAGGGTTTTGTGGTGCCGATCAACTCGGTGAAGGTCAATGCCGGCGCAGGTTTTATCTATGTACTGTGCGGCGCCGTGATGACCATGCCGGGACTGGGGGAGAATGCCGCTTACCATCAGATCGATATCGATGCGAATGGGGAGATCCTGGGGCTTTCCTAAGCCCCCAATGTGAAAGAGCATCCCCAGGCAAGAGCTGCATGATGCGGCTCTTTTTTTTGTCCTCAGGGTAAGCGGATGGCTGCCAACGGATCTTGAGCTTTTTCATCTGGACTCACCTCCCTGTGCCATTCTGCGGTAACAGTCTATCTTGTACCCGGTTGTGTATCTATCTCATAGCTCAGCAGCATATCGTTCCAGTCGACCTCACCATGATTGGATGCAGATCTTCCCAAAAACTTAAATCCCAGCTGCCGATAAAAACCGATAAGTGGTTCTTTACAGGTTAACACCATGCCAAGGTGACCACGTTTTATGCTGATTTCGATGAAGTGCTTCATCAGCAGCAAAGCATACCCTCTGCGTTGAAACTCGGGGGCAACGGCCAATCCGAATACGGTTTGATACTTTCCATCAGGGCAGTGAAGAGAAGCATCTGAATAGAGTTCATCGGGTAACTCGGGGGTATTGGTAATACAACCGTTGATATGCCCCACCACGATGCCATCGACTTCAAGCACGTAGAAACACTCAGGGAATGTGGCAAACCGTTCTTTAAATCTGCTCAAGCTGGCAGCCTCTGCTTTGGGGAAACAGAGATTTTCTATTTCAGAGATTCGAGCAATATCTTCAGCTTTTGCTGGACGTAGCTTATGCACAAGCCCTCCTGAGGCTGGATGGAAACAGAGGCGTTGATACCTTTAACTGAGATGGTTGTTGTATAAGATCACTTCACTGCCCGAACCATACCCCTGGATCACAGCTGCGCGGGAGACCCCCAGGGCAGATTGGTAAAGGTGCTCGGCATAATTCCCCTCTGAGGTCGTCACCAGGATAGCCCCCACTGCGTGACCCAGGGAGCCGAGGTGATCTTTAAATTGCCGAACAGAGGTTTCGATGAGTTTTTTTCCAAGTCCTCTCCCGGCAGAATCAGGGTGTACCCCGATCTGCTCCAGCTCGATAATGGTCTTTTCACGAAAACCGTTTTTCACACACCACAGGATATAGCCACAGATCCTCTCCTCATCCGAGATCACATAGTAGATCCCCCTTGGATATGAGTGAAAGGAGGCCTCGATCCAGAGCTGATGCTTGAGCTCTCTTGGAAAGCACACTCTATATACATTCACAATCCCCTCAATATCTGACTTATCCGCTTTCCTGATCTCCATGAGGAACACGCTCACTTATCTATCTCATGGTGACTGAGTATAGAGATATAGATCGACAAAGGAAGGATCTGTCGCCTATTTTTAGATTTGTATCCCAGTTCTGCTGGCAATAACTCTTACACTCAAGCATCGCGCTGGAGAGATGTATACATTTGGGGAAAGTTATTCAAAAAATATATTAGTGTTTACCACCGATATTTATAGCCTCATCGATGATTTCTTTATCTATTGTCAGTCCAATATTTTTTGCCGCAGAGAGGTTAATTAGCATATCATTGTTCTTTAATCTCCTTATCGGCATATCTCTTGGCTGTTTCTTATTGAGTAGCACATCTAAGGCCATAGGGATCACTAGCTCATCAGCCATCTTGTAATAATCACTGGTTAATGATGCGATTGCACCTTTAGGCACTGCCTTCCCATTGTAGGAGTAGACGGCCACCTTTGAATCATTGGTAACCTGGGTTATCAAATGAATATTTTCGTATAATAGACCGCTCGAAGTTATTATGATTGAATCCATACCCAGATCAATTAAGTCAATGACAGATGAGAGGTATTCATCCATATTTTCAACCTGCATGACGATTCCTTTGATGTTCAGATTACGCAGTGCCACTCTTGTTTCCTTCACCTCCACTCGCTTTGATTTATTATTTTTATCAAAAATAACTCCCACTGCTTTCATATTTTTTTGTACTTTTCTAAAGAACTCAATTTTTTCCTGGATTGGTATATAGTAAGTTGCCCCCGTGATATTACCTATCGCTTTCGTGTCTTCGCGGACGCCGAGCAGTGCCGGATTGTTTGCATTGGTGAAAATGATAGGTGTTTTATGAACCGCATGCCTTGCCAGGATCAATGCATCTGAAGTAATCGTTATTAGTAGGTCAAAGCCCATGGCGTCAATATTTTTTAATATCTGAACCGATTTTACAACCTCCCCTCTTCCGGTGAACTGGGAGACTAATATTTCATAATCATTATCTTTTAACTGCTTCTCTATATATTTAGCGACTGTATTATCATGGTTTAATCTATCATCATAATCAAATATCGCGACTCGATACTCTGCATACACAAGCGATACCGTTCCTAAGGTAATAAATATCGCAAACAAGCAAGAGCGCATTTTCATTTGTCACGACACCTCATCACTTAGGAATTCGCCATGATCACATCACGCTAGTAAATCATTAGCACCTATCTAAGATTGTAGTTTAATTATCAGCGTTGAAGGGGCGATACCAATCCAGGTTGATAGGTGATCGCTAGGTTAAACATCCCAATTTGGATACCCTGTGAACCATTTGCCTGTTGGCAGTTTTGGCGGAGTTGCTTCGCAATATAGTGAATGTAAAGCACACGAAACTTGGATGGGATTACTTTCTAGCGATGAAATATAGGCTCGGTGATGGGCAGGAATCGCTGACCGAGGATCCGCATCGCGGAGCTGGAAAGACTTATTCCTGACTGAGGGATAGCTTTACCGGGTGTCACAAAAAATCAGCTAACAGCTGCTCACTTTAAAAAGCACACACTATAAGTTCAGTTTACTTGAGCAAAAAGTAAACTGAACGCTACTCGGGCTACTGGTGTAGATTACTCAAAAGCTCCTGGCGCGTTCCGGCCTGAGTCTTGAACACCCCGCCCAGTGAGGTGGTGGTGGTGGCACTGGTCACATCCATCACCCCGCGCGCCTTGACGCAGTAATGTGTCGCCTTGATGCTGATTGCAACATCGTCGGTCTGCAGCAGAGCCTGCAAGGCTACTAATACCTGTTGGGTCAGCCGCTCCTGCACCTGGGGGCGCTTTGCAAAAAACTGCACAATACGGTTGATCTTAGACAGACCAATCACCTTGCCACGGGGGATATAGGCGATAGTTGCCTTGCCATCAATAGTCACAAAGTGATGTTCACAGGTACTGGTCAGGGTGATATCACTCACCTTCACCATCTCATCGACCTGCATCTTGTTATCGATGAGAGTGATCTTGGGAAACTCATGGTAATCCAGCCCGGAGAAGATCTCATCGACATACATCTTGGCGATGCGATGGGGCGTCTCCATCAGGGAGTCATCGGTCAGATCCAGCCCTAGCAGGCGCATCACCTCACCCATGTGAGATTCGATCTGTTGCTTTTTCTGCTCGCGACTCAGACCCGTGTCACTCATCGGCGTCTCCAGCCCCCGCGCTTCTAACGCAGAGCGAACCTGAATCGCCTCAGCACTCAGTGTCGACATCATATCTCCCAGGCTAAATTAGCTATAAACCATCGAAAAACTGACTAGTTAAAACTGAAACTGAACATAATGCAAGCCCGTAGCTGGAAAAAGGCTCCTCGACAAACTCCCTGCGTTTCTCTATGCTCCCTGTTTCTCCCTGAGTCGGGTGCGGCCAACAGCCAGCCCCGCATATCCTCAATAAAACAGCAACAGAGAATAAGGATCGACCATGGGTTGTTGTGATAAGACAGATTTAATCCCTCTGGAGCAAGCCCGAACCCAGATGCTGGACGTGCTCACTTCGTGCTGCTCGCCGCAGACTCTCCCGCTGAATGAAGTAGATGGGATGATCCTGGCTCAAGATATCTGCGCGCCCTTAGATATTCCTCCATTTGATAACTCTTCCATGGATGGCTACGCCATCGACCATGCCAGTCTTATATCGTCCTCCGGGATAAAAATTGCCGGAGATAGCTTTGCCGGGCATCCTTTCACTGGCAGCTGCCCTGTGGGAGAGGCAGTACGGATCATGACCGGCGCTCCACTTCCTGCCGGAACCGATACAGTGATCATGCAGGAGGAGGTTGAGCGCACGGGTGATCAGATACAGATTCTTAGTGATTATCAGCAGGGACAAAATGTCCGCCCCAGAGGTCAGGATCTGAAACAGGGAGAAAAGCTGCTGGAACAAGGCAATAGGCTCAATGCCAGAAGCATTCAATTGCTGGCCTCAGTCGGCATAGACAGGGTCTGTGTCTATCGCCCCCTGAAAGTGGCGCTGCTCAGCAGTGGTGATGAGCTAAAAGACCCAGGTTCAGTACTCTCAGCCGGGGAAATTTTCGACTCTAACCGCGCCGGACTCAAAATCCTGCTGCAGCGTCTTCACTGTGAATGTCTGGATTTTGGGATCATCCCGGACGATAAGCCGCAGCTGCGTCAGGCATTTTTAGATGCCAACGAGCAGGCGGATGTGGTGATAAGCTCTGGTGGCGTCTCGGTCGGCGAAGCGGATTACACCCGGGATGTCCTCCAGGAGCTCGGCAGCATCCACTTTTGGAAAATTGCCCTCAAGCCGGGTAAGCCGTTCTCATTTGGCAAGCTGCCCAAAGCCTGGTTTTTTGGGTTGCCCGGAAACCCGGTCTCCGCCATGGTCTCTTTTTGCCAGCTGGTTCGTCCGGCGTTGGATAAACTCGCAGGCACCAGCTGGCAATCCCCCATCCAGCTCCAGGCCAAGGTTACCCACCCCCTGCGTAAACAGCCTGGGAGAACCGATTATCAACGGGGATATTTTTTCCGGGATCAGCAGGGGAAACTTTGTGTAACCCCGGCAAGCCTTCAATGCTCAGGAGCGTTTCGCTCCATGGCAACCGCCAACTGTTTTATCGTGTTGCCCCAGGAGCAGGGATCAATCGATACTGGCCAACAGGTGACGGTCGAGCCATTTGACGGGGTGCTGAGCTAATGGGTGAACTCAGTCATCAAGAGGAGCTTCGCTACAATCGGCAGATCGTGCTGCCCGAGTTTGGTTTTGAGGGGCAGCTCGCCCTCAAGCAAGCCAGAGTGCTGATCATCGGTGTCGGTGGATTAGGCTGCAGTGTCGCTCAATCCCTGGCCGCATCCGGGGTTGGCCAACTGACCCTGGTGGATTTTGATAAGGTTGAGCTTTCCAACCTGCAGCGACAAATCCTGCATCGTGAGGCGACTTTGGGACAGCTAAAAACCCTGTCGGCCCGCCAGGCGCTGGAGCAACTGAATCCCTGGCTCAAGATTAAGTGTATCGATAACAAGCTTGAGGGCCAGGAGCTGCTGGCTGAAGTCGCGCAGCACAGTGTCGTGGTTGACTGCACCGATAATCAGCAAAGCCGGGAGGCCCTCAACCAGGCCTGCTTTACCAGCAGGACACCGCTGGTTTCGGGTTCGGCGATTCGCAACGAAGGCCAGCTCATCACCTTTTGCTATGGGGAAGATGAACCCTGCTACCGCTGCCTGAGCCGCCTGTTCGGCTCCGTACCTGAAAGCTGTGTCGACAGAGGAGTGCTGGCACCCGTTGTGTCCATCATAGGCTCTCTACAGGCACTGGCCGTCATCAAACTACTGAGTCAGGTCGGGAGTATCACAGCGGGACAGCTGCAGCTGTTTGACGGTCGTCAGGGAGGTTTTCGCGAGATGAAGCTTGCCAGGGATCCCGGCTGTGAAGTGTGCTCAGAGAAAAACAGATAGAGAAAAGGGGCGGCTTGCGCCGCCCCTCGGTCCTTGTCGCCCTATCCCTGAACGTTTATGCTCCCTGCGTTTCCTTACTCGTCCTCTTCCCTTAGGTTTCCTCTTCCCGATCCTTCGGGGGGTCCTTGCACCTTCCTGGTGTAACGGTCATCCT
Organism: Dongshaea marina; assembly: GCF_003072645.1. Taxonomy (NCBI): domain Bacteria; kingdom Pseudomonadati; phylum Pseudomonadota; class Gammaproteobacteria; order Aeromonadales; family Aeromonadaceae; genus Dongshaea; species Dongshaea marina. The sequence goes on from NZ_CP028897.1 coordinate 3,016,507, forward strand.
GTCCGCTCATCCATCTCCGACCCTGGAGGTGTCCATTACCACATCCTGTGGTGTTCCTTTTGCCTTACCCTGGCAGCCTTTCTATCCTGAAAGACCTCATTGCGTCCTTGCACTAGTAACTATAATCGCTCCCGATAAAAGAGCAACGTAGCAAACCAATAAAAATCAAATTTTTATGAAAAAAAATTGATATCAAAATAACAATATCCTTTTTTTTCATAGTATTAGAACAATTTACCTCAGAAAATCAGCCGTTATTTATCCTAGATCCCGCACATAAAAATGGCCGATCTCTTACACAACAGGGAGCGATCTCTGCGTCACGTTTCTTATAACTTAGGTCTCATTCAGCTTCAGTTAGGGCTGGATTTGTAGGATGGCGCCGATCTGACACATCAAAAAGCAGCTGACCCTTGAGTCAGACAGGATAAAACTCCCTTTTTCGGTGAGCAAAATCGTCCTTTCAGGACGGCTCATGCGACGCAGACCTTCGATGAGAGCAAAAAGTTCCCCAAATATAGGACCTCTTTGAGCTTATTTCTTGAAAGGCAGCACAAATTCACCGTAAAATCATAGTGATTCGCTTATTTATATTTAGCGATATCTCATTACAATGCTAATGCTTAAAAGGGAGTCATGGCCGCGACGAGTCCTTTACGGAGGATAAGCAGCCAGATTGCAGTTGGCCGGGGTCCTTGATCCCGAAGTATCCATTAAGGAGCAATATCATATGAATAAGAAAGTGGCACCGACCCTGATTGCAGCCGCAGTCGCAGCAGTTGCCCTATCTTCAGCCGTCCAGGCACAGACCACCACTGAGCACGATTGGTACCTGGGTATCAACGCTGGTCGCACCGAGATTCAGGGACTGAAGGGGTATCAAACAAGTGGTACCGAGAATGATAGCTGGGCAGACTCTGTCGGTTATTTCGGTGGTTACAACTTCAACCAGTACCTGGGCCTTGAGGGTGGTTACTCTCACCTGGGTAAGGCTAAAGTACAGGATCAAAACTACCGTGTAGATGGTCTGTACCTCTCCGGAATTGGCCACTTGCCTCTTGGCTATGGCTTCTCCCTGCTGGGTGAGCTGGGCGTAATGCGTACCGGTAACAGCAACGATGTTGTTGGCAAGAACGATGACGGCTTCACTCCGGTATGGGGTGCTGGTATCGGCTACCAGATCAACGATCTGCTGGATCTGCAGGCCCGCTTCCGCCACATCAACAAGATTGGCGATGGCGCAACCTGGGAAACCCGTGCCAACAACTTCGGCCTGGATCTGGTGTTCCACCCTGCCCGTGCCCAGGTTGAGCATGCTCCAACCCCAGCTCCAGTAGCTCCGGCTCCAGTCCAAAAGGCAACTTATAAGACTGTATCCGCCGAGCAAGCGATCTACTTTGGTTTTGACAGTGCTAAGCTGACCCCAATGGCTCAGAGCAAGCTGAACCAGGTCGCAACTTTTGCCAAGTCTCACCAGGGTGCAACTGTCTCCCTGTCTGGCTATGCGGATAGCACAGGTGGTATGAGCGCTTACAACCAGAAGCTGTCCATGCGCCGCGCTGATGCAGCCAAGCAGTACCTGGCATCTAAAGGGATCTCTGCCGACCAGATCAAGGTGAACTATTTTGGTGCGAAGGACTCTATGGGTAAAACCAAAGAGCAGCGCAAAATGGATCGTCGCGTCGACGCCAAGGCCCAGGCTCAGGTCAAAGTGATGGTGAACCAGTAATTGGTCCGCTGATGCTTAAAAGGCTCCCGAGGGAGCCTTTTTTAATGGATTAAATACAAGCCCGGTTCAAAGCAATGCCCGGTAACCGATCGATTGGACCTCCTGCTCTTGTAGCCAGAGCTTTAACCCCGCAGAGGTTAAGATCTCTAGCTCCAATTCCCGCTGTGCGCAATAGCTCGAAAGCTCGCAAAGAGGCCAGTCCTGATAACCCGGATGGGTCATCATCTCCAGGGCCCCCGGGGTGAGTGCCCCTTAAAATTCAAAATGCTCTGCTGCAGCTGGTCCAAAGAGACACCTTGGGCATAAAAGCTGGCATCAAAACCATCTGGAGTCGGCACCTTGAGCTCCTCCTGCCCCCCAACAAACTGGTCAATTCGCCGCACCGGTAGCTGCACCTCATTGGCAAGCTCAATAAAGGCTTCTCGCAGCCTCGGGAAAATAGCTGCAAAATGGTGGCAATCCAGGTGAGTCAGCTCAAGCTTATAAAAGCGGGTATAGTCATACTGCGCACGCAGCTCAGCGTACACCTGATTTAAGTCCATGGACTCCCGGCTAAAAAGCTCTTCACGACTCAGGAAGTAGCCATGAGTATCGACCAGATCCGGGATCTTCTCTGGGCTAAGCAGGGGACGACCGGCCGTGAGGGTCAGGTGTAGCCCAACATCGGGTACCTCCCCTTGGCGAATATGTCTGATAGCTTCCCCTGTCGCCGGTTGATTCACCATCAGGGTGGTCGAGTGGACCACGCCCTCATGCATCGCCCGAAGGATCCCGCGGTTAACCCCAGGGGTTAAGCCAAAGTCATCCGCATTGAGAATAAGCTGCATCTATCACTCCGTGGCAGATCTTATTTGGCAAAAAAATTCGGCAGATAACGACGATTCACACTTAAAGTCTCATCCAGGGCTTGCTGCAGGGTTTCGCCACAGGTCACCAGGGGTTGAGGGTCAACGCCTTGATCGCCGTGTCTCGACAGCCGCTGATGGCGGATTCAACGGTAAGGGATTCAAAACGCTTCATCAACTGCAGCAGTACCAGGGTATCCGGATCAAAGGGCTTCACGTTCAAAGGCTTAGGCCCGGATCGGGTGATCAGCGAGCTCACTTCGACCGCCGCATCATCCGGCAGCCCGGCAATACTGCCGTCATTGCGGGTATTAACATGCATGATGGTTCGCTTGTCATTGTAGATAGAGCTTATGAGCTCACAGGCCGCCTGCGAATAGTACTGTCCTCCTCGCCCCTCAAGCTCTTTGGGCTTTTCATTGAGCTCGGGATCCCGGTAGCGCTCAAACAAGGCGGCTTCAAGCTTTTTCACCACTTCACCACGGGTTCCCTCCCCAGCCGCTTCTGCCAACTCCTCGGCCATGATGCTATCCGTCAGGTAGTAGTAGCGAAGATAGGGACAGGGCAACATTCCGATCCCCCGGATCAAGGCCTCGGGCCAGCGAAACGGTGAGATGTTTCGGGGAACCAGCCGCTCATCTCCCTCAAGGGCCGCCGCCAGCACCTGGGGCATCCGGTCCTCAGCTCCTTCATAGAGCTCTCGCAGATACACAAAGTGATTGAGTCCGGCAAACTGCATACAACACCTCTCGGGGTCGAGAGCCAGCATCTCGGTTAAGCCCCTTTCCATGATCACAGGAACATTGCAAAGGCCCACCACCTTGATATTGGTATGCTGCAACAGTGCCTCGGTCACCATTCCCGAGGGATTGGTAAAGTTAATCAGCCAGGCATCCGGGCAAAGAAGCTCCATCTCCCGGGCGATCTCTATGGCCACAGGAATGGTTCGGATCGCCTTTGAGAAGCCTCCCAGCCCATTCGTCTCCTGACCAATCACCTGATACTTAAGGGAGATACGCTCGTCGCTGATCCTGGCATCCAGGCAGCCAACACGAAATTGAGAGCAAACAAAATCAGCATCTTTGAGGGCTTCTTTACGATCCAGGCCCGCCGTGACCCGGATATCCAGCCCGGCTTTTTCCAGCATCCGTCGAGTCAGCGCGGTTATGATCTCAAGTTTCTCCCGACCAGCCTCAATGTCTACCAATGCCAGCTCTCTGAGTGGCAGCTCGCAAGCTCTTTCAATAAACCCCTCAATCAACTCAGGGGTATAGCTGCTACCGGCACCGATAATCGCAATTTTTAATCCGCTCATCTTGATCTCCCAAGCTATCTGTCTTCACCTGTCTGTATTACACACAGCTTGATTGCCAGCCACAAACGAAACTGCAACTCGCATCCATTAAAATAATTAATCTATAAGCTATTATATGGTTGAAGATAAACTCTATGGATAAAAACTATTAATGGAAAGGCAGCAACAGATCCTGGGATTACTCTACACCTTTGAGGTCACGGCCCGTCTGCTCAGCTTCTCTCGGGCTGCCGAGGAGCTATTTATTACCCAGGGAGCGATCAGCCATCGTATTAAGAAGCTTGAAGAGCTACTTGGGTTTAAACTCTTTACCCGCCTGACCCGGGCCTTGGAGCTGACTCCCGAGGGGTCACACTTGCTGGGGACCCTGAGCAGTAACCTTCGCAGCATTTTCGAAGAGATAGAGGAGATCCGCTTCAACGAACTCAAGGGGACCCTGTACCTCGGGCTCTCGCCCGCCTTTGCCAGCTACCACCTGATGCCATTGCTCACTAAGTTTCAGCTTGCCCAGCCGGGGCTGGATCTCAGGCTGAGAGTCAAAGCCAGTGCTCTTAACTTTCAAAATGAGGCGGTTGATCTGGCGATCTATTATGGTGCAGGTCACTACCCGGATCTGGCGGTCACCCATCTTTTCGATGAGGAGCTCATTCCGGTTTGTGCCCCCGACTACTCTTTTATTCCTTCAGCTCTCGATTCTCTCGGTGATGCGGTGCTACTGCATGTCAATGAGGGAATCGATCAACTATCGCCCACCCATGAGTGGCAACAATGGCTCCGTTTTCAGGGATATACTGAGCTGTTAGGGAGAAATCACTACCAATTCAATGCCGAAAACCTCGGGATCCAGGCGGCATTAGAGGGACTTGGGATCCTGATGGGACGAAAAACCCTGCTCAAAGAGCATCTCAGACAGGGGCGACTGATCGCCCCCTTTAAGGAGGCATTCCCATCAGGTTTGGGGTACCACTTGGTTTGCCCGAAAGAGCATCAGTCCAGACCCAGATATCAGGCATTTCAAAGCTGGCTGATTGAGGAGCTGAATCAACTCGGACTCATCACGGCGAAGGTCCAGGAACAAGCTAGCCAAGGTTGAGCTGCACCTGCCAGCGCGCTCCCACTCAGGTTACAGCATCTGATGCTGCCTGAGAGAGTGCTCTAGCTGCTCGGCGTAACCAAGGCAGTCAAAGGCGCCATCTCCCTGAGACATTACCATGGCCCACAGCCAGGAGCTCCACTCAAGAAGGGGGATCATCTGCTCTATCCTGGACTCCCAGGCGGGACCGGACAGCTCCGAATAACTGCGAAGGAACTGCTGCCACCAGGCGGGATCACAGTTATGTGTATAGAGAATGGTCGCCAGATCAAAGGCGGGATCGCCTGCGGCCGCGTATTCCCAATCCACCAGCCATAACCTGCCCTCGACCTGCATCACATTGTTGGGGTTGAGATCATGATGACAAAAGGTGCTTGAAACCAGTTTAACCCGCTGACAGTAGGCCAGCAGCTTTCTGTGGAGTACGGTCCGTTCGGGACTTTTCAGGCAATCGGGAATATTCTTCCAGTACCAGTTAGCGCGCACCGGTAGATCAAGATGCTGCGCCGGGGCCTTAAGCTGATGAAGCCGCGTCACCAGGCCTGCAAGCATGACCGGATCGACGGGCTCAGGATCCTCTCCAAGAGAGCAGCCACTAAGCCACTCACTGACCAGGCAGTGATGCTCCGGACAGTGCCAGAGAACACGCGGGGCAATCCCGGCCTCGGCGGCCCGCTGCTGACAACTTACCTCATGAAAACGATCAATGCCCAGCTCACTGGAAAATTCAGACTGACATCGCACAAAAAAGCGCTGCTCATCCACCCTGGCACAAAAGTTATAGTTGCTCATCCCTCCGTCCAGAAGGGAGAACTGAGCCCTGGTATAGGGCTCAGGCAAGAGTTGCGCCAGCCGGTTGTGCCAGCGCTTCCCCTGGAAGGTTACCAACCCAAAAAGCTCTTCTTGCGCTGCTTGCGGATCTGCTTCTCACCCGCCCACACCACAATACCTGTCTTGAGGTTCATCAGCTTCATGGTCATCTTGTAGTAGACGTCCTTCACACTGCTATTGCTCTTAACGATACTCGACAGGTTGCCATAGAGCATAAACTCAGCACCGATCTGCTTACCCAGCTGAACCGCGGTCGCCTGATCCACCATGCCTGAATCATGCTGATACTGGAGCTGCTGACGCACCGCTTTCACCTTGGTCATATCCACAAAACGGAACTTACCCGAGTTGATAAGCTTAGTTTCAATCGAGTCAGTAATTGACTGAGTATCGATATGCTCGCTGGTCTTATTGCGAATGGAGTCAACAAACAGAACCGGCTGACGGGTTGCGGTCAGTTTCACCAGATTGGGTGATGACAGCATATCATCGGCCATGGTTGAAGCGATGCTTTGTAGATCGGTCGCTCCATAGTCGACACTCACTGTCTCGACCGCGTTCGGGTCCTGATAGCTCACCGTCGAGCTACACCCTGAAAGCACAGTTGCTGCCATCGCCAGGGTGAGTCCACCCACTACAAGCTTCTTCATTGAATCTATCCTCATCATTAATCATTCACTTCACGAACGGAGACCTTAAAGGAGGCAACCGAGGTGGTTGGAGCTGTCGCTCTCAGCGCAATGGATTGGTTTCCATGCAGGGTGATCGGCTGCCAGCTCTGCTGCTCTTCAGCAACCGGGAAGCCTTCGTTATCAAACCAAACAAAACGGTATTGCAGGTTTTGATCACTAGAGTCTTCATTGGTCAGCTTAGCAGTGGCCTGCAAAATACCACCCACCTTGCGCTGATAATAATCGGAGAGGACCACCTGTCCACCCAACCAGCTGTTACTAACCTTGGTATAAGGCTTAAGCCCACCCTCGATACCAGAGGTATTACTTGAACACCCTGTGATTAACAGCGCTGTCAGCGCCGCAAATATGAGTCCTTTGATCATTATGTTTCTCCTGATATAACGGTCCAGTGCTGCATCTGATAGTCACCTGCCGAGCTGACGAACAGCAAGGTGGTCTGGCCGGACTTGATCGGTAGCGTCACCTGATGACTCTCGCCCCCGACCTGCAGCCTCACCCTGTGTTGACCCGGCTTTAGACTGATGCGCGCAATAGCGCTACCCGCTGGCAGCGTCGTCCAACTGCGAGTATCAGCCTGCTCAGACAGGTAATTATACAGGTTGACGATCACATTCCCTACATCTTCTCCCTTTTGCGCCCCGACCTTACGTAGCTGCTCCTTGGCGGTTACCCGCAACACCTCACGAACAAACAGCCCGGGAAGCTGCTGCTTGAGGGCACCATAAGCCAGAGGCCCCAACTGATTGAGAGGCTGACCGCTCAGGCTCTCATCTCCGACATCAAGTTGCACCGATGGCAGAGAAACTTCCAGTTTAGGATAGATCGGAAACGCCAGGGTAAACAGCCTTCCATAACCGCTACTGGTGCTGATCGGGAGCGGCAGCTTAAACGATTGGCGCATCGGCACCTGTCCCTGCTCAGAGATCAACACCAGTTGCCCGGTTCCCCTGGGTGGCAGCTTGGGCTTGAAGCCAAACCGCTTCTCATAGTAGTTGACGTCATCACGCAGCCCCATCAAAGAGGCAACCCGCAGCAGATCCTGTTGCAGCACCCGATTATGCGGGTTCACCGCATAGGCATGTTTATAGTCCACATAGGCATCATTAAGATCCCCCGATGCCTCATAGAGGACCGCCGAGGTATAAAAGATGTAAGCATCGGCATACTGACTCTGACCATCGGTCGGCGTCGGGTATCGGGATTCAAAATAGTCCCAATTATCCGCGGTTTTTTGCGCCTCATTGATCGAATCCTGCAGCAGTTCATTATGCTTTCGCAAAATCGCGCTCTGGATCAGATCGGCCTTGCGGATCTCAACCATGGCTCCGGACTGATCCCCCAAAAACAGGTAGTTTAACGCCTGGTAGTGATGAACCAGTGCCTTCTCATAGGCGGGCACATCATAGGGGATCAGCTGATCATTGGTCACCAGTGAGGAGGTCTGAGCAATGCCCTGGCTGAGGCGATACTTTGCCTGTTCATCCAGCCATTTCAGGCGATCACTGACCTTATTAAATTCACTGCGGCTCTGTTTCCAATCTCCCTGCATAAAAGAGACCCGGGCACGCTCCATCTCCCGCAGGATCCCGCTATCTGAGCTCATCGACTGCTCCGGGATCTCATCTTGCGCCTTGGACAGATCGTTGTCATCGATCGCCTTACGCACCGGATTCATCTGCTGGCTATAGCCCACAAACAGATCCGAAAAATGAAACATTGAGCAGCCACCGAGCAGCAGCGCTGGGATCAGCAGTAGCCAACGCCACTGTCTGCCTATCGAGCGGATCATGTGGTTAGCCATGGCTGGAGAGCATGGGTCCCAGAGGCTGGCCACCAACCAGATGCAGATGAAGGTGGAATACCTCCTGTCCCCCATGCTGGTTACAGTTGATGATCAGTCGATAACCATTTTCAGCGATCCCCTCCTGCTTGGCCAGCTTACGGGCAACGCTAAAGAGATACCCCACCACGGCCTCATCCTCAGCCTCGATATCATTGACTGTCGGGATAATCTTGTTGGGAATGATCAGGATATGGGTGGGAGCCTTGGGATCGATATCACGAAATGCGGTGACCCGCTCATCCTGATAGACGATGTCTGCCGGAAGCTCTTTTGCGATGATCTTACTGAAAATTGTTTCCTGTACCATTGACTAAACTCCTGTTGTTATAACTATCTGAATCCTGTTATCGATAAGGCCCGGCCGCGCTGACCCGCCACCAGTCCCTAAAAAACTTCTAGAGCAACATATAGCTTAAAGCTCAACCAAACCCAATTTGTTTTGGAGTGAACTGTTTGTTGATTTTTTCGACCTTTTGCCACATGGATGTGGCATCAGAGCGCCCATGAGTAAGTTGCTCCTGGAGCAACGCACGCAAAGCAGGGAGCTGAGCTGGGAAGATTTCTCACGGATGAGAAATGGCTTCACAGCGTGTCGCAAAAAATCAATTAACAGCGAACAGCATATTAATTACTCAATCTGCGTTCAGTTTACTATTACAAATAGTAAACTGAACGGTGCTCTAGCTCACCACTATGGCGCCTTTCCCCGGCCCTTCAAAGGCTCTGACCTCCAAAACTTTATCTCCCACCTCCGGCTTGAGCTTGTGGGCTATATAGTCTGCCAGCAGCTCAACCGTGGTATCGCTATCAATCAGCTCCACGCCCTGCTTGGGAAGGGCCAGCTCAAATAGTCCCTGAGAGACCCGATAGCGAAAACAATCGTGGTCATTACCCAGTTGTGCCAGCCCGTGGGCACTGAAACTCACGGCATCCGCTGCCACCTGATCCTCCTCGGAGGCCAGATAGATATCCTGCCAACGATCCGCCCAGCTTTGCTCCAGGGCCTGGTCGCGCTCCCCGTCCACCGAGATCTCGATGGCCGAACGATGGCCGTGGGCGATCCGCTGGCAATTGCCATCATGTTTTTTCAAGCCGTGACTGTAATGGTAGCTGGCTCCCTCAATCTTCTCTTGCCGAAGGGTCAGCCGAACCGATTGCACATTATCAGGAAGTGCCTGGCGTACCAAATTTAACAAGTGCTGCTCAAGGCTTTCAGCATCAATCTTGTCGGTATCGACAAACACATATGCCTGCTCGGGGCAGTTGAGATGAATACTCCCGGGCTGAGAGTCAAAATCAACCCAAAAGTTCCCGCTGTCCTGAAGCTCTATCCGTGATGCTCCGGTCCGGGTTGGGACCAGCAGCCGGTGATCGACCTCTTTGTCTATCAACCCCTTGATCGTTTTTTTGACCCGTCCGAAGTCAAAGATCATGCTCATCTCATTGAGATCGCCACCCATTTCAAGATCAACCAGCCAGCTCTGGCCAACCATGCCACGCCTTTCACACAAGAGCGAGCAGTCGATCACCGTCAGATCACGGACAAATAGTTTCATGGTTAATTCAGGTCCTTGCTACAGGATAGAGATCAATTTCGCTATTATATCCACTCTATTCATCAATAGTCACAAAGGAACTGCCCCCACATGAGCCTTTTACTGCTAAAAAATGCCCGGCTGGTTAATGAAGGTACAACTGAAGTTGGTGATCTGCTGATCAAAGGAGAGCGCATCGAGAAGATAGCTTCTTCTATCAGCGCCGATGCCGGAACCCGGGTGATCGATCTCGATGGTAAGTTACTAATGCCAGGCATGATCGATGATCAGGTGCATTTTCGTGAGCCGGGCCTGACCCATAAGGGTAGTATAGCCACCGAGTCCGCAGCGGCCATCGCCGGTGGTACCACCAGCTTCATGGAGATGCCCAATGTCTCGCCACAGACCACCACTATAGAAGCGCTGGAGGAAAAATATCAGCGGGCTCAGGGAAAGAGTTTAGCCAACTTCTCTTTCTACCTGGGTGCGACCAACGACAACCTTGAACAGATCAAGCGCCTTGATCCCAATCAGGCGTGTGGCCTGAAGGTGTTCATGGGTTCATCTACCGGCAACATGCTGGTCGACAACCCCCAGACCCTGGATGAAATATTCAGCCATTCACCGGTTTTGATTGCCACCCACTGTGAAGACTCACCCACCATCAGCGCCAATGAGCAGGCCGCCCGGGAAAAATATGGAGAAGATGTCCCCTTCAGTGAGCATCCGAATATCCGAAGTGCCGAAGCCTGTTATCTCTCCTCCTCGCTTGCCGCCTCACTCGCTCATAAACATCAAGCCCGTCTCCACATACTGCACCTGACCACGGCCAAAGAGCTGGAGCTGCTGACTCCGACCCAAAACATCAGCGATCTGAAAACAAAGCTCATCAGTGCCGAGGTCTGTGTCCATCACCTGTTCTACTGTGATGCGGATTACGAGCGTCTCGGGAGCCTCATTAAGTGTAACCCGGCGATTAAGACCCAGAACGACCGGGATGCGCTGCGCCTTGCGGTCCGCGAGCAACTGATCGACATCATAGCCACCGATCACGCCCCCCATACCTGGGATGAAAAACAGGGTAGCTATTTCAATGCTCCCTCCGGACTCCCCCTGTGCCAACACTCGCTGCAACTGCTGATGGAGCTGTGCCATCAGGGAGAGATGACCCAGGAGATGATCGCCCAAAAGACCTCTCACGCAGTCGCTGAGCGTTACCAGCTCAAAGACCGCGGCTATCTGCGCGAAGGCTATTATGCGGATCTGGTCGCCATCGACCCGACAGTGCAACAAACCGTTGACAACAGCTCTCTGTATTACAAGTGCGGCTGGTCGCCGCTGTCGGGACAGACCCTGAACTCACGAATCGAGATGACGTTGCTCAACGGGGATATCGCCTACCACGATGGGCAGTTAAATCCGCATATTCGGGGTAAACGTCTGGAGTTTGACCGTTAACTGGTCAACAACCCAGCAGTCGGTTTTTTTATGGATTTTTACTGTTGACAGTGGACCCGGCAGGCTCTAATATCCAGCCCCGTAACAACGTCGGCGTGTAGCGCAGCTTGGTAGCGCACTGTCATGGGGTGTCAGGGGTCGCTGGTTCGAATCCAGTCACGCCGACCAAAATACCCTGAAAAAGGGCTAGCTTAGGCTAGCCCTTTTTTCGTTTGTGCTCCCAGCGAATCCATTCAGCGCATATTCAGATTCATACAACTCCACCCTCCCTCCCGACAAGGGGCGTCTCGGCCCGACCTCTATTATCACTTTTCCATAAAAAACAGTGAGTTTTGCCTCGACAGCCCGTAAAATATTTGCTGAACTAAAAAGATTACTCACATCTGCACTGATGTGAGGCATTTTTAATCGGTCACCTTGAAGTAGAGTAGATGAAAAAGACAATAACCATCTTCGGCAGCCTGGCCGACACGCCAAAAACGGGATACTCGCGAAGCGGGCAGCCCATCGCCCAGTTCAAGCTCGTCGCCCATTACGAAACCGGCCAGGAAACCATCTCGGTTCTACTCACCGGTAAAGATGTCGGTCTGATTGATGAGCTTGAAAAAGGAGCCCTGCTGCAGATCGAAGGTAAGATGCAGCAGCAGTGGTATCGCAGCTCACGGGGAAGCATCGAGTGCATGGATCGCTTTATTGGTCATCAGGCCCTCATTCTCGAAGAGCTGTTTCACTGGCAGACCGAGCACAAGCGCGAAGCATTCGCCTGACAGGGCTCAACTCAAAGTTTACTCTCAAATAAGCTGGCAGGGACACAAGCGCTTCCCGGCCGTCATTTCAATCCGTCCACTCTTCACAATAATCCGGGTGAATCTTCCCCGTTTAAAAGACAGCTGGCCTCTCACGACTCAGACAGAGTTTGATTCACTTTGCCCCGCTCAAGGTTCAGATCCATCAGGTAGCCGCTGAGTCATGATCTTGCTCCCCCTCCCAGATCCTAAGTGAGCCGGATCACTGTTTAAACTTTTTCTTAACTCCCCTTTGAGATGAAAAGCTCTATCAACCCGCCATTTGTGAACCTTTGTCAAATCTCAATGCAGGCCGAAAGGTGCCACAGCCCTTAATTGACGCAGCCTCGACACTTTTTAGCCTCTATTGAATCCAATTAAACCACTAACCTTGACATGGTCTTAACCAGTTTTACAAAAGTTCAACATTCCCGTAAGATCTGGAACCACATGAAACTATCCAAAATACCTTTATTTTGAGGTTCTTGAATGAGATTAGGGAAACAGAGGAAAACGCTAGGGATGCTGGCACTGTGTTGTACCGCTTTGCTATTGAGCGGCTGTGGCACTGTGCTGATGGATCCCAAAGGTGCCATTGGAGAAGAGCAGAAAAAATTGATCCTCACGGCTCTGGGGCTGATGCTGATCGTGGTCATCCCGGTGATCATCATGGTTTTTGCCTTTGTCTGGCGCTACCGCGGCAGCAATACCAAAGCCACTTACCGTCCCACCTGGGCACACTCCAATAAGATAGAAGCCGTGGTCTGGGGGGTGCCGATCATTATCATATTGATCCTGGCGACCATCACCTGGAAGACCACCCATGAGCTGGACCCATATCGTCCACTCGATACCGGCAAGAAGCCGCTGACCATAGAGGTGGTTTCCCTGGATTGGAAGTGGCTGTTTATCTATCCGGAGCAGGGAATCGCCACCGTCAATCAGCTGGCCTTCCCCACCGATGTGCCGATCGCCTTTAAGATCACCTCGGATACAGTGATGAATGCCTTCTTTATTCCAAGGCTCGGAGGGCAAATTTATGCCATGGCCGGGATGCAGACCCAGCTTCATCTCATCGCCAACCAGCCCGGAACCTACGATGGGATCTCCAGCAGCTACAGCGGAGCAGGTTTTTCCGGAATGAAGTTCACCGCCATCGCCACCCCAACCCAAGAGGCGTTTGATCAGTGGGTTAAGAAGGTGAAGCAATCACCCGATACCCTCAAAACCACCCAGGCATTTAATCAGCTGGCGGCCCCTTCAGAAAACAACCCGGTCGCCTACTACTCAAGTGTTAAGCCTCAACTCTTCCAGGAGATTATTGCCAAGTATATGGGCGATATGAAACAGATGAAGATGGATCACAAGGGCTCCCATAAAACCATGGAGATGGCAACGCTCTCTCATGCTGGCGTAAAGGAATAAGCGATGTTTGGAAAATTAACCCTGGATTCAATCCCATACCATGAGCCGATCATCATGGTCACGGTGAGCGTGGTCGCGGTTCTTGGTCTGGCTCTGCTCGGCTCCATTACCTATTTTGGTAAATGGAAGACGCTCTGGTTTGACTGGTTTACCAGTATCGATCATAAAAAAATCGGCATCATGTATGTCATTGTTGGGCTGGTCATGCTGGTGCGAGGCTTCGCCGATGCGATCATGATGCGCTCACAGCAGGCACTGGCCTCGGCCGGTGAGGCAGGCTTCCTGCCGCCGCACCACTATGATCAGATCTTCACCGCCCACGGTGTCATCATGATCTTCTTCGTGGCCATGCCGCTGGTGATTGGCCTGATGAATATTGTGGTGCCCCTGCAGATCGGGGCCCGTGATGTCGCCTTTCCCTTCCTCAATTCATTGAGCTTCTGGTTCTTTGTGGTCGGGGTGATCCTGGTCAACCTCTCCCTTGGTATCGGTGAGTTTGCCAAAACCGGCTGGCTGGCCTACCCTCCACTGTCGGAGAAACCTTACAGCCCCGGGGTCGGGGTCGATTACTGGATATGGAGCTTGCAGATATCCGGCCTCGGCACCCTGATGACCGGGGTGAACTTCTTTGCCACCATCCTCAAGATGCGTGCTCCCGGAATGTCGCTGATGAAGATGCCGGTCTTCACCTGGGCCTCCCTGTGTACCAATGTGCTGATCATCATCGCCTTCCCGATTTTGACGGTAACCATAGCCCTGCTCACCCTGGACCGTTATCTCGGCTTTCACTTCTTCACCAATGATCTCGGCGGCAACATGATGATGTATATCAACCTCATCTGGGCCTGGGGTCATCCGGAGGTGTATATCCTGGTACTGCCGGTGTTCGGGATCTTCTCTGAGGTCACCGCTACCTTCTCCAAGAAGAAGCTATTCGGTTACACCTCTTTGGTGTGGGCCACCATAGTGATCACCCTGCTCTCTTTCATCGTCTGGTTGCATCACTTCTTCACCATGGGCTCGGGAGCCAACGTCAACGCCTTCTTCGGAATAGCCACCATGATCATTGCGATCCCGACCGGGGTGAAGATCTTCAACTGGCTGTTCACCATGTATCGCGGACGGATTGAGTTTAAGACCCCCATGCTGTGGACCATCGGCTTCATGGTCACCTTTACCATAGGTGGCATGACAGGGGTTCTGCTGGCGGTACCGGGCGCAAACTTTGTGCTGCACAACAGTCTGTTCCTGATCGCCCACTTCCATAACGTCATCATCGGCGGGGTGGTGTTTGGGATCTTTGCCGGGATCACCTACTGGTTCCCCAAGGCCTTTGGCTTCACCCTCAATGAAAAATGGGGGGTTCGCGCCTTCTGGTTATGGCTGGTTGGTTTCTATGTGGCCTTCATGCCGCTCTATGTACTGGGCTTCATGGGGATGACCCGCCGCCTGAGTCAGGATATCGATCCCCGCTTCCATGACTGGCTGATGGTTGCCGCCTGCGGTGCATTTTTGATCGGCTGTGGGGTTCTGTGTCAGGTGATCCAGTTCTACGTGAGCTTCCGGGACCGCGAGCAAAACCGCGATCTCACCGGCGACCCATGGGACGGCCG
This sequence comes from Dongshaea marina, assembly GCF_003072645.1. NCBI lineage: Bacteria > Pseudomonadati > Pseudomonadota > Gammaproteobacteria > Aeromonadales > Aeromonadaceae > Dongshaea > Dongshaea marina. Next base: position 3,031,674 of record NZ_CP028897.1, read on the forward strand.
CACCCTGGAGTGGGCTACCACTTCACCGCCCCCCTTCTATAACTTTGCTCACACCCCTGAGATCCACGAGCGGGATACCTTCTGGGAGTGGAAGGAAAACGGCAAGGCCTATAAGAATCCCGGCGATTACAAAGAGATCCATATGCCGAAGAACACCGCAGCCGGGGTGATCATCGCAGGATTCAGCCTGGTATTCGGCTTTGCGATGATCTGGGATATCTGGTGGCTGGCGATTCTCTCCGCCATCGGCATCGCCGTGACCTGGATCGGTAAGAGCTTTGATGAAGATGTGGACTACTATGTCCCGGTCTCACAAATTGAGCCACTGGAAGCAGCCCACTATGAGCAACTAAACAAAGCAGGTGTAATCAAGCATGGCAACTGAGACTATGACAAACCAGCCTCTGTCCCAAGAGCTGTCACAGGCCCACGAGCATGAGGGGCATCACGACACAGGAGAGACCAAAGTCTTTGGCTTTTGGATCTACCTGATGAGTGACTGCATCCTGTTTGCCTGCCTGTTCGCAACCTATGTGGTTTTATCGGGTGGCACCGCGGGGGGCCCCTCGGGAAAAGATATTTTTGAACTCCCCTTCGTATTGGTCGAAACCATGCTGCTGCTGTTTAGTAGTATCACCTTTGGTTTTGCGATGCTGGGGATGCAAAAAGGCAGCACCAAGCTGGTCAACAGCTGGCTGTTTATCACCTTTTTGTTCGGTGCAGGCTTCATCTCGATGGAGCTCTATGAGTTCCATCACTTGATCGCCCAGGGCTTTGGCCCTGAGCGTAGTGGTTTTCTGTCCGGGTTCTTCACCTTGGTAGGCACCCACGGACTGCATGTGACCATCGGCCTTATCTGGATCCTCTTGATGATGGTACAGGTCAAGGTCAAAGGGCTGACCGGGGCGAATAAAACTCGCCTGATGTGCCTGAGCCTGTTCTGGCACTTCCTGGATGTGATCTGGATCTGTGTCTTTACCGTTGTTTATCTGCTGGGGGTTCTGTCATGAAAGACTCAACAACGACAATCGCCGGTGCCGGCCACAGTACCCTCAGGGGATATCTCACCGGGTTTATCCTGTCCATCATACTGACAGCGATCCCCTTTGCCATGGTGATGAATGGTGGGGCCTCCCACCAGACCATCATCATCACCATCACCGCCTGTGCCATCATTCAGGTGCTGGTCCACCTGGTGTACTTCCTGCACATGAATACCTCCTCGGAGGAGCGCTGGAACCTGGTGGCCCTGGTGTTTACCCTGATAGTGATCGCTATCGTGGTGGTTGGCTCCCTGTGGATCATGTACAACCTTAACCTGAATATGATGCCAACCTAGGAGAGTACCGGAGGATGAAACAGTATCTGAAAGTCACCAAACCCGGGATCATCATGGGTAATCTCATCTCTGTGGTCGGGGGGTTCCTGTTAGCCTCCCGGGGAGAGATAGACTTTCCCCTGTTTTTAGCCACCCTGCTCGGTGTCACCCTGGTGGTGGCATCGGGTTGTGCCTTTAACAATGTGATCGATCGCGATATTGATGCCAAGATGGAACGTACCAAAAACCGGGTGCTGGTCCGGGGGCTCATCGCTCCGAACACCACCCTGGTCTACGCCACCGGGCTGGGAATCGCGGGCATCGCCCTGCTCTACCTGGCCGCCAATCCGCTGGCTGCCCTGATCGCCTTGATCGGTTTTGCAATCTACGTCGGTGTCTATAGCCTGTGGATGAAGCGTCACTCGGTCTACGGAACCCTGGTTGGCTCGCTGGCCGGGGCCGCACCGCCGGTCATCGGCTATTGCGCTGTGACCGGACAGTTTGATAGCGGTGCCCTGATCCTGCTGCTGATCTTCAGCATCTGGCAGATGCCCCACTCCTATGCGATCGCGATTTTTCGCTTCGATGACTATAAGGCGGCATCCCTGCCGGTGCTGCCGGTCAAAAAGGGCGTTGCCACCGCCAAGCATCATATCCTGAGCTATATCCTGGCGTTTATGATCGCAACTGTGCTGCTGACCCTGGGCGGCTACGCCGGGTATACCTATCTGATGGTAGCGATGGCGGTCAGCATCTGGTGGCTGGTGATGGCCCTGTCCGGGTATATCACCCCTAACGAAGGGCGCTGGGCGCGCCGGATGTTTGTACTGTCGATTATTGCGATCACCTCATTGAGTGTCATGATGTCGATCGACTTTCATGTCATTCCCCAATATGTAGTATCCTAAACCCTTCTTACCCGCCTGCCCCTGAGTGACTCTCAGCGGCAGGCTGATTTCTTCCGCTAACCTTGTGAGCCACTTTTCATGAATGATCATCAAATGACCCCCACCGAACGGCGTGCAACCTGGGGGCTGGGCTCGGTATTTTCCCTGCGCATGCTCGGCATGTTCATGGTACTGCCGGTCCTGGCCACCTATGGTATGGCACTTCCCGGTGCTAATGAGACCCTGATCGGTATCGCCATCGGTGTCTACGGTCTGGCACAAGCGATTTTCCAGATCCCCTTTGGCCTGCTTTCCGATCGTATCGGCCGCAAGCCTTTAATTGTCGGAGGTCTGCTAATTTTCGCCCTCGGTAGCCTGATCGCCGCCATGAGCCACTCGATCTGGGGCATCATCATCGGTCGGGCCCTGCAAGGCTCCGGCGCCATTGCCGCAGCCGTGATGGCGTTGCTTTCCGATCTGACCCGGGAGCAGAACCGCACCAAGGCGATGGCCTGTATCGGCATCAGTTTTGGAATAACCTTTGCCATCGCCATGGTTCTGGGTCCTGTCATCACCCATCTGCTTGGCCTGTCCGGGTTGTTTTACGGGATTGCGCTGTTCGCAGGCCTTGGGATCTTTGTCACCTTGGCGGTGGTTCCCTCTGCCAGCTCTCATCATCTCAACCGGGAATCGAGCATGGTGCGCGGCAGCTTTAAAAAGGTGCTCTCCAATCCTCGTCTGCTGAAGCTGAACTTTGGGATCCTCTGCCTGCATACCCTGCTGATGGCCTGTTTCGTCGCCCTGCCCCTGTGCCTTGAAAAATCCGGGTTGGTGCCTGGCAAGCAATGGATCGCTTATCTGTGCACCATGCTGATCGCCTTCGTGGCCGTGATCCCTGTGATCATCTATGCCGAGAAAAAACGGCGGATGAAGCGGGTGTTTGTGGGTTGTGTCACGCTCCTGCTGGTTGCGGAGCTGGTGTTCTGGCGCTCGGGCAGCCAGTTGTGGATGCTGATCCTGGGGCTACAGCTATTTTTCCTGGCCTTTAACCTGATGGAGGCGATCCTGCCGTCCCTTATCAGCAAGGAATCTCCAGCGGGCTACAAGGGAACCGCCATGGGGGTCTATTCAACTAGCCAGTTTATCGGGGTGGCATTGGGAGGAAGTCTTGGGGGCTGGCTATTTAGCCTGGGGGGCGCAAACCTGATGTTTGTCGGCTGTGTGCTGGTGACCCTGTTGTGGCTTGGGATCAGCATCAGCATGAAGGAGCCACCCTATGTCAGCAGCCTTCGAATCACCCTGTCGCAACTGGCGGCTAAAGATAGTCTTCTGGAAAGTCAGCTGATGGCTCAGCCCGGGGTGCGTGAGGCGGTGATTGTCCCCGAAGAGCTCAGTGCCTATATCAAGGTCGATACGAAGCAGACCAACCGGAGTCAGCTTGAGGCGCTGGTCGCAGCTCAATAAATCGAGATCCGGCTTTCAGCATCACTATCCTGGGTTGAAAGCCGATTTCTGGACAAAAAAATGCGCTTAGAACGGCCGAACTAAGCGCGAATGTCAGGATTTGATTTCACTTGCGGTGATCAATTTCTGCTTGTTTTACAGAGATACATAGTGCATTGATGGAGTCACCAATTATACGCAAATGAAACTCATTTGCAACATTAATGCAACAGAAAGTTACAATGACAGTCGCCTGCATCCAGGGCTAATGCGAGTCTCCTTCGAAGAGCCAAAGAGATGGCTATTCACTCTGAGTCAGGTTAGATTGCCCCATCTTCCGAGTATTAATACGGAGCCATCATGTTGATCAGTATTCTTCTCTATATGCTGCTGGGCGCCGCTGCCGGGACCCTGGCGGGCCTGTTTGGCATCGGCGGAGGCCTGGTGATTATCCCGGTGCTCACCATCGCCTTTCAGCTACAGGGCTTTCCACCCGATATCTATATGCACCTGGCTATCGGCACCTCTCTGGCCACCATAGTCTTCACCTCGTTAAGCTCTATCTGGGCCCATCACCAGCGTGGCGGGTTGGATTGGACCCTGATCCTGCAGTTGGGGGGAGGCATCATCATAGGTGCATTTCTCGGAGGACTCACCGCCAATGCGATCTCTGGTGGCGTTTTGGCTAAGATGTTTGGGGTCTTTGTCTACCTGATGGCGATTCAGATCGGTCTTGGGCTTAATTTTGGATCCGGCGGCAAGCTCCCCGGGCGAAAAGGTAAGTTTATCGCCGGAGGCATCATCGGCTGGGTATCGGCTCTTTTTGGGACCGGTGGAGGCAGCATGACGGTGCCCTATCTCAACTGGTGCCAGGTTCCGATCACCCGGGTGGTCTCCACCTCCGCAGCCTGTGGCTTCCCGATCGCTCTGTCCGGCTGTATCAGCTATATCCTCACCGGCTGGCACAACACGGCGCTGCCGGACTGGAGCCTGGGCTATGTCTACCTGCCCGCCTGGTTTGGCATCGTCCTGCTCAGCACTGTGTTCGCAAGATTCGGAGCCCGGCTTGCTCACACACTTCCGCCGGTTGTACTCAAGCGCAGTTTTGCGGTGCTGCTGCTGTGTGTCGGAACCCGGTTTGTATTCTTTTAAGTCAAGATGCGCACAATTGAAGCAAACAGACCTCAGTTGAAAGATTTTAAAAGCCAGAGCATTGCATTTCGATGCGGCTCTGGTAGGATAGCCCTCGTTCGATGGTGGCCTGGTAGGTCCTCTCGCATCAATAGCTGGTGAACCTGGTCAGGTCCGGAAGGAAGCAGCCACAGCGAGTGACTTGAGTGCCGAGATGTGGCTTGCAAGGCCGCCACCCAAATCCCCTCCTGTTTGTCGTTTGCACCAAAAGCTGACATATCTGTACCAGAAGCTGGCATAATTGAACCAAAGCTGACAAATTTGCACCAGTTAGTGGCATAGCGTAATTAATTTACGTAATAAAACTACAACAACCTGCCTTTATTAATTTCCATTAATCTGATCACTATCCCATATAAACAACCTGTTCAAATTTGCACCAGAACCTAACATAGAGTAACTTACGATCCCAGCTATGGGTGACAGTAAGGATACTCGTCATGTACCGCCGCAAACTCAAATACTCTCGGGTAAAGAACCTCTTTAAATTTGCCAGCATAAAATGCAAGGCATCACTGACTGTTGAATCAAGCCTTGAATTTGATACCTGCTTTCATCTCGAGTACTCCCCTAGTATTGCATACTTTGAGGCACAACCTGAGGGGTTTTACTATAACTTTGAAGGCAAAGCATGTGGTTACACCCCAGATTTCAAGTTAATCAATCATGACCAGCAAGTTTCCTACCTAGAGGTAAAACCATCCAGAAAAACGGCTCAGCAGGATTTTAGAAATCGATTCAAAAAAAGAGAGAGCAAGCCATCACCCTAGGCTCCTCGCTAAATTTGATCACTGAAAATCAGATAAGACTAAGCCCTCTTCTTGATAATTTAAAGCTCATTCATCGTTATGCAGGGTTCAATGGCATCACAGATAGACAGAGATCACTCTTAGAATTACTTACAGAGCATGGTCCACTAACAGTTCACTCCCTAATTGAAGAAACCAAAATTTCTCAAGGTGAGTTAAATGCAGATCTTCTTAGCCTGATAGCACATCGAGAATTATTTACAAATGTTTCGGAAAATGATTTTAGCGAATTAAGTATATATGGAGATGATCATGAACTCAGAAAAAAAATTAATCATGACTACATTTACTGATGAGTTTGAAAAGATATCGCCTGAATGCGATATCAAATCTACTGACATAGAAAAATATGCAGAAATCAATTTGGATAACACTGCTATAACCGTAGCACGTGATCTTGACAGTTTTCCTGATGATCTAAAAGACGAAGCATTAGAAAGATACAAGCTACTATGCTTAATTCAAAAAGATCTTATCGGTGGATGGACAAGTAAAAACTTGGATCCGCTGATCGAAAAGTATGCACAACAAGTAAACATCACAAAACCAAGCTGGAGAACAGTCGCCAGATGGTGGCAAAAGTATAAAACATCCGAAGGAGAAATAGTCTCACTTGTGACCCGAAATCATAAAAAAGGAAATAGTAAACTCAAGATTATCGGTGATGAGAAATTTTTTGACGAAGCATTAGAGGTGTTTTTAAGCGCGACAAGACCATCGGTAAGAAAAGCTTATGAGTATTATCATGATCGAATTGTATGTGAAAATGAAAATATTATCTCTGGAAAAATCCCGATAGTTAGTGAAAGAGCCTTTTACAAAAGAATTAACAATCTTCCCCCGTATCAAGTTGCACTAGCTCGACATGGAAAACATTTGGCAGACTGTTGGTATGACTATTATTCAGCTCATGAACCTCCAACCAGAGTTCTGCAGCGTGTGGAGATTGATCATACTCCAATAGACCTAATTCTTATTGATGATAACTTATTTGTTCCAATAGGAAGACCCTACCTTACTTTATTATATGATGTCTTTAGTAGTTGTATTATTGGCTTTCATATTAGCTTTCGGGCTCCAGGATACGAACCTGTAAGAAAAGCTATTCTTCATTCAATAAAGCCTAAGGATTATATCAAGGATAAGTATCCTCAAGTGATTAAATCATGGCCATGCCAAGGGAAGATTGAAAATCTTAATTGTAGACAATGGTGCCGAATTTTGGTCAAAAAGTCTTGATCATGCTTGTATGGAAGTAGGTATAAACATCCAATATAATCCAATTAAAAAGCCATGGTTAAAGCCATTTATTGAGCGTTCATTTGGAAAAATTAACAGCTCACTTATAATAAATATTCCAGGCAAGACATTTTCTAATATAGTTGAAAAAGAAGATTACAACCCACAAAAGAACGCCATTGTTAGATTCTCAACATTCTTGGAGTTATTCCATAAATGGATTGTTGATATTTATCACCAAAACTCCGATTCGGTAAAAAAAGAATTCCCAACCTGCTGTGGAATATAGGTTACTCATCACTTCCTCCAGCTATACCTAGTGAGTATATGATGAATAAACTAAATGTAGTTATGGGAATAAAAAAGTTGCTTCTCTTAGAAAAGGAGGAATAACAATAAATCATTTACGTTATGATAGTGAAGAACTTAGTGATTACAGAAAACAATATATTCAAATGAAAAAATCAATTAAAATAATAATTAAAATAGACCCTGACGACATATCAAGAATATATGTTCTTTTGGAAAAATTTGATAAGTATTTAGCAGTGCCATGTGTAGACCCTATAGGATATACCAAAAATCTCAGCCTAAATTATCACCTGACATTGACAAAAGCTCACCGTGATTATATCAACTCAAAAATTGATATCGTAAGTCTTGCTAAAGCAAGGTTATGGCTCCATGAGAGGATTGAATCTGAGCAAACAGAATTCAAATCAAAAGGAGGCAAAGAATACAAAACCTAGCCATTCTCATGATCTGTTGGACGAAATTGATCTTGAACAGTGGGATGAAATGGTCAAAGATATCGAGGGATTCTGATGTTTAATTTAAATAAGCATATCGAAGATATTCGTGCATTTAAAGAGTGTACTATTGAATACCCTATGCTAAAAACAGTTATTAATGACTTTGACGAGCTAAGATTTAATTTTAAAATTGGTAACAATCAACAATGCATGATGCTTACAGGTGATACCGGTGCAGGAAAATCTCATCTGATACGTTACTATAAATCTAAAAATAACGAATATAATTCGAATCGAGGCATAACTATTCCTGTACTATTTAGCAGAATATCAGATAAGGGAACTCTAATTGCTACACTAGCTCAACTACTGAAAGATCTTGGGCAATTTAATACACCTTATAGGGAAAAATTAAGTAGCGATCTGTCATTAACAGAATCTCTGATAAAGCTACTCGACAAATGCAAAACAGAGCTCATCATCATCAAAGAATTTCAGGAGTTGATAGAATTTAAATCAGTTAAGCAAAGGCAAGCTATTGGTAATCGCCTAAAATACATTAGTGAAAAAACAGGGATCCCCATGGTTTTTTCTGGAATGCCATGGACAAAAAATATCATGGAAGATCCGCAATGGCGTTCAAGAATAATTATCCATAGGAATCTTGAATATTTTAAACTGAGTGGAGAAACTTGCGGAGAAAGTAATTCACAGATATATATACAGTTACTAGCTTCATTAGAAGATGAACTTCCAGTTAAAACAACCCCAAGTCTTAAGCAGCACGATATTGCATTTCCTTTATTCGCCATTTGCAAAGGCGAGTTCAGACAAATAAAATTATTCCTAGAAAAATCATTAATCCAAGCCTACCGAGATAATAAACAAGTTCTCGATAAAGAAACAATGAATAAAACTTATAAAAATATATATCCCGGTAAAACATCTCCTTCTGACTTAGATATTAATAAACTTATCGTATGGCAATCCATTAGCGAGTCAGACTTTAACTGCAATGCAGAACATGAGTATGACAGTATGATTCCAACAATATTTGAAAAAACACCTTTAAGCCAAATTCTGAAGAAGAAATAGTGATAATTTCAGTCAGCAGCCAGTTCCTTAATCATTGAATAATGTGTCTGCTTTGAGCCGAAAGCGGACATAGTAATCCAGATATATTTGTCTTTTATTCAGCCCTACAGAACTAAATTTATGTTTGTTGAATTTCGCTAGAAATTTCCGTTTGATACCACACCTTTAGATGACGGATCTAACTCCAGCGGCACACCGATATCGATCACCTTCTTTGATAACTCAGCTCCTTGATTAATACTTTCAAGGTTTTTCAGTACCTGACTACCAGAAACTGGTTTTTTATCCTCTGCATAGTATTCAAACCATGAGATCCCAGCTTCTTGATATTGTTCTGGGGTAACCGGTTTTTGAGGCATGGGTAACCCGGTGATGGTGCTCCAGTGGACACTGTTTACAGTGTGAATGAAACACCTGGAGCCAGCAGTTAGATCCCATGCATCTCACCCATACTCATCTTCGTAGATCTCTTGTCTGATCATCCCTCCGGGAGCAATCCCCATTTCAAGGGCATCTGAATAACACTCTTCGCTATAAAGCACCTCTTCGATGCAATCCAGAACCAGACCTCTCGGAGATTCGAAGTATTCTCTGTACACTTCTTCCTTCATTGGAAAAGCAATAATCTGGATACCACCAAATTCAGCTTCACCTGTAACCTGCTCCTCCACTGTCACATTTTTTCCTAGCTGAGCTGCCACAAACTGACGAACAGTTCCCCTCTCTATTGCGTAGCCATCCAACCATGGCTGCTCGGAAAGGACCACATAATCTTGAGGCTCGTCACTTAGCTCATTGGTCCATGCCTCTCCTGTTATCGCGTTAATCTTTCCGGTCGCAATCTTAATTGCCATTGGATAATCTCCGGAAAAATTGATCCACATAGCTTCTGATTGATGCATGGGTAACAACACACCACCACGGCTACGCCAGTGTTCAGGGACTCGCTTTACGTGATCTTCAATATGCTCAAGATGAAACGAGCCAATCCCTGCTGGCAAAGGATATTGCCTTACATCATCAGGGATCCTGAGTGTCTTCATGAAATCAATCTGCCCCACGGCCTTTGGGTGGACCTCCGGGAATCGAAAAATCAGCTGATTATTTTTAAGTTCGATCATTACTGCGATCCTTATGATGATCGTTAGCGTTCTCACCAATCCCCATCTGAAACCTCTCTTACAATGCTCAAGACAGCATGATCAGGAGCTTCTTTTAGCTGTCGAATCAACTCAGCAAACAGCTTGGATCGTTTACGAATAATCTCTTGCAGATCAGAAGAGATCTTACCTGCAAGTGCCAATAGCACATCGGTATCCAGGTTTAGTTCATCAGCGAGCTTTTTTAGTGTTTCCTCCCCTGGCGGAGGCACAGTACCACGCTCAATCTTGCTAAGATAAGCAGGCTCAATCCCAACACGTTGAGCCACCTGCCGTAGCGAATAAGAGCGGTCCGACTGCTTGAGTGCTTCTCGCTGTTTTCTTAAAGTATCACCTATCATAGTGTGTACTATATACTACACACTAAACATTATCAAAAATACCTTACCAAGAAAAACCCATGTCACAAGCCAGGTGTCAGTTCTGCCCGGATCTGGTACTGAAAAGTTACATTAGGACATGACCGTTACACGATTTGACTTGGTGCTTTAAGCAAAGTAGTGTTACCACCTCTCCTTAGCTCCCCAAAAACAGAATCTTATGAAACTACTCAACACCTATGAAGATAAAGATGAAGCTGAGGCTGCGCTTGACAAAATTGATGGGCAAAAACGCCTGGCTAGTGAGCGCGATAGCACTGAAGTGATTTACAATCTGTTTGGTCAACCTAGCTGGAGCAACTTCTACAAGCTAGATATGTTTGAGTTGCCGCTATTGAAACAATTACTCGAGAAAAGAAAGGAGAGCGAGGCGTTTGATGGGAAGAAACATCGCGAAATTATCACGATGCTTCAATATGCAGCAAAGAGTTTTGATCTAGAAATACCCAAGCATTGGTTATAGTGTAGAAACTACATAAACACAACAATATCAGACGATTGAAGATGCGCTTCTAACTCTTTATTGGTTTGCACATCTGATAAATCAAAAAATATTTCAAATGGAAACCAAACGGAATCATCGTTGATACTTGAAAGGCTTCTGCTAGAGCTTTGATTTGAAAGCATAATCGCCTCAACAAGCCAACCTTTGATCTCGGAGCTTTCAATTTTTAGAGGCCGGCTCACCCCATAGACACCTTGCTCTGGATTCCTCAATACATCAAGATTCATAAGTGTTCGTACAACAAACTGCATACTACGTTTTATTGTTGAAGTATCACCGTATTGTTCTGCCACACGCTCTTCAAGTTGAGAGTACATAAACGTATCGTTTAGCTTCGTTAACTTACCAATCTGGCCCACAACAAAAGCAAAGAACGGATATTTAGACAGCATCATTCCCCAATGGAAAACCAAATGCTGCTCGCTATGCTCTATTAATAGATCTGCGCCCTTTCCTTGAAATCTACTCGTCATATCCTTAGGCAACTTATTCCAGATTCCAAACAGCAAATTACGTGTTTTATCCTTCGCCACCTTACTGGTAAAAGCTGGTTCAAGCATAGAATCAATACGCTCTTTCAACGCTTGTCCTTCAATACCATTTGCTACCCAAGATGCAGTTTGAGCTAACCAGTCTGGCTCTAAATGACGATTAAAACCAATAGATACTTTCAATTTAACTCTCTCTATTTCTTAAACAATACAAGGTTATTACCTTGCTGGTGAAGATCAAACCAAGTCGTTTCAAGCTCATTTACAGAGACAGAAAACGCAAACGGGAACCAAACAAGATCATCAAGCAAGTCTGTAAGTGCTCGACTCCGATAGTTTTGGTTATACATCAATGACTGTAACAACCAGCTTTTATACTTACTTTCTATTTGACAGTTTAGCTTTTGAGCTTTGTATGTCCGATTACGTTGACGTTCTAAAATCTTAAAATTGACCAGAGTTTTCAAGACTGAGCGAAGCGAACGTTTTACCGTCTCTGTGTCTCCATACAGTTCAACAATATGCTTCTGCGCTTGTGCATAAGTGAATAAATCTGAATGTTTTCCGCGTCGACCAATAAACCTAACAACATCAGCAAAAAAGTTATTTTTCGCTATCAACATCCCCCAGTGAAGTACAAAGTCTGGATGATCACTTTCTACTACAGAATCGATAGCGAATTTATCAAAGTTTTGTGCGATACCTTCAGAGTCAGAAGACCATAGTTTAGTCAACTGATTCCGCGTTTTACCTCGGTTGACCTTACAGTTAATAGAAGGCTCAAGCATCAAGTCAATCTGTTGATCGAGTTCTTTTTGTTCGAACCCTTGAGCAATCCACTCAGCAACTAGATCTAACCACTGAAGATTGATATGACAACTAAAGCCAACTCTCTTTGACATGCTAATTTCTCTTAACAATAGCTAATGGAACAACAACCTCATGTAAACTTATTCCGCCATGCCCCACTATCAGTTTTTCTTTCTGAACAAACGCATGACTACCTTTACTCACTAGGGGATATACATCAGATGGTAGTCCATATTTCTTAGCCGGCCATTCTAGCACATTCACCTCAGCATTCGAATATTCAACTGTATTTTTATACAGCCTTACTCTTTCACCTCTCGTTTCTGCTTTAACACCTTCACCAGGCCACCCCTGACCTACCGCTTCTTGGTTACCGTGATCTGCAGTAATAATCACTTCAAACCCACTATCCAGTAGAGCCTCAATCTTGGATGTGAACTGCCACTTATAAAGCCAATCCACCAATGCCGCATTGAGTCCCGACATTCCTGATTTCGTGCCATGCATTTGCTCATCAATGTAATTTATAACGAAGCCAGCAACCTTCAGCTTTGGTGAGTGGAAACGATCCTTGAATAAATCAAGGCTCATGCTATTTTCAACTTTAACAGCATACGTTACCTCACTTTTACTTAATCCTTGGTCTTCCCAATAAGCTTGCCATAGAGCTTTTTCCTTTGAGGTTGTAAGTATTGAGTCAGGAAATGAGCGAGGCGGTTTTCCGGAAAATAAAGCTTGTCTTGATATAGATGTTATTGTGGGTACCCAAGAAAAAATTCCCCGCTCCTCGATTCGAATATCGGGTATATCAATAATGCTTTGCTTGACATGAGTCCATTGCTGAAATCCCATCCCATCCATTACTAGTAAACATACCTTTTGGCCTTTACACACTTTCAGATTTAACCAGTTTGGTATTTTATGCAAAATCTTAGGAAAGCGAGAGGTCGGTGTATTGATCAACTTACCGAAGTTTTCTTGTAACCATGTTTCAAACTGCTCATCTATTAGAGTATTAAGGTTCGCAATCTGTGTGTTCAAGCTATCAGCATCAACTCCTTTCAAAGAGTAAGACAAAGAGTTCAGAACACCTAGATCATACGCGACCTCTTCCCAAAACTCAGGTGTAAATGGTTTGTCCATAGTATCAAACTGATTTGATAACTTTAAATGCAACTGCTTCAGTCGCAACAGATCCCTAGATACACCATCGGAAATAACCCCAACCTGCTCCCAATCATCTTCTCCCAATCCGTCGAACTCCACGGCCTGGAGAAAACCGTCTGCAAACAAGTTATCAATGAATACTCTTATATCTTGATCACCAAATGGAACAACTAATTCATCTTTGCTCCAATCAGAGTTTATAATCTCTTCACGATCCACCTTTTGTTCTAGATGTAATACCCACTGACGTTGCAGAAAATCAAAGAATTCAGCTCTATCAGGTAAAATCTTAGTGAAATCCCAGCGACTGAATCGCTCGCGAGCTCCTAGTGTTTCAATCACCCTATCTTCGAACATCTGTGGCATTTCAATACCTAGATAATGCTTTCGAATAAGTAGCCGAACCAAATCCGTTTCAGATTGAATTATTTCAGGTGCAATTTTATATATATGCCGTAGAACAAAGTCCAAACTGTCACATCGATTGAGGCTCCCAACTCGATAAATCTTAATGGCTTTTAACAGCTGCTCATAATCTCCAGGTGATAGAGAACGTAAAACTGATGAATCTAACTTGGGGATCACTTCACTAATATCGAAATCCAGCTTGATAGCTGAAGATTCAATATCATAAGGAATAACAGGCTGATCATCTACAACCCTAATAACTAATGCACTACGTCCACCATCTTCAAGCCATTCTTCGTAACACAATCTCAAAGCCATCGGGTCAGTTTCTGAGAAAAAAACAACTCCTGACTGCTCAAACAGATCTGCAATTGTAGGTTCAAAGCATAGATTGTCTGGATCGTGAACAATGTAATGCATGGACTCTGTTAACACTCGATGTTCAAGAAGACGCTTTTGCCAGTTCATCTCTATCCCTTGATTTCAAAAACTAGATGAAGATTTAGCTCAGGATACACTTCACGTTTTGCTTCAACATCCTGTTGCCACTGTTTGTATTCAATGTCCAACTGGCGTATTCGGTATCCCTTAACCTCTGGTAAACCAATACGTTCAATTGCATTTCTTCTAGCCTTGAAAGAGTATTCACCTTTTTCAATACTAAGTTCTAGTTCATTCAAATACTCAGATAACATTGAGTCAAACATCAACTTACCCTGAGTTTCAGCGGCCTCTCTTAGCAAAGAGTACACACTTTCATGATCAGAACCAGAGTGGGTTTCAATAGAATCCGAGCAAATAGCATCCCAAACACGTATGGATGCAGTAGAGAAATACTGCCCGGCACTATTGATGTAAATAGGAAGATACTGCAATTGACGCTCATCCTGACCAGAAAATCGAACACTCCAGAGAGACCAATACCCGGTCACACCGGAAGGCAGGGAAGGAACTCGTACAAGAGGTATGTTTTGGACTTCGCTCCAAATTGGTAAGTGTGTGCTCAAGCCTCTCACCTTTGGGTTTTCAAGAGTAATGTGCTTTAACCCTGGTGTTTTCTGCGCTTCCTTACCAATAAAGGTAATGTCTTCCCAGTTAGCGCCATCTGGCCATTTAACACATATCGATCCATTCTCAGCACGAGTAAATGACGCATCCGCACCTTCAGAGCTCTTGAAACTTAGAAACTGACTCACCATCTGCTCAACCCAATACGGCAAAGGATGATCAATAACTTTCTGATAATCGTTTGGATTTAGCGACTTACCATCTGAAAACAAACCGTCTTGAGAACGTTTATCTCGAGCTCCACCCTGAATCACTTTCAAGGCTTTCGCTAATTCCTGATCCATCGTTTCCGGGTTCGATATGGATTCCATAAAGAGCTCATCAAAGAGATGATTTGCCTCGGCGGAGTCAAGTACGTCACTGGTTTTATCTACTCCGAATTCATCTAAAATGACTTGAAGCTTCGATTCCAGTACATCTCGCACTCTATGCTGCGTTTTTTGGTCCATCGCGATCACCCAATAAGATCGATAGCGATCACTGAATAATATCGATCGCGATCGCTCAATAATATCGATGGCGATCACTTTTGAGTTTTATATTATTGGGTGATCGGCATGAATATTATGCAGTCCCGACCGAAATGTTATTCATTTCAACTCCCGTTTCGCAGGTGTTTTTTTAACCGGCTATGCTCTCTGTTTGACCTCGAGCGGAGAGCCAGCCATGCCAACGGTGCATATCACCATGCGAAAACTCAAAGAGATCCTCAGACTCAAGTACCAAGGCGGCCTGAGTCACCGCCAGATCGCAAGCAGCCTGTCTGTGTCTCCGTCGACTGTGTCCAATTACTGCAAAAGGGCCCAACAGATGGGGCTATGCCAATGGCCTCTGCCTGCTGAGTGGGATGAAGAGCGGCTGCGCCGTGAGTTCCTTGAGACCCGGATCACGGTTCGTCAGACACCTCCTCTGCCGGATTGGGCCGTGGCCCATCAGGAGCTCAGACGCAAAGGGATGACGCTACAACTCCTGTGGGAGGAGTATGCTGAGCGACATCCCAAGAACCACTACAGCTATAACCATTACTGCATGCGTTATCGTGAGTGGCGTAAATGCCAGTCTCCCTCAATGCGTCAGAGCCATAAAGCCGGTGAAAAACTGTTTGTTGATTACTGCGGTCCAACCGTGCCCATCGTGGATCCGAGGACTGGGGAGGAGCGTCGGGCTCAGATCTTTGTCGCTGTGATGGGTGCATCCAGCTACACCTACGCCGATGCAACCTTGAGTCAGGGGCTGGAAGACTGGGTGATGAGCCATAAACGGGCCTTCGAATTTCTGGGGGAGTACCAGAGATGATCGTTCCGGATAATCTCAAAAGCGGAGTCAGTAGAGCGTGTCGCTACGAGCCAGATCTCAATCCTACCTATCAGCAGCTGGCTGCACACTATGGTGTTGCAGTGCTTCCTGCCCGTCCTTACAAGCCCAAAGATAAAGCCAAGGCTGAGGTGGGCGTGCAGATCGTTGAGCGCTGGATCCTGGCAAAACTGCGCCATGAGACCTTCTTCAGTCTGGCTCAGCTAAACCAGCGGATCGGGGCTCTGCTCACCGAGTTGAACAATCGCCCGTTCAAGAAGCTGCCGGGAAGCCGTAAATCACAGTTTGAATTGCTAGACAAACCGGTGCTCAAATCGCTGCCTCAAAACCCCTATCAGTTCACCCGGGTGAAGGCGGTTCGGGTTCATATCGACTATCACATCGAGCTCGACAAGCACTACTACTCGGTTCCCTATACCCTGCTCAAACGCAAGCTTGAAGCGCATATCTGCGACAACCTGGTACGGATCTATCATGGTGGTCGCTGTGTCGCGACACATCCACGCAGCTATCAGCAGGGAGGGCAAACCACCCACCCCGATCATATGCCGGTCGCACACCAAAAGCAGATGCAATGGACCCGGGACGCTTTCTGAACTGGGCTCAGGAGATAGGCCCTCCACGCTTGCGGTGATCAAACAGCTGCTCTACCGAAAGTCCCACCCGGAGCTTGGATATCGGGCCAGCCTTGGGATCCTCAACCTGGAAAAGCGATATGGACGCCCCGCTTAGAAGCGGCCTGCCAGCGAGCAGACCGAACGGGCGTTTACTATCAGAAAGGGATCCGCTCCATCCTGGAAAAGGGGCTGGATGGCCAGCCACTGCCCGAAACTCAGCCGGATCGTCTGGCGGAGCTCACTCACCTCAATATCCGTGGCTCAGGCTACTATCACTAAGGATCAAAGATGACAGAACAACTCAAACAGCAACTTCGGGAGCTGAAACTAAGTGGTATCCGGGATGCCCTGGAAAGGCAACATCAGCAACCCGGGCACTACCAGGAACTCGGGTTCGAAGAGCGACTCAGCCTGCTGCTGGAGCAGGAGCTGACGGATCGGTCTCAGCGGCGGATCGAGCGCCTTATCAAGCAGGCCCGATTCCGGCTGCAGGCAAATCTGGAGCAACTGGATTATCGAAGTGATCGCGGCTTGCATAGAGCCCAGATCCGCTCACTGGCAGAGGGATACTGGCTTAGCCTGGGGCAGACTCTGATCCTGACCGGGGCGACCGGGTGCGGGAAAACCTATCTGGCCTGCGCCCTGGGCCATCACTTCTGTCTGCAGGGACTCGGGGTTCGCTACTTCCGGTTTAAAGAGCTGCTGGAGCAACTGCAGCTGGCTCAGGCTGATGGCAGCTATCGAAAGCTGATGGTTCAGTTGAGAAACACGCCGCTTCTGATCCTCGATGACTGGGGACTGGAGTCGCTGAATGCGCTTCAGCGTAGCGATCTACTGGAGTTAATCGATGCTCGCCATGGTCACGGAGCCACACTGATCGGCAGCCAGCTTCCGCTGGAGCACTGGCACACAATGATCGGTGAATCAACCCATGCGGATGCGATCCTGGATCGTCTGGTTCATGGAGCGATCCGTGTAGAATTATGCGGAGAATCGATGAGAAAAATCACCGCAGAGTTGACGGATGCCGATCACTCAGGGTAAAAAATAACCCAGTCTGTGAGACGGGATGTTGAGGTGATCGACATCATATTATTCGGTGATCGCCATCGCGATAATACGCACTATGCTCCACAGAGTCTTCCAATACAAAGTTTAGAGCTCGCACGACATGGGGCTGGCCAATACGATCAACACGTCCAATGCGCTGCTCCATTCTCATTGGGTTCCAAGGCATATCGTAGTTTACAATGACGTGACAAAATTGAAGGTTTAAACCTTCACCACCCGCGTCAGTAGAGATCAAAATTCGCGTATCACCAGCAAACGAAGCCTGTGCTCTTTTCCGCTCATGCATATCCATAGAGCCATTAAGCGTGACAACACTGATCCCCCTATCGGTAAAGAACTTCGTTAGCATCTGTTGGGTTGGCACAAATTCGGTAAAGACCAACATTTTTAGTTCAGGATTTTGTTCTTCTTGTTGAAGTTGATAGAGCCAATCAATCAGTGCTTCTGCTTTAGTATCACTTTCTTTGCCGACACATTCATTGGCAATATTCAACAAACGCTGTACATCAGCTTTCTCGTTTGCCAACGCTTGCTTACTCGTTGCAATCAACTCATCTAATTGCGCTTGGCCATCAAGGTCCGCCCAGTCATCGGCAAAAGCTAGTGGAAGCTCATCTTCAATAACAGTACTCTCGAGTGACTGTAATCGCCTAGACAATGTCATTGCAATTGCTGCACTACTAGAGCTAACAAGGCGCTGCATCAAGATCATCAAAAAGCCAATAGCGTTTTGTTTTTGGGCTTTTGCTTGGTTATAGCCTTCTTTTACATATTCAGTGACTTCTTCGTACAGGTGCCGCTGCAAAGCATGCTTACTCTCCCAGGCTACTGGAACTAGCTCTGTCTTCCTTGGCTTAAATAGAGGTTTACCATTACCATCGATTGAGATTCGCTTTTCAGTTCTTACTACATAAGGCTGAACGCGCTCTTTAGTGACACTTCCAACATCAGGGAATGCTTCTTTATCGAGCAAAGCCATTAACCGATGGAACGCATCACTTTTCCCCTGATGTGGTGTGGCCGACAGCAGCAATAAATAGGGTGACGTTTCGGCCAGGCCTTGCGCTAACTTATAACGTGCAACGAGCTCGGTAC
Organism: Dongshaea marina; assembly: GCF_003072645.1. Taxonomy (NCBI): domain Bacteria; kingdom Pseudomonadati; phylum Pseudomonadota; class Gammaproteobacteria; order Aeromonadales; family Aeromonadaceae; genus Dongshaea; species Dongshaea marina. The sequence continues at coordinate 3,050,494 of NZ_CP028897.1, forward strand.
TGCCACCTAATCGATGCGCTTCATCAATGACAATTAGATCCCAACCAGCAGACAACAGATCATCGAACCTATGCTTGTTGTACTCATGAACTTGTTTAACCGACCAGCCTTTTCTGCTCTCAATTGGCTTTATGCTATCAACAGGACAAACAACCAAATCATGCCGAAGCCAAACATTGTCGTTTTCATCTATAGGTTTATTCTCCCCAGGGATGAGCAGATGAAATGATTCTCCAAAGTGAGTGCTCATCTCACTCACCCATTGACTTACCAAGCCTTTAGGTGCACACACTAAGATTCGTTTAGCCATACCTCTTAGCTTAAGCTCTCGCATAACCAAGCCAGCCTCGATGGTTTTACCAAGTCCTACTTCATCAGCAAATAGATAGCGCACTTGCTTACGCGACATGGCTTTGTCTAATGCTTTTAACTGGTGAGGCAATGGAATGACATTTGATTCTACAGGAGAAAGCAGAATATCCTCTTTTTGAGCATTCGCAATTTTGGCTGCGATACCAATGTAAGAGAAAAAATGTGGGCTAGGCGATTTATCCATAGAAGTTTTAGACAAATCATCCGAAGAAACTTTTACAACGCTATCTTGTTGTTGGAGCCAAACACGATAAAAGCTCTGGCCCCAAAGGCCAGAGCTTTCTATCACTTTAACATATTGTTGATGGGCTTGACTCCAAGCCCAATCACCGACATTTAAAAGTGTTGTCATTACCAGTCCTCGGTAGAGGTTAGCGTTAATGCATTATCATAGAACATCAACAGCTTCTCATCTTCCTGAAGAACCGCTGGTGGAATTTTCGCTGAGATATCCAAAATGGTTTGGAAGTCCTGAGCTTCCCACGCTGTATTAAAACCAGCTCGCAATGCTTCAGCTCTAGGTTGCTTTATTTTCTTCTTCGCTTCCTTGTAAGTTTCAAACTCTTTAAGTAGCGCTCGGAGACGAATTTTCTCTAAATCCGCTGCTTTGTTTGGATCTGGCACATACCAACGATCTTTAGCCTTCTCAACAAGCTTCGAATCACTCTTATCTAAACCACGCATATCTTTGAAGTTGGTAGATAGGTAGGTATGAATCTGAGATGGAACATCATCTTCTCCATCATACTTTAGGAAGTTCTGCTCAAGCAGGGTCGAAAGCTCAAGCTCTAACTCATTTTTCTTCCAGCCAGAGAGTTCATTCAAGAATAACGGATGTATCTCTGAATAGGTTTTAGGCTTATCCTTTAGCTCTTGTCGCATCCATTCAATAGCAGAAGATTCATCATCAACGAAAATTGATATTTGTTGTACACGACTAACCACAGCTCGTTTACGATCATAATCGGCAACTTGCTCTGCCGTAAAGTACATTCCATCTCTCTCGTAAAACTTTTGAGCAAGCCCAGTCTGAAAATCCAAACTTGAAATAGGAACTTCATGGCCGCGTTGAATATAAAATGTGACCACTTGGTCAAATAGTATTCTAGGATCTCTTTCGGGTACAAAAACAATTTCATTATCTTTTACTCTTGCCGCGGGTAAGAAGCGCAGATGGTTACCAATAAACTCCCAGACAGATACATTTTCAACATGTTTCGATGCTTTATCATGAGCAAACCCTTCCAAAGGTTTATAAGCCGTAATAACCAAGTCTTGTTTAACAGCGGTGGGACTAGTCATTGCTTTATGACTACCTTTCTTCTTGTCCAAAGCTGATACACTAGAAACCACAAAACCTGCCTCGGTTAAAGCAGATTGTATACTATTCCAAACAGCAGCTTTTGTATTAGAAAACTCTACTGTCAACCAGCGGCCAGGTTTCAACACTCTATAGGCATTCGCGAAGGCTGCTTTCATTAAAACACGATAATCATCAAGCTGTTTTTTTTGGGTTTCATTGACTATTGCTTCATCAATGGTGTTGGTTTTTACTTTAAGCCAACCTTCCCATAGTGCATTGACTTCCGAATAATTAATATTTGCTCCAAACGGTGGATCATAAAACATATAATCAATAGAGTTGTCAGGTATTGCTAATCTAGCTGCTGAGCCTGTAGTGACGACCGATGGTTTTGAAACTAACAAACTCTTTCTTAGCCTAGCTCTTAGCTTAATTCTGCTAATAACATTTACCTCCAAAGAGATTGAAGGCATATATAGCGTGCGCTCTAACGGCTTATCTACTGTCCCTCCTTTTTTGGAAAAGTGATTACCTACATGCAGCCTACATAATCGATTTAAATATTGATGAGCAGAAGTAAATACAAACTTTAACTTGTTCTTTTGAGGAGAATTATTAGAAAATTCAAGCCAACGCGAAAGCGCGTAAAGGTTTCTTTTTGTATAAAAGTGATGTATGTGAGACATCCCATGAGAGTTTTTGGGTTGCCTAGTGTTAACACCATCCTGTAGTTCATCAGTTGGAACGGGATACAAAGGCTCTAGCTTGAAAGACTTATCAATAACCTCTAAATCATTAGTATCCGGTATCTTAGTAAATCTTTTATTACCCACAGAATAATTGATTAAAACAGGTTTTTGTTTGGCGGTCTTTATGACGGCACCTTGCAGCTCATCAAATACTTGCTCATAAACTCTAACCATGTTTTTCTTATTAAGAACTGAATGACACTTAGGACAATTAAAGTCATTTTTGACTTTACCCTTAGTATGGTCTAGAGCATTATCCCAGAAAAACACTTCTTCTGAACACTCAGGACACTCAAAGACATCAGACCATATGGTATAGTTTATTACTCCATCTGAGCCATCATCGTGCTTAGTTTTATACATCCACGATAGTTCATGTTCTAGCTCTCCTAATATATTTTCTACCTCTAATTCATACGAATCAGCTTCAAGTGGAGAGTTATAGTTCGACGCGATAAACGTAGCTGCTGGCGATAAATCATTTACAATTACATTTCTTTGTCCAAGCTTTGAAATTTTGCTAGTTGGATTTTTATACTCATCGACTTTGTATATATCACCGCTCTCATCGACAAAGTAACCTAGAGACTCTACAGCTGACCTGTCTCCACATAAATTAGCAGCAACTCCCGTCATACCAGTACCGCAAAACCCGTCTAACACGCTATCACCAGGTTCAGTATAATGAAGTATGTATCTCATTACAGCCTTGTGAGGAACCTTGGTGTGATACGAGTGAGCATTATAAATAGGGTCATTCTTCCCTTCACTTACATCCGCTGTATAAGGCTCTCGATGATATAGATATACTGCATCACTAGTCACTTTCTGTGATTCCCAGTGTTTCACAAAGTCACTCAGCCAAGGGTTGGGACAAGCTGTGTAGTATGGCGGATCAGAAAGCTCTAAAATGGCTTCATCCGTACCAATAGGAAAGCCTTCAAGTGCTCTAAATTCTGGATCTTTTAGTTTTTTACGCAGTAGGTCTGTATAATGAGCTCTGCGAGCTTCGTCACTCTCAAAAGTCATCCCTAGACACTCTACTGGCCCAGATGGCTTTTTATCGCTTTCAATATCAAACAGGTTTTCTTGATTCATTGTTTACTCTCGATAGAAGCCAGTAATTTGCACTGGCTTCTAGTAATCAGGTTAGAATAGGATTAATCAACAATAATTCGCACTTTGCTGCTATCTTTGCCTTTGCAATGAGTATTGAGCAGTTCTTCAAAGCGAGCTTTAACATCATCCAATGTTTGCGGCGTTCCTTTACCTAAACTTGCAACTAGATCCATTGTTGAGATTTTCACTTCTTCTAAGCCAGAAAGGGCCTCGTTTACACCTGCAATAAACTCTTTACTCACCGGAGTGGTAAAACTTCCGGAACTAATGAAAACATTGATTTCACCGCGTTGGACTTCTGACAATAGATCCAGTTGCAAGAACGGATCGGCTAGCGTCGATTTTAAGCTTTGGGTCCACTCAGACAACATCTCGGTTAACTGGTTATCTAACTGAGCTAAACGCACACTTGCTGAAGCTTTACTTCCCTCACTGCGCGGTGAGAAGTTAACTGGGTTTGGCGTCAACTCAATTGTTTTAGGGTCAATCGACTCAGCAACTTGCAAAGAGGCCCAATCTGACCTCCACTGCTTAACCTGCTCTGCAGGAAGTAATGAGATACCAGACAATGCTTCTAACGTTTGCAGACGTTCATCGCCGATCAGTGCCGCTTTCTCTTTATCCTGCTCCATTGTTAAACGAGCCGATTGGTACAAAGCAACATAGCGCTGAGTATACGCTTTTTTAAGCTGTTGCAGATTTGCTAGCTGCGCTTGCTTAAAGCTTGACTCTAAGCGTGTAGTTTTATCTTCAATACCATTTCTAAGTGCTAGCGCTGCATCTCGCACATCAGATTGCCACTCATCATTCTCATCAAGAATGAGCTGAGCTTCTTTAAGATATTGAGCGTATTCAGCGAAGCTACCCACCACTTCCGAAAGTTGTTTAAAGCTCTTCCACTCTTTCAAAGTTTCTGCGTGCTCTACAATTGACTCCGCCGATTCTTTGAAGTTCTTGAGTTTACCTGGCGTATTGAAACGCTGCAGAGACTCTAAGAAATTTTTTGATTTGTCCAAACGCTCAGTTAACAAAGTCGCTTCATTTTCAGAAAGAACATGATTCCCCCACAGCATCAGTCGTTGCTTAACCAACTGTTGATCGTGCACTAGTGATTTAACTAACTTTTCAATCTCTTGCCCCATCGTACGGACAACATTTTCATCACCTTGCTGAATAGACGTAGCTAAACCTTCATTCATCCCAAGTAATTCAAGTACTGCTTTAATAGCAGTGACATTAAAGTCCTTTGGCGCTTGAATATGTTTGAAGTCAATCAATGTGGCAAAATCAATACCTTTCAGAGCATCCATATCACTTGCAGTGATCACTTTACCAACAACTGATAGTTCTAACTCCCCAGCGTGCACTAGCGTGGCCAAAATCACAAGCAGCCACTCTGGTTCTAATCGATAAGTACCTGGCTTGAAGTATAGGCGCGCATGTACAGCTTCCAGCAACTCACTCTGGTTAACGACTTGCCCATGGCCTTTTGCTGCTAACACTTCAAGTACTGCTTGTGCATAACGAGAGTTACTTGGTTTTAGCTTGTCGCCATCAAGAAGTTCAAGCGCATCGAGTACTGCAGTAGCACGTTTAGTTGCAGCGCCTCCAGCCAGCTTACTCAACACATCTCTACTTGCTCCTACGATAGTATCTTCTGTGATTCTCTGTGAGAACTTTGGATACTCTGGTGCTAAAGATTGAAAGTAATCTTCTAGAATAAAACTAGCTATCGCCTCAAAGATGTCTTTCACGCTACCATGATCACTGTCTGCAATACCCGTGATGTCACGTACAGTCGCTCCCCTCAGCCAATCCATTATTGGCTTAGACTTTCCGTTGTATTGAACTTCAAATGCATCTTTAATATTGGCTCGAATCCATCTAATCATCTCACCAAGGTAGCCATCAGCTTTGAGCTTGTAAGTTTGCTGTGCACTACCAGTAGCAAGAGCACGCAAAGCAACAGATGCCGCATAATTCTTTAAAGACTGATTAAACTCTTCAGAGCGGTTCTTAAGGATAAACTGTACTTCATCTTCACGAATGAACTCTTTCTTTTGCTTTGGTGGTTTCTCTGGCTGAATGAAATACATGTAGTAATCTAGCTGAGGCTTCGCTGTTTCACGCTCATTTGGGGAACCCAGGAATAACCAACCAGGACGACTAACGTTTCTATCTAACCACTTCAACTCATGTTGCCACATCGCCGTTTTCGACTGCTGTGAGTCTGTTTGCTCCAAAATTTCCAGCATCGCAGCTCTATACGCTGAATTAATACTATCAGGTGAAAGACCTGTTGCTTTGGCTTCAATATGAGCGTCAAAATCTTCTGTCTTTTTAAGATCCAGGTAAAACTGATCATTCGTTTTATTCTTTGAAAAAAACTGCCCATTTACAGTGCGGCGAACCTTGGTCAATACCGTCACTATATGGTTTTCTAAGTTCTTACTCTTGTCACCGGGCATGACCTCTATGTTTTTTAAATACAAACATAAGGAGTCGCGTAACTCTGCCGCTGTAGCCCCCATTTCAGCATAGATATCACCAACCGCCATTCGGTGAATGGCAAGACCCGCAACCAATCGCTTAGCAAAATCTTTTTCACCCGGTGTTGGATATGCCTGATCAATACGGTCAACAAGAAGCTCACCAGTTTCAATAACTTGACTAACCTCAGGGTTCGTCTTCATGCTTGGCTCACTACTGAGTTCGTTCCAATATGTATCGTAAGAAAAGATCCCAGGGACTTCTTGAGGAACATCTTCTTTCATCAGCTCATTCATCTGACGGGAAAGGCTCTTTAGTACCTGACGGTTTTCAAGCCCTGCCACTCTTACTCGTTCGAATGTATTTATGTAATCAGGATGAACAGGGAACATACGAACGAACTCATCTAAGCGCTCATTCATTTTGTCGTAATAAGGCGTAAATTTTTGCAGATACTCACGAATCCAAGCCTGCTGCTGGGCATTTTTCTTCAACAGACGTTCAGCAACTACATATTTGATATCCTCACGAGCAATCAATACTTGCTCTGCACGGTCACGAATTCGTTTTACTTCTTTAGATAGGAACTCTAGTTGTGTGCTATCAAAGATAGCTTCCTGCACTCCAGCCATAAAGCGGAAACGTGTGCCATCAATTACTTCGCCGATAACTCGAAGAATCGCAATATCTAGTGGTAGTTCTTGCTCATTACGAGAGCGGAAGTAATCAAGCATCTCATCGCAAACCAGCAGCAAGCCATGATCAGGGTATTTTTCATGGAATGAGCTCATCATCTCTTCGAAATAGGGTTTATGGTTTGATGAAATCTCTGTCATCGGAGGGAACTCGTAGTCCACTCCCATAGCTGCTAGCCCATCGGTTAAGTTCTGTGTAACAATGTCAGTCAGTGCCATTTTTGATGCACCAATTTCAAATCGAATAACTTTAAACTTACCCGCAATCTTACCCGCTGCGTTGAGAACGGTCTCATTTGAAATATGACTAGCTAAGTCGGGAAACTCCGCGACGGCTGAAATCACAGACATTAAGTGAGATTTACCCGAACCATAGTTACCAACAATCCAAAGCGCCTTGTTGTCAACTGACTCTTCGTATTGCAGCTGTTCAATAATCACATTACTCAACTTCTGAGACATTTTATCTGAGATCACGTACGACGACACTAAGCCTATAGCCTTGTCATGGTCACTTGAGCTCTTCAGCTGAATGTTAGCTGTTACAGATTCAAATTGAATCAAATCGCCGTACTTTTTCATTTCATAACTCCATTGCAGGCATCAATCACCTGTATATCATTTAAATCTTTTAATAAATAGGATTTGTAATCTGGCTTACCTGGTTTGGAGTAAACCATTGACGTCTGTGTTATGTCACCTGGCCATATTGCTACTAGAAGCTGAGATTTAGATACCATTTTTAAAAGTATCATTGGATCATTTTCTAGAGATGGTTCAAATAGCACATCAAGCTTAGTCATCCATACAGAACAACCACAATCGTTAGCTATTTCAATAACTTCATCCTCAAGCCGTTTAACTCTATCTTTGATGGACTGACTCACCAGTTTTCGTGAAAGCTCTTTTGACAAGTTAACTAAGCTAATCGAGCTGTTTAAGAGCTCTAGTTCAGCTGCGCGTTGTAGTGCCGGTGGGATAGCGACCAATACCAACTTGTAGGATTGATATTCTGCTTCACGACAAGCATTTTGAACACGCTGGATCAATTGATCTTTTAAGCGAAACAATGTTATTGAAGTCTCCACAGCTAACTATCCTTCCGAGGTTTTTTTTCTGTCTGATAACCCGGTGCAATGGCTATATTGCTCACCCCATACAGGGCCTGGGGGTTAGCAAGGGCCAGTTGGTGCTCACTGCCAGATAGTTGATGCCCCTCTGAGCAATCGACACTCCACTGACGCAGCAGGTACCCGGCCAGGGCCGCTCGTACCTCCAGAATTCGTTTGCCATTTTGCATTCCATAATCGAGCTCAATGGCCTGTGGGTTATTGATCCCCGGGTGAGGTATCAACTCCAGATCGACGATTCGATTCCACTGTTTATCGGCATCTCGTAGCTCATGAGGCTGCGAGGTTACTTCTGCGACTTGCGCCGCCAGAAAGCGGGTGCAGACAAAATCACGAAATGCATTACGACTGCGATCAAAGGCGCGCACATGCCAGCGATGTCCATTGTTTACCAACGAGTGAGGTACCAGGGTGCGCTCAGTCTCCCCCGAGGAGAGGGACACATAACGACACTGCACCGCTCGTTTGCTATGGATCGCCCGCATCAGGGTGCCGATGATCGCAGAGCGTGGTTGAATCAGCCGCACCGCATCAAAACAGATGACGCTGTGCTGATTACCGCTGGCCAGACCATCACCAAAACCGTGCATCAGTGTATTAAGCACCATCTCGGGATCGTGCTCAAACAGGGGTTTGAAGTCTTCAGCTCGATGATAGCTCTTGGTCTGATGCACTAGATGCATATTCTCGGGAGCCAGCTCTTTATAAGCTGTCAGATCCCGGGTCGCAGCAGCTAAACCAGTCTGAAAGTGACTGGTTAGCTCCGCTCTTGAGATCTCACCGATAAACTCTAAAGAGAAATCGATAAAGGCCAGCCGCTCACGCTGAGCATGGGTCAACTTAGCAAGCTGCTTTTGACTATCCATGATTACATCATCAGGATGTTTGCTGTTGGTCATCACATAACAGGGAGGCAAGATAAGATCGTTCAAGGATAGTTGAGGCTACACCTTGGTGCAATCATTTTGATTGCCTATCTCACTCTTTATTGATCTCATCCGGTTACCCCATTCTAATGGCCTGATCTCAGGAGTAACCAACTCATCCGCAAGACTATCCCGGCACCTGCTCCGTCCACTGTTGAGTCTGACCGCAGTAGCAACAATGTTGCTGACAGCGGATGAGATTAACTCTCGGGTTGTGCCGATAGCGATGATCCGGTTCACCATCTTTACGATTATGGAGCCAACTGCTACCGACTCTCTCTTTCTGAACCTTGCCAAGACCCAGCCTGCCACAACTACAGCGCCGTTTCGTGCAGTAAATCCGCCCGTAACCAATCACAGCCAGCAGCAGTAACAATATGCCGGGAAGGGCTGCTCCCAGCAGCAAAGCTATGATTCCAAACACCAGAGCATAATGACGCAGTGGCCAGGAGGGAGTCTGTCGATTTGGGCCTGAACTTCCATAGGTTCGATAACTAAAGCCGAACAGAGACAGACTCCCGTAACGCCGGCCCCGGGAGCTAATACCAACTCGAGCACCTTTGACACCAAGACTCAGCCCCAGTCCCGAGCGACTCAGATTGAGGCGAAAAGGCCCGATACGTTTGCTTTTTCGGTATGACCAACCCATAGTGAGATCCGCTGCTTCATTTGAAAATAGTGCTGCTGCATTCTAGCTTGTGTGACTGAAGAGCAAATCGGGCAGTTGCCCGATTTTTCATTGTCAGATGATGATGCAGTGATCAAACATCGGGCTGCCGATCACCATTCCCTTTCCAAGGCACTTGAGAGTCTGGGTGCTGTGCTTGCGAATCCCCGCTGCCGCAGAGCGTTGGCTGACATCCAGGGTGCAATGGACTGACTCAAACATATTTTGAGTCTGGAAGCTAATATTGGCATTTCCGGTAAAATCTTTGCTGATCTCACCAACCCGACCGGTGATCTCAACAACTCTGCCTTTGTATTGCTGATCTGCGGCCACCTCATTGTTATGGTAGTCACTCCAGATTTGTGCCGCAGAGCGAGCTGTATCTGGCTGCATATGAGCAATATCCTGCTGGTCGTTACAGGCACTCAAAGATAAAGCTGCAAGCGTGGCCAGCAATAGGGTGATAGATAAACGAACTTTTTTCATACAACGTATCCTGAAAATTTGGGTAATGACTGGTGATTAATCCTGTGAAGGGCTTGCTGAATCAGTATCAACAACCCGGGTTTCCCGAATGATGATCTCAGTAGGCTGCTTTGCATCCATACAACCAAAGATCAGCACCAGAATATTCATCACGGTTGGCACCAGCGGGATAAATCCCAGCAAAATATCGAACAGAGCACCGATGATCGGTAGAACGATGAGCCAGCTTCGATCATTAGCTTTACCCCGGCTATGGGTAGCAAAGATCATGATGGCGTACAGGACTATCAGCCAGATGGTGATCCCGCCCACGTTGGGCCCATCCTGAAATCCGGTATCGGCCGAGAGACCGAAGGCAACCCAGCGCACCACGTAGGTGAACAGCATGGGAATGATATACAGCAGAATAAAGGGCAGAATCTTCATGCCGCTACGCGTGCTTGTTTGATTACTCATTTCTATACCTAATTTGTTTGTCGGTTACAGACTCTGCTGGCAGAGTCGCTGGCACCACAGCAAACCGTGGTGATATACCCGCTGCCATCGGCAGCGCCACATAAGAGCTAAATTCCTTACCAGCCAGGGCTAGTGCTCATAGTTTTCTTTAACGGGAGTGTTATCTCTCCAGTCAAAATAAACAGCTTCCCCACGCTTGCCGAGGCGAACAGAGATCGACCAAACAGTACTGGCTTCGATCCCCCTGCCCGCAAAGGAATTGCGAAGACTTCTTCGAAACTGCGGACAGCTAATCAGTGCTTCAAAATCCCGGTTGTAGGGAGTCGCATCCACTTTGATGGCTTGTTTCGCCTTTTGCCGTCGTTCCGAGTCCAGAAAAAATGCTGTCACGATGAAAACCGCTGAGCGGGTTTTCTCGACCTCTTCATAACTTTCATAGCGCTGAGGAGGATTCAGAGCCGCCTCTTTGGCAGCAATAAACTGATGATCCTTAATCGACCAGCACAGATTGCGGTAATACTCCGGAGGCAAGATGGTCACTATACTTCCGGTATGGATATCCTGAATCGCGACATAGTAGCTGCCATCTTGCACGCTATAGAACAGACGATGCTCCCGGTTAAATCCCGGCTCCTCACCCACTTTCACAAAGACTTGGCAATCCAGGAGCTTGGCACACTCATGGCACGTCAGCGTTGAACGCTGATCAAGCCTTAGTTGTGCGTGCTGTGAAAAATGAGAGAAACGATTCATCTGTATAACCTCACTCGCAAAGTTATCTGTGCCATCAAAAAAGGCAGGAAGCTTACCGGCTATATACGGCTTGCATCCTGCCCTGTTGATCCCTGTTCGATACAGTCATTGACTCATCGATGCGCACAATATAACCATACTGATTCGCACATGCAATCATAATGATTACTCTTGTATGTGTTTTTTAAAAATCCATTGATAAAGATCAATTTTCAACCAATCGCGAACTCCAAATGGCTACCTAAATACGCATTAGTGAAAAACAGGGTATAAATATGTGCCAAACTGACACGCATTGATCAGTAATGAATATACGACTATACTTTATGTGCCAGATTGACACATATAGGAGGTTTATATGGCAAATATTCGGCCTCGCATTACGGCGCGAGTAGACGTTCAGACTCAGGAACTGCTTATCAGAGCATCAGCTCTTGCCGGGATGAGTAATGTAAACTCTTTTGTACTCAATGCAGCGGTTGAGAAAGCAAAGAAAATTGTTGAGCAAGAGCAGATGTTGCAGCTTTCAGAGCAAGATGCGCTGCTGCTCGCTAAAGCTCTGGATACGCCAGCCCGCCCTAACTCCAGGTTACAACAGGCAGCACAACGATATCAGGAGAGCAAAGACTCGTGATATCTGTACCTTTGGACAAATCAAAACATGATCGGCGGCGCTTTGACTGTGGCGTCCCTGCATTAAATAGCTACCTGCGGGTGATGGCCAGCCAGCAAGCGGTGAAAGACAATAGCAGAACCTTTGTAATTGAAGATCCTCAAAGAGAGGAGTGGATCATTGGTTACTATTCATTAACCATGATCCCTGTCGACCTGGGCGTTCTTCCGGAAAAATTACAAAAAAAGCATCAGAGTGCCCGCTCAGGAGGGCTCATCGCCCGGCTGGCCGTCGATCGTCGCTACACCGGTAATGGTTATGGTGAGTGGCTACTCATCGACAGTCTGCATAAGTTGCTTCAGGCAAGCGAATCAGTTGGCTTTCCTGTGGTCGTTGTCGATGCGAAAGAGGGCGCTGCAGATTTTTACAGAAAGTTTGGCTTCCAATCCTTTGCGGATACCCCCAACAAACTGTTTATGACCATTGCCGATATCCGAGCCAGCCTAGGCTGATATCTAAATATCTATGCTCTCCGAGAGATCGAGGGCGTCATCCAAATCGATCCCCAGATAGCGAACCGTGCTGTCGAGCTTCTGATGCCCCAGCAGCAATTGCACCGCCCTGAGATTTTTGGTTTCCCGATAGATCAGAGTCGCCTTGGTGCGTCGCAGTGAATGCCCGCCATAATCGCAGGGATCGAGACCAACCTTTGCTACCCAGTATTGGAGACGCCGCGAATATTGCTTAGGAGTCAGGTGACCTGAGCTGGAGTACTTACTGGGAAAAATATAGGGGCTCAGCTGTGGATCTATACTACTCAACCAGAGGGCTATGGCGACCCGAGTTGGCTTGGTCAACTCAAAGCGAACTGCTCGGTGAGTTTTGCTCTGCACTACGGTCGCCCGATTGAGGATCTTGCCCGCATGGACGATATCACTGACTTTCAGTGCAACCAGATCGCAGCCCCTGAGCTTGCTGTCGAGCCCGAGGTTAAACAGTGCCAGATCCCGTGTTTCTCCCTCAGTTTCGAGAAAATGGCGAATAGCCCAGATATCTTTGCGGGAAAAGGGCCGTTTTTGCCCGATGATTTTTCCTTTATTCCAGGGATATTTTTGCTGCAGTCATCGTTATCCATAATCTGCACTCCCATACTTCAAAATTAAAATATGGCTGCAGAGATGCTCAGATCGCAAATCTTGCTGTCCTGCTCAGGAATTAACCACAATGTCCTTGGGTTATTTTACTGTCCGCTTTGGGAGACCTTCGGACATTCCAAGAAATCAACTTTGGATTATTTGAGTTTGTATTCCAAGATTCGCTACGGCAACATTGCGGTGTCAGGTGCGGATGATGATTGACACCAGCACCCATCACGGGTCAGATCGCCGATTTGTGACAAAAGCCTACTATAGAAAAAGCACTAGCTAAATATGCAGGGATCTAGCTGTGGAGCTGGTTGCAGGTTTGGCTCGGCCATGTCCCAGGTTTCTGGTTACACCACCATAACCGAATACGCACGTGTAAATTATTACACGTTAACTGCTTGAACCAAGGTCCTCTGCGTAAATATTTACACGGATTTTAAGTTGTGAGACTATACTGCGTATATATTTACACACTAAGGTTCCGATGGCTCTTACAATCCAGACATACATCGCAGGCGAGTGGCTCGATACTGCATCTCTACAGATAGATGACCCAGGAGCGGGAAGGGCCGGTGAGATCAAAATGGCATACCTAAAATCGTATGCGCTTAAGTTTTATGGTGAGTATGGCTATGAGGCTGTTAGCTTAAACCGCCCCGTTGAGTTAATGGTCACCTACTCGAAGTCCCATTGGTTCGCCTTTCTTGATGACATAATGCCATCAGGAGCAGCGCGTAAATATTGGATTTCTCACCTTGGTTTATCTGGCCTCACTTCAGATCAACAGGATTTTGCACTACTAGAGAAAGGAACCATCGCGCCTGTTGGTAACCTCCGGATCAAAGAATCACTACCCATGCTCCCAGAGGGCAGTACGCTCACAACAAGGCGATTCCCAGAACTAGATGTGATTGAGCGAGACTCCCACTTCCTAGAATATGCTCAGTCTATGGGGGCTATAAGTGGTGGTGCCACAGGAGCAGGGGGGAAGCCCCAAAACTTTTGCTGCGAAGAAATGATGCTGGTAAGGTCTGGATCGATACATTCCAAGATGAGCCAACAAATACTGATACCCACTATCTCGTGAAATTTCCGCGAGGGAATCGCACAGCTATTGACCAGGATATACTTCGAGCCGAGTACCACTACTATCACGCGCTAGCAGATCTTGGAGTGAGTACCATTGACACAGAAAAGATGATGCTCAAAGAGGGGGATAGATACCCGTCTCTATGGCTACCTCGGTTTGATGTGGATTTTGAGGACGGAGAGGTTGTTAGATACGGGTTAGAGTCCGTTTACTCTATTCTTGAAAAAGAGCCGGGAGCTCCCATAAATCATTTTGATGCCATCCGGAATCTATGCGGGATCTTTGGTCAGTTGGAGGGTACACCATTTAGCTCTCAGGAATTTGTGAATGAGTGGGTATACCGGGATTTCCTAAGCGTGGTTTTCGGTAACTCTGATAACCATGGACGCAACACTGCGTTTATCAAAAAACCAGGGGTCATCGAATTATCACCTATTTACGACTTTGCGCCTATGAGAGCAGACCCAGAAGGAGTGATCAGGATCACAACCTGGGGGTCACCATTTGAAGAAGGTGGGAATTTTGATTGGATCGGGATCGCAAATGGGTTGCAGGATGTAGCCGACCCCGAATTGATTATCTCCAAGTTGAAAGAGATGGCCAACATGCTCTCTGGATTAAAAGAAAACTTGAGGGCCCGTGGTGTCCCAGAAAGCATACTAAATATGCCAATAATGCGATTTGACACCCTGGATAAAAGGCTTGCTGAGTGGGGGTTAATATGAAAGAGCTATCACCATCAGAAAGAGAGCACCTGCTTAAGCGCGTTGCAAGAAGTATCTTCACTGGAGAAATAACTAATGGCCAAGCGTTACAAAAATTACGCAAAGAAATTCTTCAGATGTCTCAAGAGGAATACTGCAAATTTGCTGGCGTTAGCCGAAAGACACTTTCCGATATTGAACTCGACAAAGGGAAGCCCACAGTTAGTATCTTGAACCGTGTTTTTAAACCATTAGGATTTGAGTGTAGTCTAAGACCGCGTAGTGGTTCATTAGCTGAAGATATGTTTAATACTCGGTATGATTGATTCAATCGAGCTGGAGAAAATGAATGCTGTTTAAAATTCCATGGGGCTTACATTGTTCCACAATACTAAGCTTATCAAAAAAGGTTCTATTGATAAGAGAGCCATCATTCCCTGTTCCCATAAATCTCATACCTGTTTAGATGGCTATTAACCGGTAACCGCAAAAACCTTTCATTGTCTCAGTGTCGACTACCTCTCTTAAGTGAGGTCAACAAGACAGGAGATAATGCCTGATTTGGGCAGGGCAAACGCATGAGTGATCATATTGTTACATAACTCCATATTATTGCTTGATAGATACGAACCGGAAGTGGTTGCATTGTTTGTTTATCACTCAAGAAAATCTGAGCGGTAACCGACCTGCGAATACCATTTGTATCAACCATGTAAACTGGCAACTATTCGCGTAACTTTTTATCAACTCATCCGGTCGCCTTGGTTTGATGGGTTCCTATCGATACTACAGAAACTATGCAGTATTCAATTGATCGCCGTTCGTTAACTCGATGACATAGTCGTCACCAATTACCTCAGGGATAAGAGCTGTCTCTTGATCAGATCTCCAAGCCTGAAGTCATAGCCTCTCTGGCAACCATAAATCCTCGAAGATAATCCTGAAGTCGATTCCAACCTTCCCAGAGAGTATCCCAGCCTGCGATCCCGCTTCGTTTGGTATCATTGAACCCTCCCAGCTTTGCAATCTCCTGGTAAGCCCACTCCAAACTCGGTTCGAACGTTTGCTTCTTATTGCGCAGCAAGATCAAGAGCTTAATCTCTTCTCCGGTAAGCACTCGTGACGCACTTATCTGACTGACCTCCTTCGCCTCTTTAATCAGGCCCAGCTTCTTCAGGCTGAGTGGCAAGGTAAAACTCTCCCGCAACTGCATCAGCCGAACCGCTGAAAAGCCAAGTATCGACGCCATTCGCTCCAGATTGTCTACCGACCCCATTCTTAGCTCTTCTACACCTGCACCGGATTTCCAGGCTTTGTGGAAATCCTCCACTCGCCATCTGGCCGTGTAGCTCTGGATAACTTTCAGGGCCTCTTCCAGAGTTGAAACTGGCTCGCTGGTCAGCAGAAGCCAGCGGATCGGCTCTGCACCATTAGGCTGACCCAGCTCTTCAGCCAGTACTGCGTTGAGGGTGAGAGTTCTGCCCCCCTGAGTGAGGGTCAATGAGCTGCTAAAGACTTGTAGCCTCGCCTTGCGAGTCGGCCGATTCTTCCGTTTCCCATGCTTATCTACCATCCCTTTTTGAGGGATATGAAGCTCATATCCGCCCAGGGAAGCTTGGGAGCGCAGATGTTCATCTAAAGGGAGTCCGGACTCTTCCACTTTGCGCATATGCTTTGCCCGCACGATAAATCTTTCTTGGTGCTCCTTCTTATCCTTGAGATAGTCAAAGATATCTGCTTCTCGATCACAAACGGTGATCACCCGGGACATCAGCGCTCCCATCCTGTGTCGGCAAAGGGCTGACGCATCGGGCCACTTACCACTCTCTTTCTCGTCTGCATCCTCAGGGTTATCCGGCCGCAACCACCACTCCTGATGAACCAACCCTATCGTTTGCTGCGTTCGGGCATTGAGTAGTAACTGGGAATGCACCCAGAATCCTCTTGATTTATCCTCCTTCTTTCCTAATTTCCCCAGCTTCGAAGCGGCTTGGTGCTTGTAACTTAATGAAGAGGTGTCCTCCAGAGCCAGGAGTTCGGGAATATCCTGGGCTATCTCAACTGTCCTTTCAAAACCAGCCTGACGTATTTTCATTGGTTCGACCTTTGGATTACGGATAAAGCGATAGCTGCCTTCAAGCAGGGCATCGTCACCCTCACAGGAAGCGGCCAAAGATTTCCCCACATGTCTACCACAATGGCTGGCGAGTGTGACTAACCGGGCTGTACGCCGCACGTCTCCAAGCTGTGCCGAACCAAAGATGTGCTGGGCCCAGCGTTGGGGATCATGGGGAGAAATCTGCATCGTATGAGTACCTTGAAACGGGATTATACGATGATCAGATCACTCTATGCTCAGAAAGTTCCCCTGCTCTTGAGATGTGTAGAAGAGACAGGATCTGAGCTTTCTAGAAAGAACGTGTGTAGTGCACCTTTTAACCTTCGATTAGGAACATATACTAGACTTTCAAAGCACACATCAGATCATTTAGTCAATCTATTTTAGGTTGGTCATGATAATAAGTGACTCATGTTGTTTTTCCTGAAAACATTATCTATTGATAAGCTGGTATCATATAGTGAATCAAACACGCACTAAAAGTATGGATTATAAGGCTGAGCTAACCTTAACTTATGAATCATTACTAAAAGTGATTTGGTAACTATCAACAAGGAAAATATAAACATGTACTTAATATTTGGTGCCAGCCAAGGACTAGGGCTAAGCCTTGCCAAGCAACTTAAAAAACGGGGAAATAAAGTTATTGGTGTAAGTCGCCGTAAATCAGTTCAGCATGAAGATAGTGTTTACTTTAGTCAGTGGATACCTTGTGATGCTCTTGATAAAGACACAATGCTATCTACTTTAAAAAACATTGGTTCGACACGAGATTTAAACGTAATCTCAACAATGAGCGCTCCTTTTTTAGGAATTAAAAACTTAATAGATGTTTTAGAAGAGTGCAATATAAAGCGATTTGTTTTGGTTACCTCTCTTGGGTGCGGAGATGGCTGGGAATATTTATCTGAACGAGCAAGAAAGGCATTTGGAGAGTACGTTAGGGAGAAGACATTAGGGGAAACATGGCTACAGTCTAGCTCCCTTAATTACATTATTATCCGCCCGGGTGGATTAAGAGATGATAATGTCACCGGGACTGGGATTTTGAGCCAAGGAAAAGAGGTCCACGGGTATATCAATCGAGATGAGTTATCACGATTGATTATTGAGTCTTTGGATAGTAAGAGTGCAGCGGGTCAAGCTTTTGAGTGTGTTGACCCTGAGTATACAGCCTGACCTAAAATTCTCAGACAAGAGCCCGCAAGGTAACCACCACGTATAGGTTTTAGATACCATATGGGTGCCGGAAGGCGCCTTTTGGGTCTATAATTCCCGGATGTCCCGACGCTCCACTCTTGAATCTGACAACCACAGACCTCTCAACCGACTCCTCAAAAAGACTGCTCCTTTGCCCGCTACTGTGTAGTCCAAGGCGATGACCTGCCAGCAACCGAAATCAAAACATCAACAAAGCCCTGACTTGCGCCACCTGTGTCTTGGGCGGTAAGGAGATGGTCTGTCCTAACGGTTGCACGGTCAATAATCAACTCTTTGGCTTTCTTACCTGCTCCACCTAACACTATGTGATTCAAGTTAGCCTCTGAGGGCGAGGGAAATACAGAGCCATATTCCATAACTCAACTGCAGCCCTTTGGTTTGTCGTGACTCCTGCAAAGCAATAGACAAAGAGCCCACCCTTCTTCCGAAATTCCAACTCTCCCTTCTCCCGAAGGTCTTTCAGGATCCGGCACACATTGGTGTAGGTTTGGCCACTTGAATCAGCAACCTCTTGGGCGGTCATCCACCTCGCTTGTTTTCTAATAATACGTATTACTTCATCCCGACTATTATCAATCAACTAAATACTCCACATTATGAATTATTACAGAGTTGAAAATTATTAACTGAGAACTCTTAACACCAATGACATCTTTGGAATTAATCCTGAAACATTGCCACTTAGAACTATATATCACTATTATTTTTAGTAACGAAAAGAGGATAGAGTGATGATTTTTAACTCTCATACTTTGAAGTAAAAACTTAATCATAGGCAGCGTACTGCATCTCTAAGCTAGAACTTCTGTTCGGGAAGAATTCTAAATCCACCTATCCTCAAATTAATATTACTAGCAGTGGCAATTTACAGAAATAGTCGCCTTTTTCCCTGAGGTGTTTTTGACAACACATGAAGTATGATGAGCAGCAAAAGATATTGTCCCTTTTAATGAATCTGGTTTATATATAGTCTGTATATCCCCCCATCAAGTTGTAACTCAAGAGGAAACTCATCTGATGAGTATACAGTGAGATAGTCAGTAGAAAATGGAGCACAGGTAAACCCGCCAAGCTCTGTCGCCTCCCCGGAGGACAATGTTATTGTTTGGGTCCCTTTGAGGTTGTTTTTTTCAGCTGCATAACTCGATTTACTAGCATAGAAAGGGCTGTTTATCTCCTGTTTGACATAAGGAATATACTGACCATTTATTAAATGCTCAGATACATTAACTATGCTTTTATTGTTGTTTAATATAAAAGATGATTTATACGTCTGCCCTGAGTCTGGATTTTGTTTGTAAACTAAAATTCCATAGTGAGAATCAATCGGCTCTTTAACTAACCTATATGAAGAGGATTCAATATCCCCTATTTTTTTATAATTATCACTACTGACACACTGCTTCATATTCACACAACTCAATAGCTGCACATCATACATCACGTTATTAGTATCATTAACTATTTTTAGTGAGTTAATTTCTGCGCTTTGCGCATAACAAGATACCACTCCAGTTGAAGATAAAATTGCAGCAACACATATAATAGACTTTAAGTTTTTCATACACACATCCGTAATAATTTAATTTTCCCACATTAGTGTGAGTGGAATAATATTAACACTAATAAAATAAGGATTCATATGAATTCTATACATCTGAGTGTTATCACTAAAACTTAAAGGATCACTGACATACTTTTCCAGAAAAGAAACCAAGCATTAACAAGATCAAAACTGGTCATGCACTCGAATAGTGGATCAAAAAGAAAAGCGTCATATTCAGACTGTTTTGAATTATTTGAGATGATTGTAAATCGTATTTCGATGGTCGCTAAGGCGACAAAGCGATGTCTGAAGGGCTGCTACTGGTGTCCGCTTTGGGAGAAAAGCAGACATCAAACAGTCAGCTTCAAACTCCTTAATTAAAAAGAATGCCTCAACCTTCTCACAAAACCATCCAATTTTGAGGCTTGGCCGATAGCCACATCAGCAACCAGTGTGATTTATAACCCAATCAAGCTATTCGGCTGACTGCCGAAAACCGCTTTTCCCTCTACAACCCCAATTTCATGCACCAAAATCATAAAACCAATGCAAACCATTCATTTTACTCATAACCATAAATCAATATAGTTTGCATGGTTAAAGGCTCAAACAGAACATCTGGAGCAAATTCCACATGTTTTCATATCCAAAAGACCTGTCACAGGAATCAGCAAGCTCACAGGCCGGTTTGATATGAGAATTAATCTGTAAAAAGGAAAAAATGATGGCTCAGTTAGTCGATGAGATGATCTTTCAATCAGGGGGCAAACTGAAGAATCGCATCCTGATGGCACCGATGACGATTCAGTCTGCTTTTTTTGATGGCGGTGTGACCCAGGAGATGATCGCCTATTACGCATCCCGCGCAGGTGATGCGGGTGCCGTCATCGTAGAGAGTGCTTTTGTTGAAAACTACGGCCGCGCATTCCCCGGTGCACTGGGCATAGATACCGACAGCAAGATTGCTGGTTTGAAAAAACTGGCTGAGTCGATCAAGGCGAAAGGCTCAAAGGCAATTTTACAAATCTATCACGCAGGTCGCATGGCCGATCCTGAGTACAACGGTGGCCACCAGCCGATCTCTGCAAGCCCTGTTGCAGCCCTTCGTGATAACGCTCAAACTCCCCTTGAGATGACAGAAGATCAGATTGAAGCAATGATTGAGAGCTTTCGTCATGCATTCAGACGAGCAATTTTAGCGGGCTTTGATGGCGTCGAGATCCACGGGGCAAACACCTACCTTATCCAGCAATTCTTCTCGCCTCACTCAAATCGCAGGACGGACCAATGGGGGGGCGATATTGAAAAACGCACCCGCTTCCCGCTGGCAGTTTTGCAAAAGGCCAAACAGCTTGCCCTCTCCTTTGCAAAAGAAGATTTCATCATCGGCTATCGCTTCTCGCCGGAAGAGATAGAGGAGCCGGGGATCCGCTTTACCGATAGCATCTACCTGTTGGATAAGCTTGCGGCTGAGGGCCTGGATTATTTGCATTTCTCTATGGGCCACTGGCAGCGTAACTCCATTGTAAACCCCGAAGATAAAGAGCCGCTCATCACCAGGTATCGCCAGCTTCAAACCGAAAACCTGGCCAGAGTGCCGGTGATTGGGGTGGGCGGGATCGCCCAGCGTCGCGACGCAGAAAAAGCCCTCACCCAGGGCTACGACCTGGTGAGTGTGGGTAAAGGCTATCTGGTTGAACCCACCTGGGCAACCAAGGCACTAAGTGATGAGTCCTGCGCTGAATTTGCCGACATTGCCCAACAGAAGGAATTGCAGATCCCCACCCCGCTTTGGGAGATCATGGACTACATGATTGTGGATAGCGCCGCCGAAGCTCTGAAACATCAGCGAATCAAAGAGCTCCAAAAGATTAAGATCAGCTTCAATTCGGGTGCATACACGGCTTACGGCCGCGGCCATAATGGCGACCTGCCTGTGACCGTGACCTTCTCAGAAAATAAGATCCTGGATATCCTGGTGGATTCATCCAATGAATCAGACGGCATCGCTAATCCGGCATTCGAGCGTATCCCACAGCAGATCCTAGATGGTCAAACCCTGAATATTGATGTGATCTCGGGTGCGACCGTGAGTAGCCAGGCGGTGATTGATGGTGTTTCCAATGCAGTTGATCTGGCTGGCGGTAACTCTGAAGCGCTGCGCTGCAAAGCTCGAGAAGCCGTTGAGTGGTCATCCAAAACCATTGAAGAGACCGTTGATATCGTGGTTGTCGGCGGCGGTGGTGCTGGCCTGAGCGCAGCCCTGACTGCCCTGGATAAAGGCAGGTCGGTTATTTTGCTCGAAAAATTCCCCGCAATTGGGGGGAACACGGTTCGTACCGGTGGCTGGGTCAACGCCGCAGAACCACAATGGCAAAATGACTTCCCGGCACTAGCGGGCGAAAAAGAGAGCCTGCTGGCAATTTCCCAAACACCAGAGTCCGAGTTCGTTGGTGAGTACCTCAATGATTTCAGAGTGCTCAAGGATCAAATTGCCACCTATTTTGCCGATGTAGAGATAGGTAAACACTATCTGTTCGACTCCGTCGAGCTACACAGGATCCAGACTTACCTTGGCGGCAAACGGACCGATCTCAACGGTGAATTAATCTATGGTCAATACGATCTGGTGGAGACCCTGACATCGCGCTCTATGGAGTCGATCAACTGGTTGAGTGATAAAGGCATCGATTTTGACCGCAGTGTGGTTGAAATTCCGGTCGGTGCTTTGTGGCGTCGCGCCCACAAACCAAAGCGCCCCAAGGGTGTTGAGTTTGTCGATAAGCTCCAGCAGCGCATTCAGCAACAAGGTGGCCGGATCATGACAGATACCCGGGCGACCGATCTGATTGTTGAAGATGGAAAAGTGGTGGGTATCAGGGCGACCCAGGCCGACGGCACCAAGCTGGTGCTCCATGCCAACCAGGGAGTGGTGCTTGCCTCGGGTGGCTTTGGTGCCAACACCCAGATGATCAAAAAATATAACAACTACTGGAAAGAGATCGCGGACGATATCAAAACCACCAACTCCCCTGCTCTCATCGGTGATGGTATCGAGATTGGAGAAAAAGCGGGAGCCGAGCTGGTTGGTATGGGCTTTGTGCAGCTGATGCCGATAGGGGATCCGAAATCCGGTGCCCTGCTGACGGGGCTTATCGTACCGCCCGAAAACTTTGTCTTTGTGAACCAACAAGGCAAACGCTTTGTTGATGAGTGTGAAAGCCGGGATCGGCTCTCTGAGGCATTCTTTGATAACGGTAGCCTCATCTATATGATCGCCGATGAGAAGATTCGCCAAACGGCGGCCAATACCTCTGACGCAACCATAGAGCGCGAAATAAAAGAGGGGATCATCATTCAGGCAGACACCCTCGAAGAGCTGGCTGAGAAGATTGGGGTACCTGAAGCTGAATTGACCGAGACCATTAAGCAATACAATAGCTATGTTGAACTGGGCCATGATCCCGAGTTTCATAAGAGCGCATTCGGTTTGAAGGTGGAGCAGGCCCCCTTCTACGCCACACCGCGTCAACCATCGGTTCACCACACCATGGGAGGGCTGAAGATTGATACCAGAGCGCGGGTGATCAACAAAGAGGGTGAGATTATTCCTGGCCTGTATGCGGCAGGTGAAATCGCAGGAGGCATCCACGCGGGTAACCGTTTGGGCGGGAATGCGCTGATTGATATCTTCACTTACGGGCGCATCGCAGGTGAAAGTGCAGCCGAGCTTGCTTAACTCAATAAACCGGGGAAGCATGGCTTCCCTTTTCTTTAGCATTCCATCAACGGAGCAGATTGATAAAGATGACCAAATATCACAGCAGATTCCGGATGATGGGAACAGTCATCGACTTGGTAGTTCACCATCCAGAGGGGGAGCAGCTCATCAGGGATGTTTATCTCCAGCTCGACCAATATGCCCGGCGATTTACGGTAAACCAGGACAGCTCTGAGCTGATGCAGGTCAACCAAAGTGCCGCAATTGCACCTGTGGTGGTTCAACCCGATCTATTTGAGCTTATCAGGAAAGCCAAATCGATTAGCCAAGACTCAAAAAATCCCTTTAACATCGCCATCGGTCCGCTGGTCAAGGCCTGGCGGATCGGTTTTAAAGATGCCAGGGTCCCGGCGCAAGATGAGATCTCAGCAAAGCTCCCCTTAGTAGATCCCAAAAAGATAATCCTGGATGAGCAGCAACACTCTGTTTACCTGAGTCAGCCAAAGATGGAGATCGATTTAGGGGCGATCGCCAAGGGCTATTTTGCCGATGAGGTAAAAAAGAAGCTGGTCGATGCTGGTGTTGAACATGGCTTTATCAGCTTGGGGGGAAATGTATTAACCCTTGGCCACTCCCCTGATAATCCAAACCAGGCATGGAATGTGGGAATTCAAAACCCCTTGGCAGAGCGGGGCTCTGTCGTTCGGGTTGTCCCCCTTAGAGGGAGATCTATGGTCACCTCCGGGATCAACGAGCGTTTCTTTGATGCCAATGGGCAGCGCTACCATCACCTGCTTGATGCGCAAACGGGTATGCCAATCGCAACAGATATCGCCAGCATTACCATTATCTCCAAACATTCGGTCGATGGTGAGATCTGGAGTACCGCCGGATTTTTACCCTCAACCACTGACACTATTCGCTATCTGAATCAACAAGCCGGTATAGAAGCCGTGGTGGTTTCAAAGCGAGGCGACGTCTCTGTCACTTCGGGCCTGACCGATGATGGGAGGAAAATTTTCTATTCGTGATGGATAGGTAGAACAACCGAGAACCCCAGCAACTCGGATAAACTTCAGGAGTGCCAAATTGCCTTATATAGGGGCCTATATGGGCAAGCATTCAGCCCCATGTATCAACAGACTGGTTATTTTTCTGGCTGAGCCATCTGCTCATCCAGGTTCAGTACCGTGAGGGCGTTGCTAACACTGGTTGCAATAACATCAATAGCCCCGGTACGCAGTGCTCCCAGTAAGGCTAGTGGCTTGCTGTTTTCTGCGGCGATCGCGATGACCTCTGCAATCGGCCGGTACTCCTCTAACCCCAGCCCAATGATGCGATCGCTCATCACGGTTTTCGCCGACTGACCCTGGATATCAAAAAATTCATATCCGGCAAAATCCCCGACAACCCCTTGCTGCATTCGCGACTGCACCACCTCATCTGCAGTAAACCAACCCAGATCGACCATGTAACTGTTTTCACTCATGTTACCAATACCAACCACAGCGACATCAGCCTTGCGTGCCAGATCTAAGGTTTGTTTGACGGTCGCATTTTGCATGAAGGTTAGTTTTTGCTCGCGGTTCTCAGCATAAGCCGGGGCGTACAGGGTTTCTGAAGTTCCCCCGTAGCTTTTGGCAAACTGACGGCAGATGTGGTCCGCATTGAACATACTGCCCCTGGGATGGATCCCACCAATACCACAGACAAATTTTACCTCCCGATGCGGGATCACCCCGATATGATGAGCCACAGCAGAAACATTACGTCCCTGGCCGACCGTCACCACCATACCGTTTTGTAATGAGCTCGCCATGTATTTGGATACCAGTCCCGCGACCTGAAGCCGCTGCTGCTCTTCACTGGGTTGATCCAGGGCGATTAATGCACGCTTGATCCCAAAACGCTCAATCAGTCTCTGCTCGATTTTGGCACTAAAAGCGGGGTGATACTTGACCGTGATCTCAACGATTCCCTCATCTCTGGCCTGCTTTAGCATCCGGCCCACTTTGGCACGGGAGATGGAGAACTTTCTGGAAATCTCCTCCTGGGTGGCACCATTCTGATAATAGGCGACCGAGACTTCGGTCAACAGATCTGTATTATCATCGGAGGTATCTTGGGTAAATTTGTTCATACTCGCAAACTCTCAATAGTGCGCACATATGTTCAAGAGCATAACATATGTCGCACCCTCCCCCACCTAAACATTTGACCACAGCGAATACATTTGCTCACCCTATTCCTGCGACTCAAGAAGCCGAAAACCGACCATTTACCAGGCTTCCCCGGGCCAATATTGCTCTTTTCAGCCAAGATAACGGTTAATTTGGTGATATATATCACTATAAGCCCCTATGCATGATTGACTTTATTCCCAGATCCGATAAATATGAACTCAACATTAAATCAAGAGCTGAGCGGATGATCACAGCAACTGCTCATATACTAAAAAAATTCCGCTCCGTTGATTTATCAGGTAGGGATAGAGTCCAGAACGATTCGCCACCCTGCCTGCAAATGCACAACTCAAGTCAACAGTTAGCCCGTTAAATAGGATGATCGAAATGAGCAACAAATTAGAGCAACTTCGTAAACTCACGACTGTGGTCGCAGACACTGGTGAAATTGAGGCCATCAAAAAATACCAGCCTGAAGATGCTACGACGAACCCCTCTCTGATTCTAAAAGCCGCTCAAATCGAAGAGTATGCACCGCTGATTGAAGCTTCTATTCAATATGCAAAGGCGCAAAGCCAGGACAAGGCACAGCAGATCCAAGACACCTGTGACATGCTTGCGGTTAGCATAGGTAAAGAGATCCTAAAAACGATTCCGGGACGTATCTCAACTGAGGTTGATGCCCGCCTCTCTTACGATATGGAAGGCAGCATCGCTAAGGCGCGTCAGCTGGTTAAGATGTACAACGATGCCGGTATCTCTAACGACCGTATCCTGATCAAGCTAGCTTCTACCTGGGAAGGGATCCGCGCAGCACAGGTGCTGGAGAAAGAGGGGATCAACTGTAACCTGACACTTCTATTCTCATTTGCTCAGGCGCGTGCCTGTGCTGAAGCTGGAGTCTTCCTGATCTCTCCTTTCGTGGGCCGCATCATGGACTGGTACAAGGCGAAAGAGGGACGTGATTTTGAAGCCGCAGAAGATGCGGGCGTTCTGTCTGTCACCAAGATCTACAACTACTACAAAGAGTACGGCTACAACACAGTCGTGATGGGTGCAAGCTTCCGTAACATCGGCGAGATCCTCGAGCTTGCCGGTTGTGACCGCCTGACCATCGCCCCTGCCCTGCTGGCAGAGCTGGAAGCCGCCGAGGGTGAAGTGGTTGAGAAGCTCATTGACTCTAAAGGCGCGAAGCAGCGTCCTGCGCAGATGACACACGCTGAGTTCCTGTGGGAGCACAACCAGGATCCGATGGCAGTTGAGAAGCTGGCCGAAGGGATCCGTAACTTCGCCGTGGACCAGGGCAAACTCGAAGCTATGATTGAAGCGAAGCTTTAATCACATCGAATCTGACAAGGGGAACTTCTGCGTTCCCCTTTTCATTCTCCTTTGTAAACTCAAACACTATCGGTATCTATTATGGATCGTAAATATCTGGCAAATGCTATCCGTGCCCTGAGCATGGACGGCGTACAGCAGGCAAACTCTGGCCATCCGGGCGCACCTATGGGTATGGCTGACATTGCTGAAGTTCTGTGGCGCTCTCACCTGAACCACAACCCAACAAACCCGCAGTGGGCCGACCGCGACCGTTTCGTCCTCTCCAACGGCCACGGCTCGATGCTGATCTACTCCCTGCTGCACCTGGCAGGTTACGAGCTATCCATTGATGATCTGAAGAGCTTCCGTCAACTCCACTCTAAGACGCCGGGTCACCCCGAGTACGGTTACGCACCAGGTATTGAAACCACCACCGGTCCTCTGGGCCAGGGGATCACCAACGCCGTGGGTATGGCGCTGGCGGAAAAGACTCTGGCAGCCCAGTTCAACAAAGCAGGCCATGAGATCGTTGATCACTACACCTATGCATTCATGGGGGATGGCTGTCTGATGGAGGGTGTCTCTCACGAGGCCTGCTCTCTCGCGGGTACCCTGGGCCTTGGCAAACTGATCGCTTTTTGGGATGACAACGGCATCTCTATCGATGGTGAAGTCGAAGGCTGGTTCTCCGATGATACCCCGAAGCGTTTTGAAGCCTACGGCTGGCATGTGATCCCGGCGGTGGATGGTCACGATGCACAAGCGATCGATGCTGCAATTGTTGCGGCGAAAGCCGATCCACGCCCGACGCTTATCTGCACCAAGACTATTATCGGCTTTGGCTCCCCCAACAAGTCCGGCTCACACGACTGCCACGGCGCACCACTGGGTGCCGAAGAGATTGCTGCCACCCGTAAAGAGCTCGGATGGGAGCATGGTCCTTTTGAGATCCCAAGCGAAGTTTACGCACAGTGGGA
Source organism: Dongshaea marina (assembly GCF_003072645.1). Taxonomy (NCBI): domain Bacteria; kingdom Pseudomonadati; phylum Pseudomonadota; class Gammaproteobacteria; order Aeromonadales; family Aeromonadaceae; genus Dongshaea; species Dongshaea marina. The sequence continues at coordinate 3,078,279 of NZ_CP028897.1, forward strand.
TGCAAAAGAAGCGGGCGCCGCCAAGGAAGCCGCCTGGAACGACAAGCTTAGCGCTTATGAGGCAGCCTACCCTGAGCTTGCAGCAGAGTTCAAACGCCGCGTCGAAGGCGAGCTCCCGGCTCAGTGGCAAGAAAAAGCGAACCAGATCATTGCCGATCTTCAGGCAAACCCGGCAAACATCGCATCGCGCAAGGCATCGCAAAATGCCCTGGAAGCTTTTGGTCAGATGCTTCCCGAGTTCCTGGGGGGCTCCGCGGACCTAGCACCATCGAATCTGACGATGTGGTCTGGCTCCAAGTCGGTTTCTGCCGAAGATCCGTCCGGTAACTACATCCACTACGGTGTCCGTGAGTTCGGGATGACCGCCATCATGAACGGGATCGCCCTGCACGGCGGCTTCGTGCCTTACGGCGGAACCTTCCTGATGTTCATGGAGTACGCACGCAACGCGATGCGGATGGCTGCACTGATGAAGGTCCAGAACATCCAGGTCTACACCCACGACTCTATCGGCCTGGGTGAAGATGGTCCGACTCACCAGCCGGTTGAGCAGATCGCTTCATTGCGCCTGACTCCCAACATGAGCACCTGGCGTCCCTGTGACCAGGTTGAGTCAGCAGTCGCCTGGAAACTGGCGATCGAGCGTAAAGATGGCCCGACCTCGCTTATCTTCTCTCGCCAGAACCTTGCACAGCAGGAGCGTAGCTCTGAGCAGGTCGCTGATATCGCCAAAGGTGGTTACATCCTCAAAGACTGTGCGGGTACACCTGAGCTTATCCTTATCGCAACAGGATCAGAGGTTGAGCTGGCGGTCCAGGCCGCAGACCAGCTGACGGCTGAAGGCAAAAAGGTCCGGGTGGTTTCCATGCCATCGACCGATGCATTCGACAAGCAGGATGCAGCTTACCGTGAAGCGGTACTGCCTTCAGAGGTTACAGCCCGTATCGCAATTGAAGCTGGCATCGCCGATTTCTGGTACAAGTATGTTGGCTTTGGCGGCAAGATTATCGGCATGACCACCTTCGGTGAGTCGGCCCCGGCAGCAGAGCTGTTTAAGATGTTCGGTTTCACCACCGAAAACCTGATCAAGACAGCCAAAGAGCTGCTGGCTTAATCTGAACTCCGGACTCTTTTACCAACCAAGCCGAGACCCACTGTCTCGGCTTTTTTGACTCTGTGCGCGCTTAATGGATTATCAGATCAAATTGCTCTCTTAGATGACTGATATGAACCACAAAAAAAGCTCAACACTTGCTCTCAAAACCTCTAATAAACCACCTCCTCTTCACAGGACGCTTCTTTCTCCGGGCAGGTCACAAAATCTGTAATTTTAGAGTGAACCACATACTTTGTGACATTGAGTTCGGGACAACGCTGGTTGATGTTTTCCACCAGGTTGACCACAAAAAGATCATGCAACATCTGGCTGGTTAAAATATAAAGCAGCAGTGAGTTGATCCTATTTTTGAGACTGGAGCTCCAGAAATTGAGGCGATGGAAAATTTGCAAGCCTCTGACGAAATGGACATTGAATATCCCAGCCTGTTTAATCGCAGCTTGGCTAAGATATTTTTCAATGAGCTTCCTGGAGGCAGGGCAGGTTTTTTTGAGAACCAATAGGGGCGGAGCCGAAAACGGGTGTTTTGTTCTGTTGTAAATCTCTGGAATGATCCTATCCTTAAACGCCTCTTTGAGGACATACTTTTCGTTTTCCCCCTTAACCTTGAGCTCCACCGGGATGGTTCGGGCATATTCAAAAAGCTTATGATCCAGAAAGGGGACTCTACCCTCAATGGAGTTTGCCATCTCCTGACGGTCCCCTAAGATCGTCAGAATGTAGGAAGCAAGGTGCCCTTTAATACTAAAAAACTGCCGCTTTTGCTCGAAACTTAAACCATCGGTCTTGTCACGACTTATGATTTGATGCAGCCGACTGACCGGGTGATTTTGCTTAAGCTTAAGACGATGGGCATGACTAAACAGACGATTAAAAAATCCCTGACGTTTCTCACTGAAGCTCTCTGCCATCTCAATCTGTGGGATAAAGCCAAATTGCTCTTTTAAAAACTCTTTTTGTTGGCGATGGTTGCCTCGCATTTTGGTGCTCTTTGAGTTGCCGGTCCAAATATTTTGAGCGATAGAAAAAGACTCACCCTTGAAGTAGGGATAACCCAGGAACACCTCATCCGCCCCCTCTCCGGTGAGCACCACCTTGACATGCTGACGGGCTAGTTTTGACAGCAGGAACTTTCCAACTCCGTGAAGATTAAGAGCCGGAAGCTCCACGTTCCATAGGCTGTCCTCGAGATTACCAAATAGGTTATGCCGATTACAGATAATGGTATGAGACTCAGCACCAATGGCATCCGCTTGTTTTTGAGCTATCTGGGCTTCATCAAACTGCCTTACTTCATTGAAGCAAATAGTAAATGTCTTCAATTTATCAGGATGTAGCCTGGAAACAGTTGAGGCAATAATAGCTGAATCAATACCACCGCTCAGATAGACGCCAACCGGCACATCGGCCCGCAGACGAGTTTTCACCGCCTCATCGAGATGATGACGGATCTCTGGTTTTGCTTCCTCAAGTGTCTGAGGCCGTATCTGTTTCGGCAATTCAATATCCCAATAGCGCCGAACCTCTACCTTACCCTGAAGGCTGATCTCAAGATAACAACCGGGGGGCACAGTTTGTATCCCCTCAAAGACCGTATTCACATTCACAAAGCTCAGGGTATCTCTTAGTGCCAATGGATCAATTTTCGCGTTATGAAGGCCTGAGGCAAAAATGGCCTTAGCTTCAGAGCCCAGCAGAACCTGCCCCTCTTTTTCTACATAGTAAAGAGGCTTTATACCAAAACGATCTTTGACCGCATAGACAGTCTTTCTGATCCGATCAAAGAGTATGAATGAGAATTCGCCTCTGAGCTCCTTTAAAAATTTAATTCCATATTCCTGATAAAGGTAGAGAATAACTTCAGAGTCTGACTTTGTTTTAAACTGATACCCTTTATTTTTTAGTTCAGTACGAATAGATTCGAAATCGTATACCTCACCATTACACACCAGAACAATCGAGTCATCAGAGGAGGTAATCGGCTGATCGCCCGTTTCAAGATCAATAATCGATAGCCGGGCGTGCCCAAGACTCACTCTGTTATCAATATCCTGGTAGAGTCCCGCGCCATCCGGTCCCCTGTGATAAAGCGCTTTAACTGAGTCGCACAGTTTATGCTCAGTTATATTGGTATTTACAAACCCGCTAATCCCACACATAAAACACCTATAAAAATATTAGACCACTAAATTCCGTGTTCAATAAAAGTGAAAGCACAAATGTGCTCAATACCAGTTACAGTTCGACAATAAACATCCAGTGAGACTCTAAGTTGTCAATTGCAACCACCGGCTATTTCATTGCGTGCGTAGAAACAATTTGCTAAAAATAAATCCGGTCATGGATAAAAACTACTTTCAGTGTTCTCACTGCTTGACGCCAGATATCTTCCAAACTGAATCAGCCCATAAGCTTAAATTTATTAAGGTGATTCTTGTATATCTCACCTTCACCTAAAGTCAGCCTCAATATATTAAATTAACCTTTAATAGGCTAATGCCTGTGAAGTCACTGGATTAGACACTTTACTCGCAAAATTTATTTGGCTATTCACTAATTTAGACATCATTCGGATCTCTTTTTCAGTGAGATTCATGGCTGCATCGACCCAGATATCACCGATATCAAGCATAGCCTGATAACTCAGAGGGTTAACACATGATCGAACTTTTTTCATTGCCTTCAGACTGTTTAACCGATTTCGGCTTGATCGAATATATGAATTAACCGCCGACTCTCCGCCTCCCTCGTCAACCAACTCATCAATGACTCCAAGTTCATAGAACTCTTGAGCGCTATATTGCTTGCCGCTGAGGATTATTTTCTCTGTCATGGAAGGGCTGACACGCTGCATCAATAAGTTATAGGCCCCCATCCCGGGAAATAGGTTAAACAGAACTTCGGGAAAACCCAGTTTTGCCTGTCGCTCGACAATGATGATAGCACTCGATAGTGCAGCCTCCAGGCCTCCACCTAACGCATTTCCATGAATCAAAGAGATAGTCGTAATGCCAAGTTCATGCTGGGTATTGTTAAAATATACCGCATCAATACAGCGTCTTGCATAGTCTCGCAGACCTTCACTATCCCTGGATTCTATACAATGGCTGAAGTGTGCCAGATCCCCCCAAAACTAAACACCGGATGACGCGATGTGATGATGTTAAACTCTATATCAATCCGCCTTCCTTCATGGGGTAACTTGCCATTAAGATTTTTCAAAATTGAGTGGAATTCATTTACCTCCTTTAACAGCTCCGGCGTAAAGCAGGAGCGAGGCTCAGAATTCAGGTAGAGCCAAGCAGATTTCTGCTCAGGCTTGACTATTACTTCCAAATATTTAAAGTTTTTAAGTGATGCTTCATGTGTATAATATAAGTTACTCATCACAAATCCTTTTTTGAATAAACTCATCCATTAACAACTAACAAAAATAAAGCTATAGCCTATAACCCTAGCCTCGGCCGCTAAAAAACTTCACCTGCATAGCAGGATCCCTCGCTTAAATTAAACATCTGACGCACTTACCGGCTCATTTTTCTGCAGGAGGACGCCGATTATAGTCATAAAATAAACACAGATAGTCAACACAATGAAAACAATTAAAGTCATCTCGTTACTATTTAGGGAGGGTTTTGGATTAATATAACTCATTTTGACAATAAGGCTAAAAGCAGACATCGCACAAAGAAACTAATCAAACAAATCCTCAAAAAAATATCAAGTAACTCCCGAGTCAGCTGAGCATACGACGTTCAGAAAACCCAATAAAAAAACACCTCTTCAATCTTATAAATAATTTATTCAAATAATCGAGCAGATCCATTAAATAAACTAAAGCCTCAATAGTAAGGATAAAAATAACAAGTGTTCAGGTTCAGCCGTACAGCTCTCAGTCAGAATCAGTTTCAAATATCAGCGGTAAACCAGACACTCATGGCCCAACTTAGAGTGAAGCGACTTAAGCAGCAACGGCTATCTGCAGGGAGGTGATGCTGTGCCTGTATCCCCAGCTGATGACAGCTGCAGCGACCATGGTTTCTGCGGGCTAGTGCTTAAATAATTTTACCACCCACTTGTACGATGAAGTACTTGAGCCATGGGCGAAGTTATTCGTGGAATAACGTAGCGCGAGGTATGGACACCGAGCAGGGAAAGGTTATCAAGGATGGTAATCGGCGAGTCACCTAGCTCGATGGAGGGGGGATGTTGCTCCCGGAGCAACTTCACGCGAGATAGGATATCGAGCTGGGGAGGTTTATCAAGGATGATAAATGCATCGCGCGGAGTAAGGTTTTGCCTACTTTTGACGATCTAAAAGTAGGGTGCAGTCGGGCACCCCCGACATTGTCTGAAGTTGTGGTGCAAGCGAAAGCACCCAGATAAGCGGTACAGACAATAACGCTTATCTGCACTAGGGCTCGGGTGTATTGCCTAACGACTGGTGCACATACTCGCGGAACGCTTCTGCCGGAAGTGGCTTGCTAAAATAGTACCCCTGGATCACATCGCTGTCGGTGGTCTTTAGAAAGTCCAGTTGCTCCTGAGTCTCGACTCCCTCGACCACCACCCCAAGCTGCAGGGCCTTTGCCATGGCGATGATCGCCTGGACGATCAGCACCTCATCCTGATTATCCGGCACCTCCATGATAAAGGCTCTGTCTACCTTGAGCTCATCGATTGGGAATCGCTTGAGATAACTCAGGGATGAGTAGCCGGTGCCAAAGTCATCAATAGACAGACCAACCCCAAGTTGCTTGATCGCCTTGAGAACCTTGATGGTTGCCTGGACATCCTGCATCGCCATGCTCTCGGTGATTTCGATCACCAGCTGCTGGGGTTGTAATCCCGACTGTTGCAGTGCCTCGGTCACCCGGCTTGGAAAATCACTCTCCTTAAACTGCTGCCCCGAGACATTGACGCACACCTTCAGGGCTCCCAGGCCTGCGCGGGTCCACTGAGCGGTCTGCAGGCACGCCTGCTGGAGTATCCAGCTGCCGATAGGCACGATCAGCCCCAGCTCCTCGGCCAGGGGCACAAATTGATCCGGTGGGATCATCCCCTTTTGTGGATGAACCCAACGGATCAGTGTCTCCATGCCTATCGTTTGATGGGTATGGATATCCACCTTGGGCTGGTAGTGAAGTTCCAATTGGTGATTGGCCAGGGCCTGGCGCAGATCCCCCTCCAGGGCCAGCCTCTTGCGGGACTGCTCATTGATGGTGCTGGAGTAAAACCGGTAAAGATCCTTGCCCTGCTCCTTGGCATGGCGCATCGCCGAGCTGGCACTCTGAATCAATTGCTCCGGATAGTGACCATCATCGGGCGACAAAGAGATGCCGATGCTCGCGGTGACAAATAGCTGCTGACCGTTTATTTCGAAGGGATGGTGCAGATTATTGATAATTTTTCGGGCAATCGCTGCGGCCTCTTCCGGCCGCTCCAGCACGGGAAGCAGTGCGGTAAACTCATCGCCCCCTAAGCGGGCTAAACACTGAGAATTATCCTCTGAGCTCACCACCTCCTCACTTTGTACCACCTCCTGGATCCGCTCGGTCACTGCCTGCAGTACCCTATCCCCGACCTGGACCCCAAAACTCTCATTGATCTGACCAAAGCGGTCCAGAGCGATGCTCAGCACCGCCACCTGCTTTGCGATAACGGCGGCGCTCTGCAAAGCCCAGCCTAAGCGATCGATAAACAGCTTTCGATTGGGAAGCTGGGTCAGGCCATCATAGTAGGCCAGTTGATCCAAATAAGCCTTGAGAGCCAGGGTGTTTCTAAGGCGCAAGATTAGCTCACTGGCATCCACCGGCTTGGCCAGAAAATCGGTGGCCCCAAGCTCCAGCGCCTTAAGCTTGGTCGGCGCATCACTGGATGAGGTCAGCACGATCACCGGCAGGTAGGCAAACTCCTGATGCTGACGGATTTGACTTAAGATCTCAAACCCAGAGATCTCCGGCATAACCAGATCCAGCAGTAGTATGTCCGGGCGGCGTTTCTCTAACACCGCCATCGCCTCACGGGGATCTTCGACGCTGATGAAGCGCTGATAGCCCTCATCCTCTAAGAAGGCCTGCACCAGCTCCATCATGATCGGCTCATCGTCCACCATCATCAGAAGTGCATCTTTAAAGTCCGTATCATTGAGTCTTGCACTGTCGGATCCCTTGATCCGGCGCTGAGTGTCCATATCTGCTCCTGTTGGGCATCCCAAGGGGATCTTCTCTATCCCCTAGTTAAGGTTAATTCGGCTACAAATGATCTGAATGATCTCCAGTAACTGCTGGCACTTAGCCCACTCACTGTGTTTGGCTGCTACCTCGAGCTCGGCAGCAGGCTCGGTGAAGAGCTCAAAGCCCACAGAGCCTCCGGCTCCCTTAAGCCAGTGAGCCAGCTCGCTAAGCTGCTGAGACTCTTTAGCCTCAAGAGCGTTTGCCATTTCGCTCACCTTCTGCTCAAGTCGCGGGATAAATTTCTCGACGATCGCCCTGAATCTCTCCCCCTGGGTAGCAAGGGAGGACTCGACTCGCTCAGGGATCTCCCACTTGTGCTCCCGGACCTGCGGCTGGGGTGCTGCCTCCGGCTCAATCGAGATCCGATCCCTCAGGGCTGTTATCTCTACAAGCTGTGACTTACAGGCTTCCCCCTCTCCCGCCCTGGCGCTCTGCTCAAGCTCTTTTGCCAGTGAGGTAAACCCTGAGAAACCAACCGAGCCCGCAGAGCCCTTGAGCCAGTGTGCCAGCCGGGCCAGCTCAGCAAGATCCCCACTCTCAAGGGCGTTGCTCATCGCCACCAGCTGGCCATTGAGTTTGTGCACAAACTTCTCAACCAGGGGCTTAAATTTAGGATTTTTCAAAGCAAGCTCTGAATAGATAAAGTCTGAAGTTTCAGGTTGCGCCAGAGGCTTTGGATCAGGCTGTGACTCGGGCCTGGTCTCAAGCTCAGTGGCTCCGAGGAGCGAAGCCAACAGTTTAAGAAGCTTGTCGATCTGGATCGGCTTACTCATATAACCTGAGTAGCCGGCATCCAGGCAACGCTGCTCAATGCCTTTCATCGCATGGGCGGTGAGCGCGATCACCGGAAGCTCCAACCCCTGCTCACGCATCTTACACACCGAGGTGTAACCATCCATATTTGGCATCTGCACATCCATCAGCACCAGATCGTAGGCCTTGCGGCTGACTGCGCGCAGCGCCTGTGCCCCATCATGGGCTTCATCCGCTGCTATTCCCTGCTCGGCCAGTACCAGCTTGATGAGTTCACGATTTTCCAGGCCATCATCCACCACCAACACCTGTGCATCCGGGAACTCCCAGTTTTGTCCGCGAAGATCCTGCTCGGGCTCGGGCTGGGCCAGCAGTTGCTCGGGGCTCAGAAGCTCACCGACCGAGTCTTTGTCGAGCTCAAAAACCATGATAAAAGAGCTGCCCACCCCAGGCTCACTCTCTATCCGGATCTCTCCCCCCAGTGCCATCACAAATTTTCGGCTAATCGCCAGCCCCAAACCGGTGCCACCAAAACGGCGAGTGATGGAACTATCGGCTTGGACAAAGGGATCAAAGACACTTTGTTGCTGCTGCTGCGTCATCCCGATACCACTGTCTTTAACCTCCAGCTCCAGCTCCCGGGTGGCCGGATTGAAGCGGGTTATGATGCTCACTCCCCCTTTTTCGGTAAACTTGATCGCATTGCCAACCAGGTTGATCAGGATCTGGCGCATTCGGGCGGGATCACTGTGGATCTGGCTTGGCATCTCCCCCTGAGGCTCATAGCAAAGGGTTATCCCTTTTTGCTCGGCGCGCACCCTGAGCACCTGGATCACATCCCAGATAATCTTGTGCAGGCTGGTTTGGGTCTGCTCAACCTCGATATGCCCCGCCTCCACCTTGGAGAGATCCAGAATATCGTTGATCAGATCTAAAAGATGGGTGCCATTGGTGAGTATGGTATCCAGGTAGTGGCGGCTTTGCTGAGCGCTCTTGCCATAACCACGCTGCAGCGCCTCGGTGAAGCCCAGGATTGCATTCATCGGGGTGCGGATCTCATGACTCATGTTGGCCAGAAAATCACTCTTGGCCCGGTTCGCCGCCTCCGCTTCCTCCTTGGATTGGCGCAGCTGAACCTCTTTCTCTTCAAGCTCTGTAATATCATCAAAACTAACCAACACCCCGCCCGCCTTACCCTCATCGGCAAGAACCGGCGAGCAGTTCACCATGAAGGTACGGCTCTCATTTGACAGCTCCAACTTGAGCATCCGGTTGGTCTGGGTCTGTCCTTCCTCAAGGGCCAGGCTCCAGGGATAGTCACTGCTTTCGGCTTGTGCCCCATCGAGCCGCCTCCAGGCCAGACGCTCAATCGCATAGCCCATCAGGCTTGCCGGGCTGCGATCCAGCAGGGAGGCAAAAGCACGGTTGGCCAAAACGATCTGCTCCTTGCGATCCAGAACCACCAGGCCTTCTGCCATGGTATCCAGGGCCGATCGAACCCTATCGGGGATCGCCTGGTTGGGATCTAAATGTTTGAGCATCCTGCCGAGGTAAAGATAATAGAGGATAAACAGGCAAGCGCTGGCAAACAGAATAAACTGCACCAAAGGGCGCTTGAAGAACCCCAGCCAACCGCCACTAAACAGGGGTTTAAACTGAAGTTCAACCTCGCCCCAGACCTGCTTTCCCGCCATCACTGGCACCTGCATATAGGTATCGGCAGATAACTGACTCACATCCTGGCCAGGCCACTGGCTGCGATGCTGCCCCACATCGATGACCAATCGCTGGTCGGCACGTCTGACCCCGGCCGATAGCAGCTCGGGATTGCGTGAAACCACCAGCTTGAGGGTTGACTCCAACCGGCTCAGATCCGACTGAGTAATGAGGCTGGAGCTATTGGCGGCGATCGCTTCGGCAAGTGCCACCCTGTCCTTGAGCTTGATGGTTTGTGGGTCGGGAAGCACCCCGATCAACATGGCGATCAGTACCACACTCACCAGCATACCGATCTGACCCAGGGCGATTCTGGATTTGGTACTTCGGGCAAAAAAAAGGCGTTTGATTCTATCCATCCCTGGTCTTATCCTCCGCGGCTGTATCCTGGTCTGGTGTTTCGTCGGGCTTTTGGTGATCGGCCACAATATCCTGGAGTCGTTCCTGCTCCTCGGGAGTTTTCTCTTCACTCAGATCTGCAGAGTGGGAGAGGATCGGCAGAGGATCGATAAAGCGCCAGGCTGGCAACGAGCTCAGGACGGTACTGAGCAGCACCCCGCTTCGGGCCAGCCAGATCACATAACCTATCGACAGGCCGGTCGACAACGCAATCGAGCCGCCAATCAAGGTGGTCTCAACCTTCATACTCTGCTGAGCCCGCTCGTTCAAATCATTGAGCCCATGAATAAAATCACTTGAGTCATAAAGGGCAAGGGGAGCAAGCTTGGAGCTCAGCAAGCGACTGAAGGTAGTCGTGGTGAAAAGGTCACGCTTGACGGTAACCCCAACCTCGGAGTCAGACTCCTGGCCCCGGGATTGCAGCTCATCCTGTACCAGGGAGTCGGCAACCTGGTGGGTCAGTTGTGACAGGGAGAAGGGGGAAATGGCATTGGCTATCAAGTTGTCAAACTCCCCGCTATCCGCCATCACGGGAATATCATCCTGCGCTTCATCAGCAAGCAGAGCCTCACTCTCATCGAGAGACTCTTCCGTGCTCTCATCCTCTTCAGCCACCTCTGCCTCCTGCTGCACCAGAGCAATCGGGGTCGGAATTGGAGTCACAACCAGCGACAGCGGGCTACTGGTCACAGCCTCTGCTGTGCCTCTTTGGTCCTGGTAGCTCAGAGTCACCGTTAGCTGCTGGCCGATATCTGCGGCACTAAGCTGATAACTATCCCCGGTTGCCCCCGCTATGGGCTGACCATTTATCTCCCACTGATAGCTAAAATCTCCCAGGCCATCGGCATCGGTTAAGTTATGGCTGAGGGTCATGGTCTGACCAATCCCAACCTGACCGACTATGCTCACACTCCCCTGGGGAAGATCATTGATATTGGCGATCTCTGCGGTCGCGCCACTATAGAAGGTTCCCTCATCTGTGCCCTGATCATCGGTATAGCTCACCGCAACTCTGAGAGTTTTCCCCACATCCTGGTCGGTGGGGTTATAGGTTGCGGCATTCGCTCCCGCAATATCCTCCCAACCGGCACGAGCCAGGCCGGGCTCAAAGCGCTGCCATTGATAAGCCACAATGCTGATGCCATCCTGATCGCTGAGGCTGCTGAGATCCGCCTGCAGAGCACCATCTTCGATGGACTCCCCGGTGATCTGTGGACTACCAACCGGCAGATCGTTCACATTCGCAATGGCTCCGCTGCTATCGCTATAGATGGGTCCCTCACGACTGTCTCGATCATCGGTATAGCTCACCCCAACCCGGATCTCCTTCCCTGCATCCAGATCGCCCAGCAGATAGCTACTGGTGGTGGCCCCACTAATGTCAGACCATACCCCGGCTGAGAGTCGCTGCCACTGGTAGCTGAACACGGCACCACTGATACCATCAATATCCGTGATGCCAGCGGCATCGACGCTCAGGGTTTGATCTTCACGGGGGGCGCCACTGATGGCGGGTTGACCCGATGGCAGATCATTGGTATTCGCCACCATCTCACTGGCAGGGCTATACAGGGGTCCCTCAAAAGTCCCCTGATCATCGTTGTAGGTCAGCTCCAGGCGGATTTGTGAACCGATATCCTGACTGGTCAGGGTATAACTGCTATTTTTGGCCCCCAGTATTGATTGCCAGCTGGCCCCATCATAGCGCTGCCACTGGTAGAAAAATCCGGCCGAGGTGCCATCGGCATCTGTGAGAGTGCTGGTATCGGCAAACAGCTCCTTGTATTCAGCAAGGGTACCGGTAAAGGATACCGATCCCTGAGGCGAGTCATTGACATTAGCAACCATGGCTGTTGCTGCACTGTAGAGGGTCTCCCGGGTTCCCTGACCATCGGTGTACCAGACCTTGACCCGGATCTCTTTATCCACATCGGCATCATCCAGGATATAGTTCTCACCGGTTGCTCCGCTAATATCAGTCCAACTTGCCCCTATCAGATGCTGCCACTGATAGTTAAAGCTACCCAGTCCGTCGATATCGGCGATGGAGGAGGTCACGGCGCTGAGGGTTTGATCTTCAGTCGCTGTTCCACTAATCGTGGGTAGCCCCGTTGGGTCGTCATTCAGATTGGCAACCGCGGCTGTTGCCACGCTGTAGAGCGGCCCCTCGCCCACCCCGGTGTCGTCATTAAAGGTGACCGCTACCCTGAGCTTAAGGCCGACATCGGCATCCCCCAGAGTATAATTTTGGCTGGTAGCACCACTAACATCCGTCCAGCTCACCCCGTCAAAACGCTGCCATTGGTAGCTAAACACCGAGGTTGCTGTGCCGTCGGGATCACTAACACCCGAGGTTACTGCGGTTAAGGTTTGATCCTCGGTCGCTGTGCCAGTGATGGTCGGAGCGCCAGAGGCCGGGTCATTAATATTGGCGATGGTAGCGCTGGCAGCACTGTAGACAGGACCCTCGGCGGAGTCATAATCATCGACGTAGCTCACCCCAAGGCGAACCTGCCTGCCCACATCGGCATCGTCCAGGGTATAACTGATGCCCGTAGCACCACTGATATCATTCCAATTGGCGCCATCGTAGCGCTGCCACTGATAACTAAATACCGCTCCGCTCATCCCATCGGGGTCGGATATACCCGAAGTGTCACCGGTGAGGATTTGATCTTCGGTTGCGCTACCAAAGAGAGTCGGTACCCCGGTTGGGGCATCATTGAAATTCGCGACACTGCCGCTGGAAGCACTATACAGGGGACCCTCTGCGGTTCCCCAATCATCGGTATACTCAACCTTGACCCGGACCTCCTTGTCCACATCGGCATCATCCAGGGTATAGGCATTATCGGTTTCTCCGCCGATATCAGACCAATTCACGCCATCATAACGCTGCCATTGATAGGTAAATGCACCACTGATCCCATCGACATCCACAATTGTGGAGTTGTCCACCGACAGGGTCTGATCTTCCTGAACTGTCCCCACCAGACTCGGTGCTCCTGTCGGCAGATCGTTAAGGTTATCTATGGTGCCGGTTTGCAAGCTATAGATGGGGCCTTCAGCAAACCCTCTGTCATCGGTAAAGCTCACCCCGACTCTGAGCTGCTTGCCGACATCATTATCACCCAGCAGGTAGGTCGATGCGGTGGCTCCGGAGATATCGGTCCAAACACTGGCCTCAAAACGTTGCCACTGGTAGCTAAAGCTGCCTGAGATCCCATCGGGATCGCTCAGCCCGGATGTTCCGGCGGTCAGAGTTTTATCCTCCAGAGTCACGCCACTAATGTCAGGAAGTCCGGTCGCCGGATTGTTGCCATAAATCAGGGCCAGTGCTTCGGGAGACTCGGCCGCACTGTCCAGGCCAATCTCACTCCCATCAAACAGCATGGCTGCATCCAGATTGGTGGAAGCGCCGGTTCCCTGCAGCTGTAGCAGCAGGAGATCATTGGCCTGAGCATCGGCCAGATTGTTATTCCCCACAAAATCATCATAGGCATTGAGGGATACCACCAGCTCTCCCTTCTTGAGCGTAATCCCTCCCACACTATGATCTTGCTGTACCAATTCCACACCACGAATACCCGAATCAATATTGGCCATCGTGCCATCGATAAACAGCTGCTGCCCTGTCACAGAGGTTGATCCACTCAAGGCTCCAGCAATGGTTCCCCTCCAGATATCCTCACCGGCCAATGCCTTGGAGTTATACAAAAAGTCACCCGGATTAAGGGTGGCCCCCGCCACCGTTGTGGTCTGCTCCACCAGGGCAAAATCTTTGAGATCGTCCGCAACCGGATTCTCTAACAGGAGGGTAAAGGTGCCGCTGCTGTAGTCACCGCTGTTGGTGGGGCGAAACAGCACCATATCGGCACTAGTCACTGTTAGTCCGGAGAAATCCTCAGTCGCATCGGTGGAGAATAAAATATCCCCGGCCTGAAGATCATAGGTGTCAGCCCCTTGCCCTACGGTCAGATCCCAGGTCACCATATGCAGGCCATCCAGGGTCAGATCCCCATCTGTGGCATGGGAGGAGAGATCCAAAAATGAGTTGAGGGTGCCGGTTGAGGGATCGGTTGCCAGAGCCAGGTTGGGATCGGTCAGGTTTAGCACCTCACCACTGCCCCAGCTGGTGAGGCTAGTGACCCCACTTGGAGATGCAACATCGGCAGCCGTCGCCAGGATAAAGCCATTTTGCGGCGGTGAAACCAGCAGCTGCTGCCACTGGCTGGCCGAGTCTTGACTAAAGAGCTCCCGAGTTTCTATATTGCCGTAATGGTATTCAAGGCTCCAGTCGCCTCCAAGCTCGGTACTTCCGGTGAGATCCTCACTGGCCGCTACATCCGCTCCGGTTAGCTCAGACAGCTCTGTCAGCAATACCTGTCCCTGGGCATTTGCAGCCAGGTTACAGCCGTAAATCAGGATGTCGGCCTCTTCACTGAGACCGGCTTGCCAATTCACAAGCTGCTGCTGATAACCGGGCAGACTCGAACTATTCAGCGCTGCATCCCCCAGGGTCAGCTGGCCCGGACTGCCGTGGCTAATCAGGTGCAGGGCCTGAATATTGTCAAACTGTGCCAGGGTATCGCTGATGAGCTCGACCCCATCGCCCTCCAGCATGATGGTCAAAAGCTCACCCTGACGATCTTTCTCAATGCTATCGAGCAGGATCTGGTAGTCAGCCACCGAAACGTCCACGAACACAAGCTCACGAATTTCGGAATACGCAGAGAGTGCAAGGAGCGAAGTATCAGGCTCCAGAGAGTCGCTCTCAAGAAGTGGCTGGGGTGTGCCTTGAGGATCTTCCTCCCCGGAGGGAAGATCCCGGGTCACTAAAGAGCTCAGCAGGGGATCGATATCTGAGGTTTGAGAGAGTTCGGGCTGGAGCTCGGTTGCCGCCGCTCCCACCCCTATGGGATCGGCCGAGAGCAGCAGCCGCTCTTCCAGGCGCTCCAGCCAGTAGGGAGTTTGAAACTCTTTGGGAGCTCGTTTATCTGTGGATCCTTTCACCCTGCCTCCTTCACCCCTTAACCGATAAGATCCCGGGGCCAAGCTTAAGGATCTGCTGATAAATGCTCACCGTCTCAGGCAAACGGCCATCTCCATAGTAAGTTGTCTGCTCCACATCATGGCTGTTGGTTTGGGGACTAAACTGTAGGGCACACTTCACCCCAGCCGGGATCCTGTGCTCGGGATTCGGCAGAATCAGATGCACCCCAAAGGAGCCGCTTCCCACATCACCAATTCGATCCACCGAGCTGACCCTGGCATACAGGGGCTCCGAGTTGCTATTTTCCGGATGCACCTGGGCCTGCATCCCGGGTTTGATCTGGCCGTAAAAACGCATCGGCACTATGGTTTCGACCTTGAGGACATCCAGATTGACGATCCTGACCACAGGCTGCTCCTCGACGTATTCACCTACCGACTTGAGGCGGCGATGGATCACCCCATCAATGGGTGAAGTCAGGGTCTTTTGTGCCAGCTGTGCCATCGAGCGCTTGAGTTCAAGTTGGCGGATCTGCTGAAGCTCAACCGCCTGCTTCAAGGCACCCGAAGAGAGATCCACATCGCGATCGCTCTGCTCTTTATCGTGCTCCGACACCAGTTTTCTCTGAAACAAACGGCTAAAGCGTTGCTGGCTTCGCCTGTCATAGCTGAGATTGGCCTGACCTATCTCGACCTCGGATTCGATTTTGGCGCGGGCCTGGGCCAGCTCAACGGTCGCCTTTTCGACGCGAGCATCCAGGAGGGCCACCACATCACCGGCCTTAACCTCCTGACCACGCTCCACCAAGATGGAGCTGATCACCCCGGAAACCGGACTACTAAGATCGATCTCATGTTGTGGCAACAGCACACAGTCCATTGCCGGCAGCTCTTCTGCACACAGAGGGAGTGCACAGATGCTCAACAATAATCCCTGATATAGCTTTCTCACACTTCACTCCTTGCTGTATCGCGATGCCTTTAACTCAGCAGCCAAGCTCTCGTTAAACAACCCCCTGATCCCACCAGCCCTGTAAAGCCCCATGGATCATCTGCGCCAGGCTCCGGGGTGGGTGCTCAAAACGTATGGTCACATGCCGTCCCAGATAACGCCTTCCCTTGACCTGTGGAAGCTCCAGATTAAACAGGAACATGGGGGCCAACAGCCGGGTGCCGGAGCTATCCCGGGTATCCACCCGAATATCTCCCCCAGCCAGGGAGCCAAGCAGGGGGGTCGGCAAAACATCTGTAGCCTGGGGCACCTCGTGGATCCTTGCGACCTTTGTCTCGGGACCTGTCCCCGAATGAAAGCGTACCCTGGCCGAATGCAGTTGCCCGCGGATCTGTTGCGCGACAGGCGCCGGAAGCAGGGTTTGGATCTCAACCGTTTGCAGATTGTCGACATAGCCCACGGCCGTCCCCTGTTTCAGATAGCGCCCCTGCAGATCCCTGATCCCATGAATATTAAGATAGCCACTTCGCCGGGCTTTGAGGGTCAATCCCTGGATCCGTTGACGGTTATCAGCAAGCTCGGTGTGGAGCTTGCGAAGCTTTTCCTGTTGCAGCTGGGACTTTGCAGGCTCAGAGACCAGGTAGCGGCTTCGCTCGTTGCGAGCCCTGGTTAACTGCAGCTCGAGTTTCTGCTGGCGGACTCTCAACTCCGGATTATCTAAAGCCAGCAGAGATTCTCCTTCCTCAACCCACTGCCCATTCTTCACATAGATGGCCTTCACAAAACCTGAGCTTTTCAAGCGTAGCTGGGCATCCTGGTGCAGAGTAACCACCCCATGGGCGTGGGTCGAAGTTTTAAACGGCGTAAAGAAAAGCGCCCCTCCCAAAAAAATACAGAGCATAAAACCGAGCGAACATCGGATCTTCACCCCCTGCTCTGCTCCCTTGCGAAGGGCGATAAAACAGAACTTCAGAAGGGGCCAGCCAATCTGCAGCACTAACGCCCACAGGGCCAAGGTCAGCCCCAGCCAAAACCAGAATGTACTGACATACAGGGCAATCGACAGGCTTAGGAATATCCGGTAAATAATGGCTGACACCCCATACCCGAGCAGCCAGCCCTTCTCACCGGGCAACAGGGAGAGCGCATCCAAGCGAATACCAAACAGATACTTGAGGCTCTGCTGCTGCAGATAATCTTTCGATCGGGTTGCCAGGTTCTGCAGACCCAACCACTCGGACAGCAGGTAATATCCATCAAACTTAAGCAGCGGGTTGGCGTTAAACAAAACCGTTGAAACGCCCCCAATGAGAGCCAGATCAAAGCCGATATCCCTGAGTAGCAGTGAATCACTCCCCAGCCACAGCCCGAGGCCGATACAGGCGATCACAAGCTCGGCCAGCACCCCGGCTGCCGCCACCAGCATCCTCTGATATTTTTGAGAAAAACGAACACTGTGTGAGGCATTCACATAGGGGATCGGCATAAAGATAAGCAGTAGCAGCCCGGCTTCGGGTACCTCTCCCCCCAGCGGCGCAGCGCCATTACATGGGCCAGTTCATGAAACAGTTTCAAAAACGGGTAGAGTCCCCACAGCCACAACAAGTTGAGAGGATCATCGAGCCGGGCCCTGGAATACTCAATCAGCTCGGGCCAATGACTGATGCAGACCCAGCCACCCCAGATCAGGATGAGGACAGTGATCCACAGGGAGTAGCGGCTAAACAACAGCGAGCAACATCGCTGCTGCCAACCAAGGTAAGGCCTGGGATCAAAGGAGATGAGCTTAAAGCAGAAGGGATTTGCCAGTACCCGAAGGGCAAGGGGTTTGACCAATCGGGGAGATGAACTTAAGGAGGCTCCCTCAACCTCAATGAGCCGATGCCTGATAAGCTCAGCCAGCAGCTGGCACAACTCCCGGGGAGGCTTGTCGGGAAATGTCCCTTCGGTTTCCTGATAGCTCTGCTCAAGGGTTTTCTGACCATCGAAACTGACAAGAAGCCGATGGGTCGTCTCATTGATCCGAAACTGCTCACCACGCCCCGGGCTCTCTATCACCCACCACCGGCATCCCCGCTCCACACGAGGATAAAAATGAAGGTCGGAGGAGAGGCGGATCTTAGACCGATGAAGACTCTCCCAGATTTGGTTTGCCTGCTGCCGGGTCATCCCGTCTCCTGTCAGGGGCTCCACGCCCAGAATTTAAGGCGTAGCCAGTCGATGAGATCATGGGTTAATTGCCATCCCAGGGTCGCCTTGCCAACTTTGATCTTAGCGATCCCACGCATTCCGGGGCGAAGGGCTTCTCCCCTGGCCTCAATCCTTGCTTCACACAGATAGCTGGTCCCGAGCTCCCCATCGGTAAACACCATGCTGCGTTTCTCAATGATCAGGGGGAACTCCTCGCCGGGAAAGGCGTTGAGAGTCACCATTCCCTGATCCCCCGCAGTCATCCGATCGATATCCCGCTCATCAACCTGCAGCTCCACCCGGTAACGCGCCAGAGGTGCCATCTCAAACAGAAGCTGTCCCTTCTCCAAAGGCGCTCCGACCGCCCGGCGCAGATCGCCCGAGATAATCACGCCATCGATGGGCGCCTTGAGCTCAAGCATCTCCAATTTGTTTTGCAAAAGCTTGAGATCGGCCTTGAGTTCATCAAGCTGACTAAGGTAGAGGCGCGACTCGGCGTAGTGCTGTTCGGCCAGAGCCTGGCGATACTGTTTACGGAGCTGATCCTGTTTGAACATAAGCTGCTGCTGCCTGAGCCTGAGCTCTCGTCCGTCCAGGGTTGCGACCGGATCACCGGCTTTGAGGCTCTGTCCTGCCCTGGCATGGATTGCCAGCAGGTATCCATCAAAGGGGGAGACTATGGCCCGCTCGATCTCCCCCTCGATCGTGGCCTGAGAGTGAATACGATATTCAGCGGGGATCATCAGGACGGTGCAGAGGATCACCAGGACAGAGGCAGTAAAAAGACAGAGCCTGCTCCGTGAGCTCAATGCTTGCCACTTCATCTTAAGAGAGCGGGTTGCCATTGATTCATTTGAAGGTGGCTCCGGCGGAGGCGAACCAGAAGTCTCCTGTGAGCAGTCTGATAAACCTCTCTCAGAGCTGGCGGTTTCTTTTAACAGAACGAGCCATTCACCTCCCCATTGAAGAATATGCAGAGCGCGCTGAACCTCTGACTGGCCCGGAAGCATATCAACCACCACCACATAGCTTGTCCCCGGAGTATTAACCCCAAGGGCGAGCTGAGCTCCCTGCTCACCATCCCCCATCTGTACCATGGGTGCTTCACGTTGTACCGCCATCTGTGCCAGGGGCAAAAGTTCGTTTACCCTTGCGGGATTGAGTGAGTCGGGATAGCAAGCCACCGGCTCCATCCCATCCTCCAATGACAAAAAGAGCACCGCCTGCTGTACCTGGCCAAGCATCTGACAAACATTTGACAGCCATCGGGTCTCCAACATTATGCATCCTGCCTCGGAGTTTATATCCACCTAAGTGTAGCCATTTGCGTACAATCTGTTATCTGCGGAGCACAGAGATAAAGCCGGGTCAGTGGCTATTGCGCCTCACCTGCGCCATAGATGGCTATCTAGCAGTATCAATGCCAAAATGTCTTAATGACATCCAAAGGCTTGGCTGACAAGGCGCTTGCGGGGAAAAAATACGCTCGCCTAATAGAGGCCGGTTTTACAATAGTCACACAAAATCCGGGTGATGCGTCCCACCATGCCCCCAGCCAGGGTCCAGTGGTGCCAATAGAGCTTTCGCCGGATGCTTTGACCGGGGAGTAGATTGATGAGCCTGCCATCGGCCAGGAGCTTTTCTGCCTGCAGTCTTGGGATAAAACAGTAGCAGCTCCCCTGCTCTGCCAGTTTGACAAAAGCCTCCGAGGAGCGGGCATGATGACAGATCCCCTGGTGCTGACCCCAGCCCATCTCTTGAAGAAAGCCTTGGTGCAGATCGTCGACATAGTCGAATACCACGATCGGGGCGGATAGAAACATCTGCTCCGACTTACCCTTGCTAAAGAAATGGTTGGCAAACTCCGGTGCGGCAACACACAGGTACTCCATCTCACCGAGCCGTTCCACCGAACACCCGGGCAAAGGGCTCTCTTTGAGACTTACGGCACCCACCACCTCGCCTCTGCGCAATCGCTCCAGAGTCCGGCTCTCATCTTCAACCAGCAGGTCCAGCGCCAGGGCGTACTCGTTTAACAGCGGTGAAAGCGCCGGGACCAGCCAGGTCGCCAGGCTATCGGCATTGACGGCGATCGACAGTGAGGTGAACTCAGCATCATCGGCGCTGAGCTCGGGTAACAGCTCCTGCTCCAGCAGGTGTACCCTGCGGTATAAGCCCAACAACTTCTCTCCAACCCGGGTTGCCCTTGGCGGCTGGCTTCGGATCAATACCGGCTGAGACAGCCATTTTTCTAGTTGCTTAATTCGCTGTGAAATAGCTGACTGGGTCAGACTAAGTTCACAGGCGGCCTCTTCAAAACTTCCCTTGGCGATCACTGCATCCAGAGCCGTGAGCCAACGATAATCAAGCCCTCTCATAAGCCTCTCTTATGATATATAAAAATTATTAGCTTACTTTATAACATAGCTCCGGATAGGCTGAGCAGATATTTTCCTTCCCGGAGTTAGCTATGTTTTTCTCATTACTCGCCCAGGGCTTTGGCCTGGGAATCGCAATGATTCTGCCCATTGGGGCACAGAATGCCTACCTTCTGAATCTTGGCCTTAAAAAGCGCCACCACTTGCTTAGTGCCAGCCTGTGTAGCCTGTGTGATCTCGGACTTATCACCCTGGGTGTGTTCGGGATGGGCCAGGTATTTGGGTCTAATCCCGCACTACTGATGACAATTACCCTCGCCGGGATCGCCTTTTTGTGTGGCTATGCCTTGCTGTCACTTAAAAGTGCCGTCAAACCTGCTCTCGAATCCGGCACCTCAGGCCAGCTTTCCAATAAAAAATGGCAAGCCGTAATACTGGGCACCCTGGCAGTGACCCTGCTCAATCCCCAGGTTTACCTGGATACCCTGGTGATCTTTGGATCGGTTGGGGCACAGTTTAATCTGGAGCAAAAAGTCGCCTTTACCCTTGGCTCAGTGATCGCCTCCATTGTCTGGTTTTTCTCACTGGCCACGATCGCGGCCAGACTCTCTTCCATTTTATCCAAACCTATCACCCGGAGAATCATAGATATCCTGGTCGCACTGATCATGCTGGTGATTGCCGGAACTTTAGCGATGCGTCTTTTTAACTAAGCAATGCAAGGAGTAACGATGAACTTATCTATTGAACCTTCCATCCTGGCTCAACATCCAAGCCTCCAGCTCGGTGTCCTTCATCTTCAAGGGGTGAACAACAGCATCAATCCCTCGTTGGCACAAAGCATTCAGGATGAACATAAAATTATCAGAGCTGAACTTGAGGGGAAACTTATCCGCGACCTCCCTCAGGTCTCAGTGTGGCGTACCATTTATCGCCAATTCGGTGCTAAGCCTAAAAAACATCTCAGCTCGATTGAAAACCTGCTGACACGGCTTCAAAAAAGCCAGGGATTAAGTTCTATCAACCCCTTAGTTGATCTCTATAATCTGGTCTCTTTAAAGTATCGACTCCCGGTAGGAGGTGAGGATCTCGACAAGGTGACAGGAGATATTGAGTTAAGGTTTGCCCGATTAAATGAGCCTGAAATCAAGTTGCTCGGTGATCCGGTCCCGAGAGCCCCTTCCCCAGGTGAAGTGATCTATGCCGACGATAAAGGAGCAATCTGCAGGCGTTGGAACTGGAAAGAGGCAGAACGCACTAAGTTAACCGAACAGACCCAAAATGCACTGATCGTGCTGGAAGCCCTGGAGCCGACTCAACATCTGCTTGCCGATGCCCTGGGTGAGCTGAGCCAGAAGTTCAGTCAGCATTGCGAAGCTGAGATCAGCTGCTACCTAATGAACCGCTCGACCCCTGCAATCAAGCTTGTTTAGCACCATTTTTAACACGCTGCTCTCAGAGCATCCCCCTGAGAGCGGCAGGTAACCCGACTCAGGAAAGAGCTCCTCACAGACTTTAGGCCCAAAGTTGCCAGGCTGCTGCTCCTGCTGGGTAGCCAGACCAGAGCGCCACCAGATGCCCGAAACCGAGTTTTCCCGTCGCTGTACTTGGCAATAAGCAAACGGGCCTTGGAACTACCCTTGCTACCTTTGCGCTTGTGAGATTTCGGCAAACATTGATCGTCGCTCGCTTGGTAAACCTTGGGTTATCCGTCTTTAAAGATTCATACAGAACTCACTCGTCATCCTATAATTCAGACAAAGCCAGTCACATTTAACATAAAAGCTCTTTCGCAAAATTTTGAATAGGGTATTTCAGGTCAGCGGTGATTTATCAGCCTGGCTGAAGAAAAATTAATGTGGGCTTTGAGGATCTCTCTGGCATAGATTTTTATCAGAGAGTTAATACCAGCATTTTGTGCGCTGGATGTTTAGTAGCAAAATCGACCCTTGAGAACCCTTGTTCTGAGTCGTCCGATACATAATCGATTGGTAAAAAACTCAACAACTGAAACTTAAATGGAGTTAACAACCCAATGAAACGTATACGTCTATCAAGTCTCGTTGCTACTTTATGCTTATCTACCGCTGCGGTACAGGCAGCGCCGGTAACACCTGCGAGTATCCACACACCATTCACTCATAATGTCGGTATCGATTTTGCCACCAATATGACCAACTGGTACCCGGCCGGGGATCGGCAGGCGCAAATTAATGATTCGCAAAATATGCTGGAAGGGATTGTGAAGCATTTTAAATTGATCCGTGTGTACTCCATGTTTGTGCCGGGGTGGAATAATGATGTCGATCCTGCAACTCAGGCGCTTGCCAATGTCATGAACACGGGGGGCAATAGTGATGTAGAAGCGATTATTGGTACCCAGAATAGTTTTGACAAATTTTGCACCAGCTCAGATCTTTCTGACACCTGGGTGAGTAAATTGGTTCAGACCTTTGGCTCGAACACGAGCAGGATTAAAGCCGTGCTTCTGGGCAATGAGGTTAATGCCCAGGGTGGTATTGATGCCACCAAGCTTGAGTCCTGTATGAAAAATATGAAGCAGTCTATGGCCAACGCTGGGTTAGGCAATATACCAATTAGTGTTTCTTTTAATTTATTACCTCGCGATAACAGCCCGAATAGTATTTTTGACCCACTGGTGAATGTCATCGTCAATAATTGGGATAATTCCTGGAATGGTGGCTATCCGTTTGTCATGTATGATCCGTATCCCGATGCGATTACGACCCCTCAGGGCACCCATGACCCGAAGTTAATTGCCGGAAAAGCCCATGAGGTATTTAATGATTGGTATTCCGATATTGTAAATAATTATGCAAGTCGCTTTAATCATAGTGGCAAAACCTTACAGGTGTTTATTGCTGAAACGGGCGCAGAGGGCAGTCTGACACAGGATGGTTCGACTTTGATCAATAATGCATTGCTTCAGGAGCTTGATAGTCAGTATAAAAGTAATAATGGCAAGACGGTCCCGACGATTATGGAAGAAGCCGCCAATCAAAGTAAGAAAGCCGCAGGGCAACAGATGATGGGACTGTTTGATAAAGATGGGAATCCGATTAGCGGTTTGATCCTTCCTGCCTGGACAACTAAGCATCGGTAATTTCAGATTTTTTCATTGTGGGGTAGAGATACTGGCTTAGTGTCCGGAGGTTGCTGGCAAGCATGCTACCCGGAGCTAAGTGGTTGCACACCAGACACAAGAGTCTTTGTGTGCTGAATTGACAATGGCGGTATCATTACCGCCACTTTTTATTACACCCCATAGCCTCTATTCACCAGCGACCTGAAGAACGACCTTGCCAAGATGCTCTCCTGATTCCAGATAGGCATGGGCCTTATCCGCATCCGCAAGGTCAAATACCCGGTCGATCACCGGCTTGACCTCACCCGCAGCTATCCAGGGATAGACATGTTTGCGGAGCGCATCTGCAATCCCCTGCTTAAAAGTGATCTCCCGGGCTCTCAGGGTCGATCCTGTGATATGCACCCTTTTTTGCATCAGCCGCTTCAGGTCCAGCTGCGCTTTCTGGCCACGCTGAAACGCAATACAGACCAGGGTGCCCTCCTGGGCGATCGCGGTTAGGTTTTTATCCAGGTAATCTCCCCCCACCATGTCTAAAATCAAATCGACCCCATCTCCTTCGGTCAACTTCAGGACCTCTTCAACAAAGTCCTGTTCTTTATAATTCAGGACTACATCGGCGCCGAGCTCTTCACAGAAACGACATTTTTGCTCGCTGCCTGCCGTCACAAAAACCCTGGCTCCCACCCGCTTAGCCAGCTGAATCGCGGTTGTACCGATCCCACTGGCTCCACCATGGATAAGGACGGATTGCCCGGATTTAAGGCCTCCACGCTCAAAAAGATTGCTCCAGACCGTAAAGAAGGTTTCAGGAAGAGCCGCAGCCTCGACCATGGAGAGTCCTTGAGGAATGGGCAGACACACGCAGGCTGGCGCTGCTACATATTCTGAGTAACCTCCTCCGGTGACTAACGCACAGACCCGGTCCCCGATTTGGAAATCGCCCATATCCCCATTGCTGGCAACTATCTCACCGGCGACCTCAAGCCCCGGAATTAACGAGGCACCGGCTGGCGGTGGGTAGTAACCTTTGCGCTGGACGATATCCGGGCGATTCACTCCGGCAGCACAGACCCGGATCAGGACCTCCCCCGCGGCAGGCTCAGGTTTGGCTTGTTCAGTTAACTCCAGGACCTCGGGCCCACCAAAGTGGGTAATATCGATGGCTTTCATCAAACTCTCCATTCATTGATACATTCATCCGATGATAATCAATCCTGGACTGTGCTGCAGGGAGCTAGTCGGCAAATATGCAGATCATACAGGGCTCCCCGGGGTGACCATCACCTCTTGCTTGACTAACCCATGCGCCAGCTCTCAGACTTAATCCAAAGGGTGAAGCACTGTCATTGTCCATGCTTCCCGCTAAGAGGAGTAAGTATGCACCTTGGGATAAGCTCAGTCTGGTTTATTATGCTGGTACTGCTGGCGCTTTACGGACAGCAGCAATATCAGCTTTGGCTCGCCCTGGCGCTCATCATGACCTTCGCATGGGATCGCGCTGCGCTTAAGATCATCTTTTCTCTTCCCTTAACCGGGATCTGTATCGACTGGTTACTAAGCAAAACCCACTTTGTTGTTTTTGAGCCCGGCGGCTTCCCACTGTGGTTACTGATGTTGTGGCTAGCCCTGAGCTGGTACCTGTGGCAATGGCGGAGCTACCTGGCCAGGGTGCGGGTGTTACACCAGATGCTATGCGGTTTCATTGCCGGATTGCTGTTCTATGCTCTGGCCCTGTCTCTGGACACCCTGTATTTTCCCCAGGGAACCTGGCAAACCCTGCTTCTGCTCGCTCTTTGGTGGACTCTGCTACTCCCCCTGATGGTGCGCTGCGTGCTTTGGCTGAATGCACAACTCGAAACCGGCTGACCTTTGCTACCCTTATGTTCAAATTTTATGATGTCACCCATCGTAATTCTTCGTTTTTAAAGCAAAACTCCAGGGTCAATAATGTTCACATAGCAACAGTTAATTTGAACATTGGGGTTCGGGAGGCAGCATGTTGCAGATCTTAAGATCTAACGAGCGTGGCCATAGCCAGCTGAGTTGGTTAAATAGCTACCATAGTTTCTCCTTCGCAGATTTCTATGATCCACAAAAGATGGGAATCTCGGTTTTGCGAGTTCTCAATGAAGATGTTCTGGCTCCCGGCGGTGGCTTTGCGATGCACTCCCATCGGGACATGGAGATCATCACAGTGATGCTTGCAGGAGAGCTGGAGCATAAAGATAGCCTGGGGAACATCTCTCGCCTGCGGGCCGGGGAGATCCAGATCATGAGTGCCGGTACAGGGATCCGTCACAGTGAATATAATGCCTCTATGGAAGAGCCGCTGCATCTGCTGCAGATCTGGATTAAGCCCAACCAACTCGGACTGCCCCCGCGCCATCAGCAACAAAGGCTTGGGATGGAGCAAGGAAATCAGCTGCTGGTCTCTCCTGAGGGCGCTGGTGACAGCCTGAAAGTATTCCAGAATCTTCAGTTGTACCGGATGGTACACCCCGGGGGAACTTTGCAACTGCCTGAGCTCAAAGAGGGCCTTGGCTATCTGCACCTCATCGGCGGCAGCCTCAAACTTGAGCAAGAAACACTCGAGACCGGAGATGCACTTATCATCCAGGATACCCGGCCCCGGCTACAGGTCGTTGAAACTCTGGACGCCCTCTTATTTGATCTCCCAACCAGGCATTAAGGAGCTAACCATGGGTCTATTAGTTAAGGGTCAATGGCAGGATCACTGGTACGACACCCGGTCAAGTGGCGGGCGATTTGTCCGTGATGAGTCGCGGTTTCGTGACTGGATCACTTCTGATGGCAAGCCTGTCCCGGAAAGGGAGTTGGGGTTCAGGGCTGAGGGCGGACGCTATCACCTGTATCTGTCGCTCGCTTGTCCCTGGGCACACCGCACCCTTATTTTTCTTAAGCTCAAGGGGCTGGAGGAGCTCATCAGCTACAGTATCGTCGAGCCACACATGCTGGAAAATGGCTGGGAGTTTTGTCGGGAGCATGGATTTTCCGGACTGCATCAGCAGGGAGCCACTGCGGATCCCCTCTACCAGAGCGAGTTTCTCTATCAGATCTACCTCAGAGCGAGACCCGACTATTCGGGGAGAGTCACGGTTCCTGTGCTGTGGGATAAACAGAATCAGACCATCGTCAGTAATGAGTCCTCAGAGATCATCCGAATGTTCAACCAGGCCTTTGATGGGCTGACAGGAAATCGCCTCGATTTCTATCCAAACGAACTTCAAGCGCAAATTGATGAGCTTAATGCCTGGATCTATGAGCGAGTGAATAATGGGGTGTATCGAGCCGGGTTTGCCACCAGTCAGCAGGCCTATCAGGAAGCGGTTCATCCCCTGTTTGAGGCTCTGGATGTGTTGGAGCAGAAACTCTCAATACAACGCTACCTGCTTGGGGAGGTACTCACGGAGGCAGATTGGCGGCTCTTCACCACCCTGATCCGTTTTGATGCCGTCTATGTCGGGCACTTTAAAACCAACCTGAAACGGATTGCAGATTATCCGCATCTGCAGGGCTGGCTAAAAGAGCTCTATCAGTACCCGGGGATCCGTGAAACCGTCAACTTCAACCATATCAAGCAGCACTATTATTACAGCCACCAGCAGATCAATCCAACCCGGGTGGTACCGGCAGGCCCCGAGCTGGATCTGGACTCCCCCCACGGGAGGGAAAAGATCGGTTAACCCAGTCACCACAAACCTCAATTGAGACCTATACTGACAGTGAGGCCATACACAAGGAGGTGACCATGACCCAGCAAACAGTGGATAAAGCCTGGAGTGCTGAGCGTAAAACGGCATTGGTGCTGGAGATCCTCAAAGAGCACACCAGCATCACGGATGCCAGTGAGAAGTATCATCTCAGCCCCACAGAGATAGAGCATTGGCTGCATGATGCTCAGCGCGGCATCGAAAATGCCCTGCGCGCCAACCCTTACGATATCCGGTAACCAAGGGAACGCACCGCCCCTGCGACAGCTTTGGTGATTGAGAGGATCTTGCTCCAGGATGTGCTATAACAGATAACCCCTGTCATAACCCTGGAGCAACAATGACCAAACAACAAAAGCAACAGACCTATCGGGAGTTATTTCAAGCCCTGGACGCCTTGTGTGAAGGAGAGCGTGATCCCATCGCCCTGATGGCAACCATTAGCTGCGAGCTTTTCCAACGTTTCGAACTCTTTCACTGGGTGGGTTTCTATAGAAATATCGGCAATGACACCCTGAAAATCGGCCCCTACCAGGGGGGGCATGGTTGTCTGACCATCCCCTTCTCCCGTGGGATCTGTGGCCAATGTGCCCGCGAGCGGAGCTTGCTGAATATCCCGGACGTGCTGACCCAAAGCTGTCATATTGCCTGCTCAACCAGCACGCGCTCTGAATTGGTTCTGCCTATCATCAATCAACAGCAGCAATTACTGGCGGTGCTGGATATCGACTCGGATCTGCTGGCGAACTTTGATGAGATCGATGAGCAGAACCTGCAGCAACTGAATCGCTATTTCAACCAGGTGCCCGCAGCAAATCTATAACTGCTGAGGCCGCTCAATCGCATAGATATCAACGATCTTGTCATTGATTCTCTGCTGATGACTAAATTCCTCACCGAGCCGCTCGGCCACCTTCGCCGAGCGGATGTTATTGGGGGCAATCACACTGATGATCCTCGGCAGAGAGAGGTGGCAAAATCCCCAGTGGATGACCTCCCGCGCCGCCTCGGTCGCATAGCCCTTTCCCCAATAATCGGGGTCGAGCGCCCAGCAGACCTCAGGTCCGGGCCACCCCTCGGGATTGATGATCCCAACCCGGCCAATTAACTGATGACTCTCTTTTTCCTCCAGAGCCCAAACGCCATGATCACGTAACTCCCAGTGGCCCAGAGTGTAGGCGATATTATGCCAGGCCTGCTCCCGGGTCAGGGGTTCCCCCTCTCCCATGAATCGCATGAACTCGGGCTTGGCACAGATCTGGGCATAACGCTGCAGATCGCTATTGTGAAAAGAGCGCAGAATCAGGCGCTCTGTCTCAATGATGGGGATTTTATGCATTTTGATCTCCTTATTCTATTGCATAAATTAGCCGGAATATTCGACGGGCTCCATATCACTCCACTGGGCCCTGATCCCTGGATCCTCTGCCAGGGCCTCATAAGCCTCTTCAAGGCAGGAATAACAGCAGAGCTTGATCCCGGCTTGCCTGGCACACTTTTGGGAAATCATACTCGATAGCCTGGAATCTGAGACACTCACAAACCTTGAACAGCCCCGCTGCTCAAGCCCCTGATACATAACACTCAACTCATCCAATCCATCGGCTGTAATACTGGGTTGATTCTGCAGGTGCTCCAGATAAGCCCAGGGCTGCTCTATGCCATGATCCAGAGCTTCAAACATTCTTGTTGCAAGATGACGGATGCCACTGCGGTTAAAGTGTCCTAATGGCTTAAGCAGGAGCAGCTTCGGGTAGCGGTGGATGATAAAGTGCCCATGAGCGGCTTCTTTCATGAAAACCTCAAATCGCTTGTCTCTTTAGTACCATATCCCACCCCTAAAATTGACACAATCTTCAATAAAGAGCCAATGTTCGATCTGAGCCTTTGGTTGTGATTCGTGGCTGTTATCACTCGACCACGGCAATATGCCAAGGGCACAACATGGCTGACCTCAGGTCAAATCACTGAAGTTCGCTTTGTACCAATAGCGAGCTTGATAGCATTGCATGCAGCTAATATTGTGGCTTCGCCACAGATATGCCGGGGCGCCGACAGCGCCTGACTTTTGTATCGGCAAAAGTCAGCAAAACCTCCCTTCGCGCTGCGAGTCCCTCCGCAGAGCTGCGGTGCTCGGCGATTATCATCCTTGATAATCCTACCAGCTCGGTATCCCTACCTCGCGTTTCATTGCTCCGGGAGCAATTCCACCCTGTCTCGAAAACAAAAAATAGTGGTTTTATAGTTTGCCTCGGCACTCGCTCACGGGGGTTACTTCCCCTTTGATTCGCACCGAAAGGCCACGTTGGTGTTTGAGATTGAAGGATATGGATATCCTGAAAGCAGGGTCGAGCCATGGATGGCTCGTTTCTGCGTATCTCATAAAACCAGTGGCTCTGAGGATCAACGCGAATCGAGGGGCACCCTCGGGGTTGTTAGGGGGACTGGGTGAGCAGTTCCCCTAACCCGTCGCTGCTCGGCAGCGGCAAATGTGCCGAAGGCACAAATACTCAGTCCGAAGGACTAAGAGCTAAGTTCGCTTTGTACCAATAGCTGACTTTTCCTAGTGCTGCGCACGGCTGATCTGCGGCTTCGCTGCATAAGTGCCGGGGTGCCGGCAGCACATTACTTTTGTACCGCCAAAAGTAATCAAAAGCTCCCTTCGCGTGATGTATTTATCATCCCTGATGAATCTCTCCAGCTCGATATCCTATCTCGCGTTACGTGACTCTGAGAGTCACTTCACCCCTCCATCAAGCTCCGGTGCTTGGCATCCCTGCCTCGAAAAGAGGTAATTGATCGAGCAATGCTGAAATTGAAGGCAAATATTCATCATTCCAAACAAGATAGGTACGGTTCATTGTTATCCCGTCAGGTAGTTTGTGTTTTCTTATAGCACTATTAAGGCTCAATGTTTCCAGAACCGAGGCCGGAATAATGCCATAGCCGCCATTTGCAGCGACACACGCAGCAATAGCATGGTAACTGCTGAACTCAGAAATTCGTGAAGGTTTTACAACCGCTTCTGAAATCCAATTTTCGATGATGGTGCGATACGAGCAACCTTTTCCAAAGGTGATCAGTGTTTGGCCATGGAGATCAGAGCTCTGAGTCACAGGCGGATGGTCGGCGCTGGTGACCAAGATCAGTTCTTCACGAAATACCGATCGGACGTTGAGACCATTGCGCTCAAAAGGCTCACCAACAAACGCTGCATCCAGACGATAATCTTGCACCCTTTGTATCAATTGCGCCGTTGTCCCGGTTTGCAGCTCCACTTTAAGGCTGGGCTTAGATCGATGAAGCGCGGCAAGTATCTTTGGTAAGCGGCTAGCGGCGGTACTTTCCATAGAACCCAGCCGCAGTGGTCTTAGAGAATTTGAACCCCGCACAGATAATTCTGCTTCATCCGCCAAACGAAGCAATCGCTCAGCATGAACCAAGAGATCTGCTCCTTGTGGCGTAAGCTCAAGGGAGCGACCGCGCCTTCTGAATAATGAAACACCAAGCCTTTGCTCCAACTGTTTAATCCGTGTCGTGACGTTGCTTTGCACCCGATTTAATTTCTCTGCGGCACGAACAATGCCACCTTCATTCACTACAGCGCAAAAAACATCAAGCGAATTTAGATCCATTCTTCTCATTTTAAGAATCTTATTCAAAATAATTCAATTTAGCTAATGGGTTAGCTGTGTCAATGTTTGAACTGTAGGAAGCTTAATAAAGCAGCTGAAGTTGGTGATGAATAGGTTTTAAGTCGCACAGAATTTGAGTTCGACACCATCTGCAAAACTCCCAGGTTCGGCTTGAGTCTAACAGCCTCGGCACTGAGGAGTGTTGTGACTTACAGCCGTGACAGGTGATAGCAAGTTTCCATTCAAATTTTGGCCTGATTGAAAATGGTAAAAGCATCATGACGAAAAAAAATAACAATCTTCCCCACTCTATGGATGAGCTGCTAGAAATTCGTGGGCAGGGGAGTCCAGCTGAAAAAGAAATTACCTTTACCCGCGAAGGCCCTTTTTTCGCTTCACCACTTAAAATGGGTGAAGCCTTAGCCAGCGCACTGGCCGCACGGGCACTTGCTGCAAACGACCTGTGGGAGCTTCGCATGGGGGATCGTCAGAAAATTGAAATCGACACTCACGCAGCCGCTGCAACCGCGCTTCTGGGCAGCCGCGAAACCGAGCGCCTTAATGAAAAAGGCGAATACGAGCATTTTGAACTTAGCCCTGCCGTTGCCGATATGATTGCAACAACTCAATGCTGGCCTACTAAAGACGGTAAACACTTCTTGCCGCACACAAATCTGGACCATTTGCGTGAAAAAGTTCTGGGGGTGTTGAAGTGTGACAACTCCATAGATGCTATCAAAGCCGCGCTCATGAACTGGACAGCCAAGGGCGCCGAAGACGCGATCGCACGGGTACAAGCCTGTGGTGGAATGGTGAGAACTCCCGAAGAGTGGCTTGCCCATCCACAAGGGGCATACCTGGCCAAACGGCCTGTCGTGGAGATCGAAAAGATTGCCGACAGCGACCCTGAGCCGCTACCGGAATGCAAGACTCCCTTGGAGGGGGTTAGAGTCATTGATTCCACTCGGATTATTGCTGGCCCGATGGCCGGGTTTTCTTTAGCTGAACATGGCGCTGATGTTCTCATGGTCACTGCCGAGCATTTGCCTCAAGTGCCCGCCTTCCTGCGTGATACCAGTCATGGAAAGCGAAGCTGTTTTCTCGATTTAAACCATCAGACGGATGCAGAGCAATTGCGCTCCCTGGTAAAAGAATGTGACGTCTTTCTGGATGGCTACCGTCCCGGAGCACTGGCCCGTAAGGGGTTCTCCACCGAGAGTCTGACTAAAATGCGCCCGGGTATCATTCATACTTCCGTGAACTGCTTTGGATCGGGTGGCCCATGGTACGAGCGTGCCGGCTGGGATCAGGTGGCTCAGGCCGTAACCGGGATGTGCGATGTTCATGGAAGAGGGGTCGATGCAGATGGGCCCTTGTTGACCCCGGTATTTGTTTGCGATTTCCTGGCAGGTTATCTGGCTGCTTATGGGACTATGATTGCCCTGGCTCGTCGGGCTCGCGACGGCGGCAGCTATCGAGTAACCTCGTCATTGTGTCAGGTAGCAATGTGGCTGCTGCGGATGGGCGAGGTAGAGGGGTATAAAGGCGTCCGCGGACGCTTGACGGAGCAAGAGAGTAAAATTTGGAAGCGTGAAGTGCATGGTACGCCTTATGGGGACCTTCGGATGATCGGCCCTGTCATCATGATGTCCAAAACCCCCGCGATTTGGCAGAGCCTACCGCCGGTACTTGGTGGAGATAAACCAGGCTGGAGACCAAGAACGGAACGCACTGGTGACAGAACTATTGTGCCGCAGGCACACAATGGCTAACTGTAGGTCAGATCATCGAAATTCGCTTTGTACCAAAAGCGAACTTGATAGCATTGCATGCAGCTAATATTGTGGCTTCGCCACAGATATGTCGGGGCGCCGACAGCGCCTGACTTTTGTATCGGCAAAAGTCAGCAAAACCTCCCTTCGCGCTGCGAATTTATCATCCCTGATAAATCTCCCCAGCTCGATATCCTATCTCGCGTTACGTTGCTCTGGGAGCAACTTCGCCCCTCCGCAGAGCTGCGGTGCTCGACATCCTGTCTCGAAAAAAAATTGTGGGTTTATAGTTCGCCTCGGCGCTCGCTCACTGGGGGTTACTTCCCCTTTGATTCGCACCGAAGGGTCACGTTGGTGTTTGAGATTAAAGGATATGGATATCCTGAAAGCAGGGTCGAGCCATGGATGGCTCGTTTCTGCGTATCTCATAAACCAGTGGCTCTGAGGATCAACGCGAATCGAGGGGCACCCTCGGGGTTGTTAGGGGGACTGGGTGAGCAGTCCCCCTGACCCGCAGTCCGCGGCCGGACAATTGTGCCACAGGCACAAAAAGCTGACCGCAGGTCAAATGATGAAGGTTCGCTTTGTATCAATGGCGAACTTTTTATATATCCTGCGGATAGCCTTTTTGCAGCTGCGCAGCATGATTGCCGGAGTGCCGGCAGCACATTACTTTTGTACCGCCAAAAGTAATCAAAAGCTCCCTTCGCGCTGCGAGTCCCTCCGCAGAGCTACGGTGCTCGGCATCCTGCCTCGAAAACAAAAAAGCACAAATATAACTAGCCTCGGTGCTCGCTCATGGGGGTTACTTCCCCTTTGATTCGTGCCTGAAAATCATAATGCGAGTGAATCCGAATGGCTGGACGCCATGAGAGCATAGCCACGCCAGGGGTGGAGTCTCTCCCGGAGAGACAGAGCGAGAGATAGGGATATCGAACTGGGGAGGCATATCATGGATGGTATGCGGCGTGTCTATGCTGAGCTTCAAGGAATAAGTAATTTTCAGGATTGCCACGAATCAAGGGGCCCCCTCGCGGTTGTTAGGGGACTGGTTAAGAGTCACCCTGACAGAGCCCCTCTTTGAACCATTAACTGATAGATCGCCTGGGCGAAGAGGCGGTAGCCCTGTTGATTCAGGTGCACCATATCTGATTTCATCTTGCGGTCGCTCTCAAGCTCCCCGAGAATCGTTTCATCGATAGGCAGCCGGTTGTTGTCCGCAAGCTCCCGATAGAGCTCCGGTGGATCCACCCATAAGCCCGGTTTAGGTACCGAAATCAGGATCACCTCAATCCCACGCTGCTGTGCCAACTCGATCATCTGTTGCAGGTTACTCTTAAGCTCAACCATGGATCGCTTACGCAAGATATCATTCCCGCCATGACAGAGAATGATGAGGTTTGGTTGGATCTCATCCAGCACCCCAGGCAAACGCTTGAGGCCTTCAGAACTCAACTCTCCCGGAACCCCCGCGTTGATCACTCGGATCCCTGAGAGCTGCTGAAGTACGGCGGGATAGCTCTGTTCAGCCGGGACACCCACTCCGCGAGTCAGACTATCTCCAAAAGCCAGTATCTTGTCTGCAGGCTGTAACTCGGTGAGGACAGGTTTGCTACAGCCAGAGACAAACAAAAATAATAACAGGCCTAACCATCGCCATTGTTGCCAGCCCACTCGCTCACATTCAGCCATAGGAAGTTCCGCGCTGCTCGTTTTACCCAAGTATGGCTATTAATGTTTCATTGCCCAGTCCACTCAAGCCCCGGACTCAGGCTCATGATAAAATTAGCGAGACTCTTTATAGGCGCAAGCCAAAAAAAAGCCTTGTGAATCTCATGAACTCACAAGGCTAAATCTGAATAACAAACAGCTTAGATCAAGAACTCATCCAGAGAGCGTCCTTCGTCCAAAGCACGTTGGATCGGAGCAGGCTTGCGTCCCTGACCCGTCCAGGTCTTCTCCTGGCCATTCTCATCATGATACTTATATTTGGCCGGACGTGGAGCACGCTTAGAGGTGGACTTAGTCGCTTTCTGTGGAGCCAGATCGCCAAGATCGATACCATCAGCAGCCATCTTATCCAGGTACTCCTGGATTTTTTGCTGGCGAGCTTCCTCTTCTGCACGAACCGATTCCTCAGATTCCCTGCGTTGCTCAACCACCTCCTGTAATTTAGCTAATCCCTCCTCCAACTGCTCCAGAGTCAAATCTCTGCAGTTAGCGCGAAGACTGCGAATATTTAATAACGTCTTAATGAAATCAGCCATTCATATTTCCTTATTTTATTTTAATGGATAGCATTCTTTATGCTGCCGACTTTATTATGCATAAGCCTTGGAGATGATTCCAATTATTTTTTTAAATAGCCTGAACAGTTGCTGAACTATCCACAGACATCCCATCAAGTCATGCCGAGAAAACTAGCCTGTACGGTTCCAAACCGATAGTTTGATACTAATTTTTGCATTTTCAGGAAGTGTACCATTTGTCAATATATGAATATCCCCGGCATTATTCGCCTCACACAAACGCTCATAAAGCTTGGATATCTCGTCACGATCGCCATCATGAAACTGAAATGCGACATCAGCTGACTCATGCTCAGGTAACAGGGCAAAATTAAACTGCTCATCAATCAAAATGTAGTGATAACTCTGGTGAGCTATCTTAGCTACAGCGTTTATAGAGTAATGGGTTGTTGTTTTGCTGGTTAACATACCCTATCCCTCAATGTGGCTTACTGTTCGCTCAAGACATGCTGACGTAGCTCAGTAACTTTTGCCATGAAAAACTGCTGCGCATCATCCCGGGTATAGGCTTCGGAGACCTGGCGCACCCCATCAATAGAGAAAGGTGCACTTTGAACATACCCCTTGCGCTTCTGACATACTCCGGAAGCAAGCTGCACTTCACGATCCAGCACGATCACATGAAAACGAGCCGGACGACTTATCTCCAGGAAGTCAGCGACCTCGACAAGTGCCAGACCATCCATCTCATCATGAATAACCAGTTTGGGCATGCCATTCTCCTTGTGTTTTACATCCAGGTACAACAGATTTAGAGAGTGTCTGCGACAATCTATCAGCTCAATGACAATGATGCAATTTTAAACAGAATTTCTAATTTTGGCCCTATATTCTTCTTTACTCTTATGGGCCAGATTAAATGTTGTTTGAAGCGATAAAGTCAAACCCAGCAAATAAATTAATTCCTGTAAAAACGAGATATCTTTTGCGAGTTACCATCAATTACCCGACTAAAACAGACAAAATAAGCGTAAATCAGCCCTCCTATCACAGCACCAACAAAGCCTCCCCAAGAAATAACCAGGGATGAGTCACCGAGCCCCAATAGTCAAAAGCCAAATCAAGTCGATAGCAAACCAGATTGCATAAGCTAAATACAATCAAACTCACCAGCAATACCAGGGGAAAAACCCAGCCTTTCGCGCCTTTATCCAGCCCAAGAATAATGATCCCGCCACCCAGCACGGCTCCCATTGCCAGAGCGCAGGTTAGACTCCACAGCAGAGTCTGAGCCGGGTGTCCGGGAAAAAGATACAACCCATAGATCCCCCAAAGCACTATCTCTCCCATGACTGAGAGCAGCAGCGCAAAACCGATTATTTTTCTATGAGATCCCATCCTGTCCTCCTCACTATGTGAGCTGGTTTCATTGATAAGTGAGGTTAAAGCTTCCAGCTAATGGAAGGTCAAGGGGTGTATTCCAAGGGGTGTGGCTAGCGGTGAAACAGGAACAGAGACTGGGTGCTGACAATAAAAAAGCCCCCAACGCATTGGAGGCTCTTATTGAATCCTTACCAGGGCATTTTTAGTTTAATCCGGGTAGTTATTCGTAACCCTCAAGTTCAAGTGCTGCTTTGAGCTTTGTTAAGCTGACCTTCTGCAGCAAGGCTGCTGCAGTAGAGCAACATGGATGTGGCTTGCGAGTCAGCGATCAAAGTCAAAGCTGCTTTCATGAGGTGAACCGGTTTATCCGGAAACGCTCCAGGTAAAGCTATTTATTCGACCCGCTCACCATGCTCGGCAATATCCAATCCGCGGCGCTCGGTCTCGTCATCGACTCGAAGATTCACAGCCAGGCCAATAATCTTGAGCAGGATATAGCTGGCAACCGTGGCGTAGACGACGGTGACCACAACCCCCAGAGCCTGTAGCCCAAGCTGAGCCCAGTTCCCCTCGATCACACCGGCTGTCCCGCCAATGGCCGATGAGGCAAAGACCCCGGTGAGCAGGGCACCGACGATTCCACCAATACCATGGATCCCAAAACAATCCAGGGAATCATCATATCCCAGCTTTGTCTTGAGAACCGCGGTCGCCCAATAGCAGATCACCCCGGCCAGTAAGCCGATACCAATCGCGGCTCCGGTTGTCACAAATCCCGCGGCGGGTGTGATCGCAACCAATCCGGCAATGGCACCGGAAACAGTTCCCAGCACAGAGGGCTTACGAGTGATACTCCACTCAGCAAACATCCATGCCAGGGCTCCGGAGGCGGCTGCCAGTTGAGTCGTCAGCATTGCCATCCCCGCTCCCTGTCCTGCGCCAAGGGCAGAGCCTGCATTGAAGCCGAACCAACCCACCCAGAGCATGGCCCCGCCAACCAGGGTCAGGGTCAGGTTGTGGTTAGCACTCTGATCGCAGCCCTCCTGGCGACGCTTACCAACAACCATGGCCGCGACCAGGCCGGATACACCGGCATTAATATGCACCACGGTACCGCCGGCAAAATCAAGGATCCCCTTGTTCATTAGCCAGCCATCACTCCCCCAGACCCAGTGGCAGATGGGAGCATAGACCAGCAGGAGCCAGAGGGCGATAAAGACCAATAGGGCCGAAAATTTCATCCGCTCCGCCACAGCACCTGTGATGATCGCAGCTGAAATCACCGCAAAGGTCATTTGGAAAAACACAAAGGCACTGGTGGGAATAGTGCCGGTTAAACTGGTAGTGGTCACCTTATTGAGCAGGAGATCACTCAGGCCACCAATAAAGCCGTTACCGGTGGAAAAGGCCAGGGTATAGCCTGCGACTGCCCACAGCAGTGAAACCAGGCAGCAGATCGCAAAACATTGTAGCTTGATCGACAACACATTCTTCTTACGAACCATGCCGCCATAGAAAAGAGCCAGGCCCGGGATACTCATAAACAGAACCCACATTCCGGAGCTCAGTACCCAGGCCGTGTCTCCGGTGTCCAACCCGGCCGGTGCCGCCAGCGCCGGGAGACTCAAGCAACTAACCGCCGGAAATAACATCCATAGCTTCCATTTCATCGCCACTCTCCTATCCATTCTCTGTCACTGAATATTTATAATTTGTGCAGAGTCAAACAAGAGACGTGCCAACTATTATTTAGTGTTATATATCAATTAATTAAGACGATTTTTGACGCTATTTTAGTTTTTAATCAGACCTGAATGCACCACTTAGAACAAAAAAGAGGCTATTTCGCACCGAGATGGTGCATGCTACACCAAGATGACCTCTGTCCCCTGCTCCCTGAGCTCCCGGATGATCTTGGGATCGGCCTCTGAGCCTGTGATCAAAACATCGATACGTTGTGCATGACAAAATAGCATCCCGGCACGTTGACCAATTTTATTGCTGTCGGTCAAAACCACAAGCTTGCCCACATGATCCAGCATTTTCTGCTCTGCCATGGCTGTGAGCATATCCATCTTATACAGACCATCGACCGTTAATCCCTTGCCACTGGTAAACATCCAGTGGCCGGCATACAGGGAGGAGATCTCATCCTGAGGAGCCAAAGTGATTGATTGGCTCTTATTGTACTGACCACCAATGATCACCACCCCATCGTGCTCCTGCTCTATCAGGTAATTGGCAAGGGGAAAATAGTTAGTGATCACCTGAACATCCTGACCGCATAGCTCCTGACCGAGCAAAAACGCGGTAGAGCCACAATTGATTACGGCACTTTCTCCCGGAGAGATCAGAGATGCTGCAGCCTGGGCAATTCGAACCTTTTCATCATGGTTGGATGCAAGATGAATATTAAACGGGGACCAAAAGCTCTTCTTTTGCGGAAGGGATTCGGCGCCATTACGAACTTTACGTAACCTCCCGGACTCACTGAGTTTCGTGATATCCCGGCGCGCCGTTGCCGGAGAGATCTCAAAGGCTTCGATGAGATCGGCAATTGTCAGATAACGCTTTTGCTGTAGCAGCTCAAGTAT
Organism: Dongshaea marina; assembly: GCF_003072645.1. Taxonomy (NCBI): domain Bacteria; kingdom Pseudomonadati; phylum Pseudomonadota; class Gammaproteobacteria; order Aeromonadales; family Aeromonadaceae; genus Dongshaea; species Dongshaea marina. Next base: position 3,117,485 of record NZ_CP028897.1, read on the forward strand.
TGTGCTATGCCGCTGGGCTTCTGTCATAGCAGTTCCATTTTTTGATTATTTATGACTAGTATTGATTTTATAACTTCACTCCCGTGATTTAAACCCATTCGATAATCTTCAAGGGGCTGAGCCGCTCTGAGTAGTTAAACTTTGAAATGGCTCTCAATCATCCCCCTTCGATGACTATAGAAGTTGCATTCCCGCTTTATGAGCAGCCTCGGCCAACCGGGCTCTGGCGAGTCGAATATTCTGGGCCCACTGCTCATCCCGGGCCCACATCTCGATCACCATGGGAGCTGCGTACTCCATGCTAAGTAAAGTTTTAAAAATGGATTCAAAATCAACATCCCCCTCCCCGATCACCAGATCCCGGAACTGCCCCTGGTGATCAGGTGTCACTCTCAGCGTGTCTTTGAGATGGAGCTGAACAATATGCTCACAGCTGAGCTTGAGCTCGGTACAGGTATCGTAATTCCAGCCACTAATATTGCCTACATCCGGATACGCCATGAAATAAGGAGATGGGAGCTCATTTTTCAGGATCTCAAATTTACTCAAGGAGTTGAGATAGGGAGTATCCATGATCTCAACGCCCAGCATCACACCGGCGCGCTCCGCCATTTTCGCAGCGCTCCTCATCCCCTCAATAAAACGGCAATGGCTTTCGGGAGTTTGTGTCTCATAGTAAACGTCATACCCGGCAAGCTGGACGCAACGCACCCCCAGTTTATAGGCGAGATTGATCGCCTTTTGCATCATCACAAAAGCCTGCTGTCGAACCGACGCATCTTTTGAACCAAACGGGAATCTGCGGTGAGCACTCAGGCACATGGAGTGAAGGGGAATGGCATGTTTCTCACACAGACGGCGCAGGGCGTAGATCTTCTCATCACTCCAATCCAGGCGCTGACGTCGCTCATCTGATTCATCTACTGATATTTCAACAAAATCAAAACCAAACTCTTTGGCTGTCAGGAGCTTCTCCTCCCAGGATAGTTCAGCGGGCATCGCTTTCTCATACAGCCCCAGGCGAAAAGAGTTATCAAAACTATGCATTGCACACCTCATGGAAAAGTTCAGCTCCTCCCTGGCTGCCGGGCAGACGATGAGGAGCTTTGTTGAGCGGCTAAATCATCGGCCCCCTCTTACCTGGGGCTCGCTATCACAGGGCAATGAAGCGACTCAAATCTGCCGGCATGGAGAAATAAATATCCGCCCAGGACCCTACAAAAATGATTTGTAAGGCAGCTCGGGATCATCAATGAAAATGTCATCAAAACCTCGAGGGTGCTGGTAGTAACGCTTATCTTGATCGGTCGGGAAGGTGTACTTGCCTCCGACCTGCCAGAAGAAGGGGCTGAATCCATAATTCAGGCGATCTTTTTTCATCTTCCACAGAACCTCGATCTCACGGGGATCATTTTGGAAGTTTGCCCAGATATCATGGTGAAACGGCACCACCACCTGAGCATCCAGCGACTCCCCGGCCCTTAATATATCGGAAGCGGTCATCTTGTCGGTCACGCCACGGGGGTTTTCTCCATAGGAGAGCAACGCCACATCAATCTGATGATCATTACCATGCTTGGCGTAGTAGTTTGAGTAGTGCGAATCTCCGGAGTGATAGAGATTCCCGCCTGTGGTCTCAATCAGATAGTTGACGGCGCGATCATCCATACCATCAAGAATCGATTTGTCATGAGAGCTCACTCCTTCCGGCAGGGTCACCAGAGCGGTGCGATCAAATGCATCCAACACCTTGATGGTCACATCTCCTACCGGGATCTCATCTCCAACCTGCGCCACGATACAACGATCGGCAGGAACTCCCCACCCGGTCCACAATTCGACACATGCCTTAGGCCCGATAAACTTTACCCGCTCATCGCAGTTGTAGAGAACGGCTGCGGCGACGTTGATATCGATATGATCCGCGTGGTCATGGGTTGCCAGTACGGCATCGATTTTTTTTATGCCGAAGGGATCCAGGACGAAGGGGGAAGTTCTAAGGTTCGGCTGAAGGTTACGAACTCCCCCATCCGCATCATCTGATGCTGATTTTTCATGTTCGGATTGGCCCGGGTTTTCTTGCCGGTGCCACACCAAAAATCGATGCACAGGTTGGTGTCTCCCTCTGACTTCACCCAGATCCCGGTACAACCAAGCCACCACATGGCAAATGTTCCGGGCTTCACCTCCTCCTGCTCTATCTCTTCATTCAGCCAGGTTCCCCACTCAGGGAAGGTATTCAAAATCCATGACTCCCGGGTAATCTCATCAACCTTGCTCATCTGAATCCCTCTTGCTTCTTTGCCGATTGCAACACTGTCATCCTGCGCTGGCAGGCAATGACAACAAATGATGTGAACCAACTATAACAATCACAATAATGATTGAAAATGATTAAAGGTGACTTTTTGTGATCCAGTTAAACATTTGAACGATCAAAAACTTCGAATGAACTGCAGTAGCCCTTGCACCCCCTTACCGCCGAAAGAACAGGGGATACCCCCTATAAATGGGAATAAATAAGGCCTAAACCCTCATAATTGATCTTGATCAAAACAGATACGAAATCAATGAGAGCATTCTCACATAATGTCAAATAATGACTTTTTATGATTACTTTTAGTTGCTAGGTTGTTTGAGCTGATGGCAGACAAGCGTAAAGGCAAGAAACGAGAACAACGAAAATACAGGATACCCGGCAAGCTGGATTGCAGTTATTGATGGAGCATCATTATGCAGACCCTATACGACATATTTTATATCTTTTATAGCCAGATCATGACCAAGGCTCCCTTGCTTTTGGGGCTAGTGACTTGTATCGGTTACATCTTACTTAGACGTGACGTGACGACCGTCATTAAGGGCACCATCAAAACAATCGTTGGATTCATGCTGGTCCAGGTTGGAGCAAGCACTCTGGTCGCTGGCTTCAAACCTGTGATAGAAAAACTAGCTGAATACCATCACATCGTTGGCTCGGTGATCGACCCCTACACCACGATGATGGCAACGATGGAGACCATGGGGCAGGACTACTCCTGGGTTGGCTATGCCGTACTGCTGGGGCTGGCGCTGAATATACTACTTGTTGTTTTTCGTCGTATTACCGGGATCCGCACCATAATGCTCACCGGACACATCATGTTCCAACAAGCAGGCCTGATCGCTGTTTTCTATTTCATTATGGGAGCATCCATGTGGGAAACCGTGATCTGCTCAGCCATCTTAATGGCTCTGTACTGGGGAATCGCCTCCAATATTATGTTCAAGCCCACAGAAGAGGTGACGGGCGGAGCTGGCTTTTCTATTGGGCACCAACAACAAGTTGCCTCTTGGATCGCGACAAAAGTAGCTCCCAAGCTTGGAAACAAAGAGGAGAGTGTCGATAACCTGAACCTTCCGAAATGGCTTAATATTTTCCACGACAGCATCTCGGCGACGGCCATTGTGATGACTCTCTTCTTTGGCATCATTCTTCTCTCTTTCGGCCTGGATAATTTGCAGGCGATGGCAGGAAATACTGCATGGCCCATCTACATCCTTGAAACGGGTTTAAAGTTTGCGGTTGCTATTCAGGTCATTGTCGCCGGGGTTCGCATGTTTGTTGCTGAGCTCTCGGAGGCTTTTAAAGGGATCTCAGAGCGAGTCATTCCGAATGCGGTACTGGCCATCGACTGTGCCGCAATCTATGCCTATTCACCCAATGCCATGGTCTTTGGCTTCATGTGGGGAGCCATTGGCCAGTTTGTCGCAGTCCTTGCCCTGCTGGGTTTTGGCTCACCGATCATGATTATTCCCGGCTTCATTCCTATGTTCTTCTCTAACGCAACCATAGGTGTGTTTGCTAACCACTTCGGAGGCTGGAGAGCGGTCATGAAGATCTGCTTTGTGATGGGGATTATTGAGGTAACCGGATCAGCCTGGGCGATTCACTTGTTGGCCGAGCAGGGAACTCAGTTTAATGCCTGGATGGGAATGGCGGACTGGGCTCTGGTGTTCCCGCCTATCATGCAGGGTCTGTCCTTCTCATCCATGTTCTTCTTTGTGATCTTGGCTGGTGCCGGCGTCTATATGTACTTTGCTTCAAAGACATTGCGGGCCGAGGAAGACCAGGCCAAAACAAGCCGAGAACAACTCAACACAGCGCAAGATCTATCCCACTGTGGGACTGAAGAATCCGTGCAGATACAGAGCTCTGCCCGGGCCGTGCGCATTCTGGCGGTGTGTGGAAATGGTCAGGGATCATCGATGATGATGAAGATGAAGATTGGCAAATACCTTGAAAAGAAGGGGATCCCCCATGCCATGGATTCCTGCGCCGTATCCGACTACAAGTCCAAGCTGGCAAGCACTGACATCATCGTCTCCTCCAAGCATCTTTCCGGCGAAATGGATCCCGGACAGGGCAAGTTTGTGCTGGGCGTACAGAACATGCTTAACCCCAACTCTTTTGGAGATGAGCTGCTGCAGATCATCCACAACAATTTTGCGAAATGATTCTGAAACGATAACTAAAGCCACTTCTGCTCACGGTAAGTGGCCCGCATGGAGCTGATTATGAACTTCAAACAATCTCTTATCGATAACCGCTCAATCAAACTACAGACAACGGCAACCGACTGGAAAGATGCTATCAAACAGGGCACCGATATGTTGATCGCATCCGGCGCTGTTGAGCCCTCTTATCCTGAAGCCATCATCCGCAGTATCGAGCAGATGGGCCCCTATATCGTCATTGCCCCCGGGTTGGCGATGCCCCACGCCCGCCCGGAAGATGGAGTCAATCGCACGGCATTCGCTTTGGTAACCCTCAATGATCCCGTCCATTTCGAGGGGGAAGATGAGCCGGTTGACGTTCTGATCACCCTGGCTGGCAGCTCTTCGGATGAGCATATGCAGGGGCTGATGGAGGTCACCCAGGTGCTGGATGATGAGGAAAGTGACAGCGGGGTGGATCTGGACAAACTACGCAATTGCCGCTGCGCAGAGGATGTGTACGCGGTCATAGAGCAGGCATTGGCCGAAACGGTATAGGCGATACAAATTCACCAACCTAGGGATACCAAAGGAGGAGTGCTATGTTCCATTCCCTGAAAGAGAGAGTGCTGGCCGCCAATCTACAGCTTCCCAAATATGGCCTGGTCACCTTTACCTGGGGTAATGTCTCCGAGATCGACCGCCAGAAAGGAGTCATTGCTATCAAACCATCCGGGGTGGCCTATAGTGTCCTCTCCAGCCAGGATATTGTCATCCTTGATCTCAAGGGAAATATTATCGAAGGAGAGCTCAATCCATCGAGTGATACCGCAACCCATCTTGAGCTCTATCGAGCCTTTCCCCATATCGGTGGAATTGTTCATACCCACTCAAGACATGCCACCGCCTGGGCCCAGGCTGGGTTAGATATCCCTGCCCTGGGCACCACCCATGCCGATTACTTCTATGGCGATATTCCCTGCACTCGCCAGCTCACCCCGCAGGAGATCCAGAGCGACTACGAACAGAACACCGGCAAGGTGATCGTTGAAACCTTTAATCAGCGCGATCTGGATCCCAGCGCGGTCCCGAGCGTCACAGTTATGGGGCATGCCCCTTTCTCCTGGGGAAAAGACGCCCAGGATGCGGTGCATAATGCCGTAGTCCTTGAGGAGGTAGCCGCCATGGCACTGTCGACCCGTACCCTCAATCACAACATAGAGATCCAGCAGGAGCTTTCCGATAAGCACTACAACCGAAAGCATGGCTGCGATGCCTATTACGGCCAGTCGTGAATTTAAAGCCCGGCTCAAATTTCCAAATCCAAAAGAGACCAAGAGAATGAATATGAACAAACCCATGCTACAGATCGCCCTGGACAGCACAGATTTAACCACAGCAGCCGGGATCGCCGGCCAGGTGGAAAGTTTTGTCGATATCATTGAGGTCGGCACTATCTTAGCTTTTGCCGAGGGGATGTCTGCGGTGAGTAGTTTACGCCGCCAGCATCCTGAGCACATCTTGGTATGTGATATGAAAACGACCGATGGCGGGGCGATCCTGGCCAAAATGGCGTTTGAGGCAGGGGCTGACTGGATCACCGTCTCTGCTGCCGCTCACCCGGCAACCATAAGAGCCTGTAAAGAGATAGCCGATAAGTTCGGCGGCGAGGTGCAGATTGAACTCTATGGTCACTGGACCCTGGATGATGTCCAAAGCTGGCTCGACTCAGGGATCACCCAGGCTATCTATCATAGATCCCGCGATGCCGAACTGGCAGGAGTCCGCTGGTCCGAGGAAGATATCAACCGGATGCGTATCTTGTCGGAGATGGGGATCGAGCTGTCGATCACAGGTGGCATCATCCCCGAAGACATTCATCTTTTTGCAGGGCTCAGTGCGAAAGCCTTCATCGCCGGACGGGCGCTGGCCGGGGAAAAGGGCAAAGCGACAGCCCAGGCACTGCGCGATGCGATCGACAAGTACTGGTGATCCCTTTTCCCGTGCGCAAAAGACCTGAGATCTCCCACACCGGATCTCACTCCTGATGCTGCAGCTCAGAGAACAGCGACGAATTCCACTGGCGCACCGCCACCACCAGGGTCGAGCCATGCTTTTTATCCATGGCTAAACTGAAATCGTCCTGAGCCAGAGCGGTAAACTCATTGGCCAGCTGCTGCATCCGTTGCTGTAACTTGCCGTTACTGGCAGCCGAAAGCAAGCCATTGGCAACCAGCAAGCAGTCGGTCGGCTGGTCGAAGCGGCAACGGAAAAACTCCTCCTTGACCTGCTGCTGAAAAAATTGCTGAATAGGCCCGTTGGGCTGCCAGCGAAACTGGGTCGAGATCGCTAACTTGATCCGGTTTCCCGGCAACAGTTCGATGATCCTTAATCGGTCCAACTGAGCCAGCTTCTGCACCAGTTCACCCTCGGTCAGGCGATACTGCTCCAGGATCTGCTCAAAGGTGTAACCGTTCACCACACACACGGCAACCAGCAACAGTCCCAGATCACTGACTATCTGCTCTTCCTGCTTTAGGGTTAGCTCCGAGAGCTGCGCCCGCTCTTTTTGCATTTCGCTGATCAGATCACTGAGTTCAAGATTGATCAGCTGGCACACCCGCTCCAGACGTTGCAATGTCATGTCCTGCTGTGAAAACAGCCGCTTGACCGAGGCCTCACTCAACTCAAGCACCCCGGCAACATCCTGGTATGTTTTCCCCCTGAGCCTTAATTGATGCTTCAAGGTCGTGATTAACTGACGCGTTTGTGCCATGCTACCTCCAATTGAATCCGTAAGGTATCATTATGTAATACCTTTCGCCGCATATAAACCAACTTTTAGGATTTAGGTTGTATATAGCACCCCCTCTTCCATACTTACAGGAGCAATCCATTAACGGAGCCCTCAATTCATGAGATCACTTTTGCGTATTCGCGGCGCCCTGCCCTTTTTAGTCGCCGTCTTTATGAATGCCTTTGTTGACCTTGGTCACAAGATCATCATTCAAAATACCGTATTTAAAATCTACGATGGCCAACACCAGATCATACTGACCGCCATTGTCAACGCGCTGATCCTGCTTCCCTTCATTTTGCTGCTGTCGCCAGCGGGATTCATGTCCGATCGCTTTCCCAAGCGCACCATTATGCGCCTGAGTGCCTGGGCTGCCGTTATCTTTACCCTGATGATCACCGTCAGCTACTACCAGGGATGGTTCTGGTGCGCCTTTGCCATGACCCTGCTATTGGCTGTGCAATCCACCATCTACTCCCCGGCTAAATTTGGATTCATCAAGCCGCTGTTTGGCACCTCAAACCTGACCGTTGCCAACGGGGTCACCCAGGCGATCTCCATCATCGCCATTCTTGCCGGCACCCTGGTGTTCTCTTTGCTGTTTGAACAGCACTTTCCTGCGAATGCTGATACCAAACATCAGGTGCTGCAGGCCATTGCCCCACTGGGATGGCTGTTGGTTATTAACTCCCTGATTGAGCTTGCCATGTGCTACTGGCTACCGGATGTTGAGCAGGGGGATCCCAGTCAGCGCTTCGACTGGCAACGCTATCGCACAGGCAAGCTACTCACCGACAACCTTAAGCCTGTCGCCAAGCGTCCGGTGATCCGCCTGTCTATCATCGGCCTTGCAACCTTCTGGGCCATCGGCCAGGTCTTGCTGGCCGCCTTCCCCGAGTATGACAAGAGCCGCTTTGGGGTCACCAATACCCTGGAGATCCAGGCCATTTTAGCCTGCGCCGGCATCGGGATCGCGATCGGTAGTGCTCTGGCTGGCCGCCTGTCGAAGGGACTTATCGAAACCGGATTGATTCCACTGGGAGCCGTGGGTGTGGCCCTGGGACTCTACCTTCTTCCTCTGGCCGCAAGTAGCTGGAGCCAGGCGGTGATCTTTTTGTGGATTGGCACCATGGGTGGCTTGTTTATCGTCCCGCTCAACGCCCTTATCCAATATCACGCCGCCGAGCACGAGCTGGGACGGGTACTGGCCGTCAATAACTGGGTACAAAACATCGCCATGCTGGCGTTCCTGGGCCTGACGGTCGCCTTTGCCCTGATGGGCGTCAATAGCCAGCACCTGCTGACCATCATCGCCTGGGTTGCGGTCGTTGGAGGCGCCTATACGGTCTTCAAACTGCCGCAATCGATGATCCGCTTTGTGCTGGCCTGGCTGATGTCCCGGGTCTACCAGGTGCGGGTTCAGGGCCTCAGCGAGCTTCCAAACCAGGGCGGAGTTTTGCTGCTGGGCAATCATATCAGCTGGGTGGACTGGGCTATCCTGCAGATCGCCAGCCCTCGCCCCATCCGCTTCGTGATGCAAAAGAGCATCTATGAGCGCTGGTACCTCAAGGGGTTTGTGAAGCTGCTCGGATGTGTCCCTATCGATGCCGGGATCGGTAGCCGCCGCTCCCTCAAGCGGGTTGCCGAACTGCTGGATGCCGGTGAGGTGGTCTGTATCTTCCCGGAGGGAGCGATCAGCCGCACCGGACATCTGACCGCATTTCGTCCCGGTTACCAAAAGGCGATCCAGGCAACCCAGGGGAAAGTAAAAATTGTCCCCTTCTACCTGCGAGGCCTGTGGGGTAGCCAGTTTTCCCGCTCTTCGGATCGCCTGAAAAAACTGCGTAAAAGCGGGATCCGGCGCGAGTTGATCGTCGCTTTTGGAACCCCTCTGCCGAAAGAGAGCAGTGCCGATACGGTGAAGCGCCGGGTGTTCGATCTCTCCGTGACCTCCTGGCAGCAATACAGCAATAGCCTGGAAGGGATTGGTGAGGCGGTGATCCGCTCGGCCAAGCAGGTCGGCAGTGAGATGGCGATTGCCGACTCACTGGGGAGTGAGCTGTCGGCTCACCGAATGCTGACCGGGGCGATTACCCTCAAGCGGCGCTTTAAAAAGCTGTGCCCGACTCAGAATATCGGCCTGCTGCTTCCCACCAGCGCCGCTGGGGTGTTATCCAATATCGCAGGAGTGTTAGCGGGAAAGACCCTGGTCAATCTTAACTACACCGCCAGTCTTGAGGCTCTGAAAAATGCGGCGGATCAGGCTCAACTGCAAGGGATCTTTACCTCGCGTCGCTTCGTCAAAAAGCTCAGTGGTCGCGGCATGGATCTAGCGCCTTTGTTCGAGCTGTATCCGGCCATCTATCTTGAGGATCTGGGCAAGAGTATCTCCACCCGGGAGAAACTGCTCACCCTGCTCCAGGTCCGCTTGCTGCCGACATCCCTGCTCAAGGCGCTGCATCTCAAGCGCCGCCCTCTGGATGCGACGGCGGCAATCCTCTTCTCCTCCGGCAGTGAAGGAACACCCAAGGGTGTCATGCTCAGCCAGCGCAACATCATGGCCAACGTCAAGCAGATCGCCGATGTGCTCAACACCCAGGATGATGATGTGGTGATGTCGAGCCTGCCGCTGTTCCACGCCTTTGGCCTGACGGTAAACCAGTTTCTGCCGCTGATCGAGGGTCTGCCTTTGGTAGCCCATGCCGATCCGACCGATGGTCTGGGTGTTGCCAAGGCGGTCGCTCGCTACCGCGCCACCCTGCTGTGTGGCACCGCGACCTTCCTGAGGCTCTATACCCAAAATCGCCGGATCCACCCGCTGATGTTCGATAGCCTGCGCTACGTGGTCGCCGGTGCGGAGAAACTCAGTCCCGAGATCCGCAACGCTTTTACCGCCAAGTTTAATAAGCCCCTGCTGGAAGGCTATGGCACCACGGAAACCACCCCGGTGGCCAGTGTCAACCTGCCCGATGCGCTGGATATTAACTATTGGCAGGTGCAGCTCGGAGGCAAACTGGGTACTGTGGGGATGCCGCTGCCGGGAACCAGTTTCCGGATCGTCGATCCCGAGAGCTTTGAAGAGCTAGCCACCGGAGAGGATGGGATGATCCTGATTGGAGGCGCCCAGGTGATGCAGGGATACCTGAACAACCCGCAGCAGACCGCTGCCGTGATCAAGGAGATCGATGGGGTTCGCTGGTATGTGACCGGAGATAAGGGGCACCTGGACTCCGATGGCTTCCTGACCATAGTGGATCGCTACTCCCGCTTCGCCAAAATCGGCGGGGAGATGCTTAGCCTGGGTAGCATAGAGCAGGCCCTGCGCTCTTTACTTGAAGAGGGTGAGAGCGAGCTGGTCGCGGTTAATCTTCCCGATGCCAAAAAAGGCGAAAAGATCGTATTGCTGCATGAGGGTGAGATAAACCCGGATGAGCTTAAAAAAGCGATGCAGGCCGCCGGCCACAGCCCCTTGATGGTGCCAAGCCACTGGTTCAAGGTCGAACAAATTCCTAAGCTCGGATCAGGCAAAACTGACTTTGGTCAGGCCAAGGCGCTGGCGCAGGAGTTACTGAGCGACGACCAGGCTTTGTTGACATAACGGACTTGGCTCTGCAGTTGGCAATTTTCTCAACCAGCAAGGCAGAAGATGTGTGATGTAGTTACTCTACATGAGCATCTGATAACGCAGCAGGGTGGGAAAGTGGCCACTGCCCAGCGGGTTGCTCCTGAAAAACCTCTTCAATTCTGGCTCACCACTCATTTAGAGCAACTAAACTTCATGACTCGGGTCGCGAACTGAGGATTTTCAGGGGCAACAGGTTCAAAATCTGTTGCGTCAACAGAGCCTAGTCCAGAACCACTCCCCCGGGGCCCTCCTCGGGGAGTGTTTTTTTATAAAGGTAGGCGCTCACGGATAATCCCACGGCGATCAAAAGTAGAGTGGACCAGACTCGCCCCAGAAGCAGCATAGACACAACCAGGCTCACCCACATCAGGAGCAAGGCACGATTGCGCGTCCTTCGATGCACCCCTCCCTGCTGTTGCCAGGTTTTCACAAAGGGCCCTAACCTGGGGTGGTTTTGCAGCCATTGATGAAAGCGTGGTGAGGTGCGGCCAAAGCACCAAGCCGCCAGCAGCACAAAGGGAGTTGTCGGCAACAGCGGCAATATGGCTCCCAGGATCCCAAGCCCAAGGCTCAGCCACCCCAAGGCAAGTAGTGCATAACGGACGCCTCTGTTCATTATCTCTCCCGGTAATACCATCAAATCCACGCCTGCCCCAACTCTAGATGAGAGTGCATCTCATTTCAATAATCTTGATTGGTCTGATCTTCGCGTTGATATGGTGAAATGTTGCCATTGATTGGCAGCTCCAAGACACTTGGAAGAAGCTAATTCGTTTTCTTTTCAGGTAGATATAAGTAGCCTTCGCTCACTGCACTTTGCTAACCTCATTTTATTTCCTAGGAAAATACTATAGATGCAGAGTCTACCGATCCTCTACTCTTTTCGCCGCTGTCCCTATGCTATCCGGGCAAGACTGGCGATCCTCGTCAGTGGAATTGAGGTTGAGCTTCGGGAGGTGGTGCTGGCAGATAAGCCGCAACAACTACTGGCGATCTCACCCAAAGGCACGGTGCCGGTTTTGTTGACAGCCGAGGGGACGGTGATTGCCGAGAGCCTTGAGATCATGGACTGGGCCCTGAAGCATAATGATCCTCATCAGTGGCAAAGCCACCCGGGGCAGACGCTCATCGAACACAATGATGGTGAATTCAAATACGACCTGGATCACTACAAGTATTTTGATCGCTACCCTGAGCACCCGCAGAGTTATTACCGAACCAGGGCCGAGACTTTTATCCAGCGCCTTGAGTCTCGCCTGGAGACTCAAGACTACCTGTTTGCCCCTCACCCTGCTCGTGCCGACATGGCGATATTTCCCTTTATCCGCCAATTTGCCAATGTCGAGCCCAACTGGTTTGAACAGGCGGGCTACCCCGGGGTGCGCCGCTGGTTGAACTCACTCATTGAAAGCCCCATCTTCAGCCAGGCGATGAAGAAATACTCCCCCTGGCAAAGCTCTGAAGCGGGGATCTCCTTTAAAGGTTGCAGGTTATGAGGCCTGGCGGCTCACCGGGACTTCCGCCATCTCTTTGACCCCGGATTTGGAGCCGGTATAAAGCGCACACACCACGGCAATCGCCCCGAACAGCATAATAAACAGTGCCAAAATAGAGACGCTAAATGGCAACAGGGAGATGGCCAGGGTCGAGATCCCTCCTCCTAAGAAAGAGGCAAAGCTAAACATGGATGCTGCCGAGCCAGCAACTTTAGGCTCAACCAGACTCATGGCTCCGGCGCTGGCGGTTGGCCGGATCACCCCGATGGCGGTGGTCGCCATCAAAATAGGAATGATGGCAGCCAGGGCTGACTGAGGCCAGACAGAGCTTGCCACCAACAGCACCAGACCTGAAACCAGGATCCCCAGAGCACCAACTCTGAGCCAGGGCACCAGTCCCACGCGATTGGCGATAGCCGGTGAGATGAGTCCCATGCCTAATATACCGGCTCCATTGAGCGCAAACAGCTGGCCGACGGCCACTACAGAGAAGTGATAGCTCTGCATAAAAATAAAGGGATAGATGGTTGCGATCCCAAACAGGGTCCCGTAAGAAAACAGGCTGGTCAGTGTGTATCCGGCATACTGACGGTGCAACATGAGGCTCTTGTAGTTGCCCAGGATATCAGACAGGCGCAGCGCATTAAGATTCTTGTTGTGGTGGGTCTCTTTAAACAATAACGTCACCAGTAACAGGTAAAAGAGGCCAACGGCAACCAGCAGCTCAAAGCTTGCCCGCCAACCAAACCAGCTCTCCAGATAGCCCCCAGCAACGGCGACAGCACAGGGCACACTCCGATCAACAGCATGATCATGGCGATCACCTTCACCAGATGTTTTTTATCGAACAGATCCCGGGCGATCGCCATGCTTCCGGCAACCGAGCAGCAGGCACCGATCGCCTGAAAAAAGCGAGCGGTCAGCAAGCCATAAAAATGAGTTGAGGTCGCCACTGCGATACTGGCCAGGGTAAAGATCAGCAAGCCTCCCATCAGAACAGGTTTGCGACCAAATCGATCAAACAGGGGCCCATAAAGGAGCTGAGGCACAGCCAGGCCGATCAAAAACACACTCATGACCCACTGAATGTGAGGCGTTTTAAAATACTCCGCCATGCTTGGCAGAGAGGGAAGAAACAGGTCATTACTCAAAGGCGTGACCAGGCACACAGATAATACTAAGTAAAACCAAATGGTTACATTCGTTTTCGTCATATTCTCTCCTGACGACAAATAGGTAGTTTCGACATATTGTGTCGACATATTATTTATGCCTATCAACTCTGTCAAGCTTGAGACTTGTCAGCAGGATTAACCCCAAGTAAGCTGTGAGAAAATTTACGGCTCGGAAACCCCATGTCCCGCATCAATAAAACCCAATTCGCCATCCTGGGATACATCAGCAAACATCAGCCGATGTCTGGCTATGACATCAAGCGATTGCTTGAAAAAGTCGCCGCCTTCTACTGGTCTGAGAGCAACTCACAGATCTACCCCCTGCTTAAGAAACTACTGGACCAGGGGATGGTTACGGTCGAACAGCAGGACTCAAGCAGAAAAAAGAACCTGTACCGGATCACTGAACTCGGACGAGAGCACCTGATGCAGTGGCTTGAGGAGGAGACCGAGCCGCAAACCTTTCGTAATGAGTTGCTGCTCAAGCTGAGTCTTTCTCAGCATCTCAGTGATCAGCAGACTCTGGAGCAGATGCACTATTTTTCAGAGCAGGTCACCAACAAGCGACGCAAGCTCAAAAAAATTCAAAAACATATCCGCGAAGACCATGTAGGGCGGGCGGATCAGAAGTATCTTTTGATGACCTACCGCTATTCAGAGCTAATGCTTAAAGCACAGCAGCAGTGGTGTGAAGAGGTGGAAAGAGAGCTTGAATCCGGGGAGTCATAAGCAGGTGACTCAACAGCGCCTTAAGCAAGTAAAACAGATATGAAAGAGCTATTTCTGCAATAATTGCTGCTCATTCAACCTCGGCACTGCCCCGGGATGGAGCGGAAAGAACTATCTGTTCACAGCGCTTTTTGTAGACCAGAGCCGTTGAGTCGTCCGGGTTTTTCTCAAGGCATAGAGAAAACTGAAAGACCGCCTCCTGATAGGCCTTTTTGTAATAAAGGGCGACCCCTTCCTGAAACTGCTTACGGGTTTTGGTTTTGTTGGCCTGTTGCTGGGGGGATCCGCGTTGTAAACCTCGAACAGAGTCAATGGCTCCTCCTCTTGGAAAGCACAGGGGAGCTTGCCGATAATACGCACAATAAATGGGCAGGGACGCTTGAGAAAATAGTGGACCCGCTCACTGATCACAAGCTCACAGTGAAACTCTGAAGCCTTGTCTACCAGAGCCTTTGTCGTCTGCAGTGCCTCACCCACCACACAGATAGCCATACCCTCAGGTTCCCCAAGGCCCCCCAGGGTGGTTTCCCCCCTGTGCACCCCGATCCCCAGCTTAAACTCACGAAACAGGGGATTGCTTCTCTGAGCCTCAAGCAAGGACACAGCCGCAGCGACCGCATCATCGGGTTTCTCAGGGAAAATTGCGACCAGTGAATCTTCCCAGTATTGCACCACCAGCCCCCCTGTTCACGGAGCAGCGGGCAAACCATCTCAAGATACTGGTTAAGGAGCGCAAGTTTTCTATCATCCGCGATCCCCTGAGTCTGAGAGCTCAGGTTATAAATTTTTCCCAGCAACACCGTCATCACCTGCTGAGTGCTCCCTCCCTGGGTAAGCTCGCTGCGTTGAGATCCTGACAGGTAGTCCAGCAGAGAGTGAGGGACAAACAGGCGATACATGCGGGTCAGATGAACAAGATGTTCAGAGATTTTACCAAAGTTGAGCATGGTCTCCCTGAGCTCATCGAAGGATAAACTATCATCGCGTGGGATCTTCAGGGAGTTCTCCACATCACGCATCGAATCTCTCAGGAGAAGAATCGGCTTGATGATGGAGCGATTCAAAAACAGGTTCAACAGCAGCAACATCAATAACAGTACGGACACCAAAGCACCGAAAAGTAACAGCCGGTTCATCCGTTGGCTATGTTTGAGATCATCAAGGGAGTAATAGATCTGGATATAACCCTGGGTCTCCCCGATAACCTGAATTACCTCAACATAGCGCAGCACATCCTGGTCTTGCCAGGTTTGATACTCGATGATCTGGTGTTGCTGGCGGGCCTGATTTTTCAGTGCACCGGAAAGCTTCAGATTATTCGGGTAAGCACCATTGGATACAAAGACATCCCCCACACTATCAAATACCGTGATATTGAGGATCCCATTGACCTTCAGCATCTGCTTCACTCGCAGGGAGGTTGCCTGATAACGCTTTTCAAAAAGCTCATCCGCTAAGTCCTCCTGATCCCGGGCCACCAGTGTCTGTAGCAGAACCTCAATCTTGGAGGTCAGGTTCCTCATATTTTTTTGTTCAGCCATCCGCAGCATGCCACTGAAGAGCAGGATCACCAGAATAAATGCAGCGATAATCGCAACATTGATCTTGGTCTGCAGTTTCAATGGTTTCATGCACTCCCCCTACAGACTCAAATAGTTCTATCCACAGTCTGCTATCTATAAGAATGGCAGAACTTCCTGAAACTGTTTCTGCGATCTTTGAGAGAACACAGCGAAAGGCTCGCAACATCAACTATCCCCTTCTATGCTCAGATGAAAACGAGAGGAGAAACGGCTATGGGATGGCTACGCTTATTAGGGATCATTTTACCCCTCATCTTCATCATGCCTCATGCCTGGGGCGAAGAGCCGGTCAAGGTCGCGGTGATCCTCTCTAAGAGCGGCAAAGTTGCCTACTCAAATCTCAAGCATCTCAATGCCATCCGGATGGCAGTAGAGGAGATCAATCAAAACGGCGGAGTATTGGGCAAGAAGATTGAGCTGCTCGAGATAGACAATAAAAGCTCTGCGAGTCACTCCAAAATAGCCGCCCAAAAAGCGGTGGCAGAAAACAGCATTGCCGTGATTGGTGCAGCCTGGAGCTCCCACTCATTGGCGATGGCCCCGGTGCTTCAACAAGCCGGGCTCCCGATGATCAGCTATTACTCCACCAACCCTAAGGTCACCCAGGTTGGGGACTATATCTTCAGGGCCTGCTTCATGGATCTGTTTCAGGGAGAGGTTCTGGCTAAATTTGCTCAGCAGGACTTGGGCGCGAAAAAAATCATCATACTCACCAATGTCAGCGATCAATATAGTATCGGGCTGTCGAGGATCTTTAAGGAAAACCTCAATACCCATGCTGTGTTCGAGGGAAGCTACCTGCAGGGAGATACTGATTTCTCGGCGCTTCTGGAAAAAGTCAAAGGCTATGAGGCCGATCTCATCTTTCTGCCCGGACATACCAAGGATTCGGGACGAATCATAAAACAGGCTCGGAATATGGGGATTAATGCGCCATTTTTAGGAGGTGATGGCTGGGGCCTGAAGATGTATAAATATGGCGGACAGGCGATCGAAGGAAACTACTACTCAACCCACTGGCACAAGGATATCAATACCCCACAGAACCAGCGCTTCGTCAAAAACTTCACCATCCTCTATGGCACACCCGAATCCAACGGCTCGGCCCTGGCCTATGATTCGGTCTACCTGTTAGCAGATGCCATCAAGCGCGCCGGCTCCCTCGATCGCAAGCAAATTCGCGATGCCCTGGCCGAGACCCGGGACTTTAAGGGTGCAACCGGCACCATTCGCTTCAATAATAACGGCGATCCCCAAAAATCAGCGGTTCTTCTCAAGTTCCAGGATGGTGGATCCGTTTATTTTCGCACCATCGATCCCTCTTAAGCGCGACCCGCTCCCACAGAGCATGCCACTGTGGGAGCCCTTCACTTCAAAACAGTTGACCTGTATCACCTGACGATGACCCCTCGGATCTCTGTATGATCCCTTGATCAGGTTATCCGCATTCGCTGAGTTGGTAAGAGAGGTTTTCCCTTTCCGGAGATTAATTTGTGGGTTTAAACACCTTGATTCGGGTGATCTCTAACTGCCGTGTGACCGTATCTATATCAGGGTGATGAAGAAAATTAACCAAAATAGGCATCGCCTGAACATCAAACTCAGGAACCGTATCCCGGTCAAAATACTGGGAGACCCCCTGGCTCTCTTTTAATAGCTTTGCCCCCTGCTGTAAAAACCTATCCCCCTGGCTCTTAGAGTGTATGTTGGGTGACAGGTAGCCAAGGCCATTATTTAGCAGTGACTGAATATCTTCCCGGGCAATAAATTTAAGAAACAGTATGGACTCTTTGACCCTGTTGGTCTTGGCGGAGACCATGAATGCATCCATAGGCGCTTCTTCGTAGCGAGGAATATCATTAATTTTTGGAAATGGCATAAATCCTATCTGCTCGACCTCGGTTTCAAGAATCTTTGAGGTGGCGAAATTACCGATGAGATTAAATGCAACCTTATCTCGATACAAAAGTGGCAATACCTGATCCCAACGCAGTTCATCGCTATTGCTCAGGAAAAATTGAGAATCGATCATCTGCTTCCAGGTTGAGAATACCTGCCTCACCCTGGGATCAAAAAATGATATTTTTCCATTAAGCAGCTGCTGATGAAACTCAAGCCCGTTGGTTCTAAGGTTGATATAGTCAAACCAGGCTGCCACCGGCCATAGATTTTTGGTGCCTATGCCGATCGGGGTCACCCCCTCTGCCTTGAGTTGCTTACAAAGAGCGATGAATTCATCCCAGTGTTGAGGCACTTTCCCTTTTGCATTCACCAGAGACTTCTTATACAAGAACCCCCAGTGATAGTAGGAAGTTGGAACCGCATACAGATCCCCCTCATAAATGACATTGCTCAGCACATGCTTAAATTCACCAACAAACTCCGGGTCTTTGAGCATCTCATTGATCGGCAAAATCGCCTTTCGGCTTGCAAAGTAGAAGAGCCGCTTTGAGGTGTGCCAATTCAGGATATCCGGCGAATAACCATCCCCCGTGAGCCATTGATAAACGCTCTCTTTATATTTTTTATCGACTCTGGCGACTGTCTTTATCCTGATCCCCGTCTCATCGGTAAACATTTTAAATACCTGGTGATAGGCTGCTCTTTGATTCGGCGTGAGTAACACAGAGATATCCAGCCGGGGGAGGAGTCATTCGCACAGGCTGGCTGACCAAGTAACCAGCCACTCAGAGATAACAGGAAAAAAGCTACATAGCAGTGGAAGCTAAGCCGCACACAACCCATCACATGAAGCGCCCACCAGCGGCTCACAGCCATAAGCAATCCATCTCATTTCTTTCGAACACCCTGAAATGAGTATAGAAGATCTCCTTATGCTGCCGCCCTCAATGAGGGGCTAGCTGGCTAAATAGAACATGAAGTGAAACTGGCTCATGTTTGGCACGTCATATATTCCATGACTCAGAAAATCTCTATGAACCTGCCGTTGATAATACGCAACTCCATGGGCCAAGGGCACAGGTAGATGAATTACAATTAAAGCAGAGGTGCATAGTATGGAAAGCATGGGGCATGGCTCTTACACTCTAAGCTTTAACGGTGACTTGTTGCTGGCCACTGCGACAGGATCCTGGAATGAGGTAACAAGCAAGGAGTACTTCGAAAACACGCGCCAAATCATCACCAGCAACAATCCAGCGGTCTGGGGTATGGTTGTTGATTGCAGAACCTTTGAGCAAGCTACCCCTGAAGCCTGGAAGATGTTTGATGAAATGTACCTATGGCTGGCAAAGCACAACATGCTTTGTCTTGGTCTGGTGTATCACTCGAATATGTTTAAACATCTGGTCGAGCGTTTAGAAGAACACACAAACGAATCTCCATTGTATGGCCAACACTTTTCGGAAGATTATGCCGAAGTCTATGCCTGGTGTCTAAACCGGATCCTTGAATATCGGCGATTGGAGAGTCTCCCCCTCGAAGTGACTAAGCCAGAACAATATCCGGCAAAAAGTTCCGGTACCAGTGCTCAGAAATCTGCGCCCGGGTTGTCACCCACACCTTAGAGTAACCACTCAGGTAGTCGAGAAACTTTTTAATGATCTCAGTGCGCCCCGGGCGACCAGATAACCTAGGATGTAAACCTACCGTCATCATTTTTGGCGCATACTGTCCCTCACGGTAAAGGCAGTTAAAGGTGTTGATTAGATAAGCCAGAAAATCCTCTCCCGAGCTCCATCCGGGAGAGGTGCAATAACGCATATCATTGCAATCCAGGGTATAGGGATCACCAGATGGGGCGAACACTCCGGCAGCTCAAGCCAATAAGGAAGATCATCGCCGTAACTCTCACTGTCGTAGCGCATGCCGAACTCGAGCGCCAGCTCTCGGGTAAAGGGGCTGCGCCGCCCCGTATACCAACCGGATACGGTTTTTTGAGTCCTGCTTTGGATGATCTCCAGGGTCTTCTCAAAGTGCACTCTTTCATCGGCTTTGGAGAAATCCCGGTAGCTAATCCAGCGGTATCCATGGCCAGCAACCTCATGAGGAGTGCTTTTTAGGTACTCACAAAGCATGGGGTTAAGCTCCAGCGCCAGCCCGGTGGCAAACAGAGTCACAGGAATCGCTTTGTCATCAAATAACCGCAGCAAGCGCCAAATCCCACTGCGGGCCCCATACTCAAACAGCGACTCACAGGAGAGGTTCCTCTGGCCAGGTAAGGCTGTGACTCCCGGAAGATCGCAAAGATAATCCTCCGACTGGCTATCTCCCAGTAAGATATTGCGTTCCGCTCCCTCCTCATAGTTAAGGACAAAATTGACCGCAATCCTTGCCCCTTGCGGCCAGCGAGGATCAAATTGTTCGGGGCCATAGCCCAGAAGATTACGCCCGGTTATCCCAGCTGCCTGCAGCCCATCACTCATCCCTTCCCCCTCCTCCTTGTAAGCGGCCTCCCTGTTATCTCATGACAGGGAGCCTTGGTTCAAACCAAAACCCGGCTGGAATCATGAGCCTCTAATCATGTTCTACACTTTGTATAATCTCAAATCTTCCAGGGATGGGAAGCCGGATATGAGGCTAGGTCCCCTAAGCATACTCCTCTCAGGCCTGTTACTGGCTGCCTGTGGCGATACCACACCACAACCTCAGGAGAGCCTCTCACGCCCGGTAAAACTGCAGGCGGTGAGTATCGGTAATAGTGCATCCCTGCGTCATTTCCCTGCCGTCGTTGAAGCCGGAGATAAGGCGGTTCTGGCGTTCCGGGTGTCGGGTCAACTCAAGCGGGTCGACGCCAGACCCGGTGATCTGGTGACCCGCGGCCAGATATTGGCAACCCTGAATGAAGATGAACTGCTGCTGCTGGTTCAGCAGGCCAGAGCCAACCATGATCTGGCCCGGGTGAAACACCAGCGCAATAGCGAACTGCGCAAAACCAACTATGTCTCCGAATATGACTTCGACACCTCCAAGGCGGCTCTCAAGCAGGCCAGGGCCACACTGGATAAGGCCAAGGCCAATTTAGGCTATGCCACTTTGAGCGCCCCCTATGACGGACAGATCTCTTTATCCATGGTGGAAAATTTCGAGTACATCAATGCAAAACAAGCGGTGATGCATATTCAAAGCGCCAATATCATCAATATTGTCTTTGAACTTCCCTCACACCTGCTGCCCCGGGTTAAGGAGTCGGGCAGCGATCTCTCCCCCGGGTTCACCTTGATACCATAGAGAACCAGAGTTTCCCGGCACAGTTCAAAGAAATTGATACCGAGGCAGACGAGAAAACCTCCAGCTACAAGGTCACTCTGGTGATGGAGCGCCCCAGGGAGCACAACATACTGCCGGGAATGTCTGGCCGGGTCGCTCTGTCGATTCCACAGGGAACATCGGGCGCCATTCCTAAACGTGCCATCATCCATGATGCCGGCAAGACTTTTGTCTGGCAGGTCAATCCTCAGGGGATGGCACATAAAAAAGAGATCCTGCTTGACGAGCATCAACACATTCTCTCAGGTCTAAACGATGGGGATCTGATCGCCATCTCGGGTGTCGGTGAGCTACGGGAAGGACAGAGAGTACGCCCCTGGGTAAAAGAGCGGGGACTTTAGGATGAAAAACTCAGCTGGCATTCTCATCGCTCTCCTTTCTCTGCTTCTTCATGGCTGTGACAAGCAAGCAAACGATCCCAGAAGCATCATCCAGCCGGTTAATGTGGTGACTGTCACTAAGGCAAAAACAACCCCGCTGCTTAAGTTTCCCGCGATCACGGTTGCAGCGGATCGCTCCATCCTGTCATTTCGGATCCCGGGAGAGATTGTCCGGATTTTGGTTCAAGCCGGTGACAAAGTGAAAGAAGGGCAGCTCCTCGCCCAGCTCGACCCAAGGGATTATCGGCTGGAGCTGGATGATGCCCAGGCAAAATATAACTCGGCGCGCAGCCTCTATCTGCGTTCATCCAAACTTGTGGACAAGGGGTTTATTCCCAAATCTAAATTTGACGAGCTCAAGGCCGAATATCTCATCACCCAGGCGAACCTGGATCTGGCGAAGCTCCGGCTCTCTTTTACCCGACTGACCGCGCCCTTTGATGGCATCATCTCGCGGATCCCGGTCAATGCGTTTGAAAATATCCAGGTTGGGCAGACCGTGATGAATATACACAACGCCAGCCATGTCGATATTCAGATCCAGGCGCCGGATCTGCTCTACTCGAGAAATGAGAGTATCCGGGTCACCCGCAAACATCCGGGAGCGAAGGTGATACTGCCGGACGGCACCAGCCACCGGCTCACCGAGCTCAAGGAGTTCACCACCGAGCCGGATCCTGAGTTTGGCTCATTCCTGGTCCTGATGACCATGCCGATGCCAGAAGATCGGCTGCTGCTTGATGGCATGTCGGTCGAGGTCCTGGTCGATGCCCAGAAATACAAAATCTACAAGGAGGGTGAGGTGATCATCCCCATCGAAGCGATCATCAACCCCGATGGCCAATCACTGGATATAGATGAAAAGTATGTCTGGGTGGTCGACGAAAACAACAAGGTTAGCAAACGACAGATAGCAACCGACCGGGTGGTGCCACAGGGGGTCCGGTTACTCTCGGGCCTCAAAGAGGGCGAAACCATAGTGGTTGCAGGAGGCAACCGCCTGAGCTCGGGGCAAGAGGTCAGGATCGTTCACAGGGAGGTTGAGCCATCATGAAACCCGATATCGCCTCCTATTTTATTCAGAACAAGGTGATCAGCTGGATGCTGACCCTGATTTTTCTCATCGGCGGTATCCAGGCCTTTTTTAGCTTAGGTCGCCTCGAAGATCCCGAGTTCACCATCAAGGATGCCATGGTGGTCACCGCCTATCCTGGAGCGACGCCACAACAGGTTGAGGAGGAGGTCACCTACCCCATCGAAAAAGCGCTTCAACAGCTTCCCTATGTCGATGAAATAAACTCCATCTCGGGTCGCGGGCTCTCCCAGATCACAGTCTCCATGAAAAACAACTTTGGCCCGGATGAACTCCCGCAGATCTGGGATGAGCTCAGGCGTAAGGTCAATGATCTCAAACCAAATCTTCCCCCGGAGTTGCCGAGCCCTCGGTCATTGATGACTTTGGGGATGTCTATGGGATCTTGCTGGCAGTCACCGGAGACGGGTATACCAATAAAGAGCTCAATGACTATGTCGACTACCTGCGCCGGGAGCTGGAGCTGGTTGATGGGGTCAGCAAGGTCGCTGTCACAGGCACCCAGCAGGAGCAGGTCTTCATTGAGCTTTCGATGCAACGGCTAACCAATCTTGGGATCTCCCCGCAAACCATCAACAACATACTCTCGACCCAAAACCTGGTGAGCAGCGCCGGAGCGGTACGGATCGGCGATGAGTATATCCCGATCGATCCAACCGGGGAGTTTCGCGATACCTCGGAGCTGGGCGATCTGATCTTAACCGATAGCAACACCTCTGGGCTCATCTATCTCAGGGATGTCGCCGAGATCAAGCGCGGTTTTAAAGAGATCCCAAGTAACCTGATTAACTACAATTCACAGCAGGCCCTTAACCTTGGGATCTCCTTTACCTCCGGGGTCAATGTGGTGGAAGTTGGGCAACGCGTGATGCAACGCTTAGTCGAGCTCAGATCCCAACAACCCGTGGGAATCGATATCCACCTGGTCTACAGCCAGCCCAATGAGGTCGATAAGTCTGTCAGTGGATTTCTGGTGAGCCTGGGTCAGGCAGTCGCGATAGTGATCATCATATTGCTATTTTTTATGGGGCTTCGATCCGGACTGCTGATCGGCCTCATCCTGCTATTGACCGTACTTGGAACCTTCGTTTTTATGCGTTGGCTTGCCATCGATCTGCAACGGATCTCCCTGGGTGCCCTGGTGATCGCACTGGGGATGCTGGTCGATAATGCGATTGTGGTGGTTGAGGGAATTTTGATCGGGATGCAAAAGGGCAGGACCCGGCTCCAGGCGGCATCGGACATAGTTACCCAAACCAAGTGGCCATTGCTGGGAGCCACGGTAATCGCCATCATGGCTTTTGCCCCCATCGGTTTGTCCCAGGACTCAACCGGTGAGTACTGCCGTACCCTGTTTAGCGTACTACTGATCTCTTTGATGTTAAGCTGGTTTACTGCAATCTCCCTCACTCCCTTCTTTGCCGATCTCTTTTTCAAAGGGATCAAGATCGTCCCGGGGGATACGGCCGATCCCTACTCGGGAAAAATCTTCATCTGGTACAGAAATTTTCTTGAGATCTGTATGCATCACGGAGTGCTGACTATTCTGGCCCTGTTGCTGATGCTGGCTGCCAGCCTCTTTGGCTTCACCCTGCTCAAGCAATCATTCTTCCCGGCATCCACCACCCCTATGTTTATGGTCAATATCTGGCTTCCTGAAGGCACAGATATCCGGGCGACTCGTGATGTTCTCCACCAACTGGAACAAAAGCTGGCTAAGGAGAAAGATATACTGTATGTCAGCGCCAGCGCAGGTAAGGGCTCACAACGCTTTATGCTGACCTACTCGCCCGAGAAGAGTTACTCCTCCTATGGTGAGCTGATCATCCGGGTCAGCGATTTCGACAGCATGCTCCCGGTGATGAGCCACTTGAGTGAAACCCTGAATCAGGATCATCCTGAGCTGGAGTTCAAGCTTAAAAAGATCATGCTGGGTCCGGCATCCGGGGCCAAGATCGAGGCGCGCTTTATCGGCCCGGATCCCACGGTACTGCGTCATCTTGCGAGTCAGGCAGTCGCTGTGATGAACGCAGATCCCGGCGCCTTTAACATCCGCCACGACTGGCGTGAGCGCACCAAGGTGCTCGAGCCTATTTTTAACGAAAGTCAGGCTCGCCGCTATGGTGTCAGCAAACAGGATGTGGACGATCTGCTACAGATGTCCTTCTCCGGACTCACAGTTGGCGTCTACCGAGATGGCACCAACCTGATGCCAATCGTTGCCCGCCTTCCGGATGATGAGCGGGTCGATATCAGCACCCTGGAAACCATGAAGATCTGGAGCCCGGTCATCCAGAGCTATGTGCCCCTGCTCCAGGTGATGCTGGGTGTTAATCTGCAGTGGGAAGATCCCTTGATCGCCCGCAAAGATCGCAAACGCACCCTGACCGTCATGGCCGACCCCAACCCACTGGGTGAAGAAACGGCAGCCACGGTTCAGGGACGGATCCAAAAAGCGATTGAAGCCATTTCTCTGCCCACCGGATATTCCCTGGAGTGGGGAGGAGAATATGAGTCATCCGGTGAGGCACAGGCATCGCTATTCTCCACCATGCCGATGGGATATCTCTTCATGTTCCTCATCACCATACTCCTGTTCAATAAGGTCAAAGAGGCCCTGATCGTCTGGGCCACTGTGCCACTGGCGATCATCGGAGTCACCACAGGCTTGCTGGCCCTGAACACTCCCTTTGGCTTCATGGCGCTGCTGGGATTTCTAAGCCTGTCCGGCATGCTGGTGAAAAACGGTATCGTGCTGCTGGATCAAATTGAGATTGAGATCGGCAGTGGCAAGGAGCAGTATCAGGCCATTGTGGATGCAGCGGTAAGCCGGGTACGCCCGGTGTGTATGGCGGCGATCACCACGATTCTCGGCATGTTGCCACTGCTCCCGGACGTTTTCTTTAAGCCCATGGCGGTCACCATCATGTTTGGCCTTGGGTTTGCCACCATACTGACCCTGATCGTGGTCCCCGTGCTGTATCGTCTGTTTCACAGGGTTGCGCTGCCAGAAACCAAACTGGAACAAGCCCGGCCAGGGGAATGTTCGAGGTGATCTTCCTGGGCCAGCATACACATACTTATAATTTCAGGGCTACTCCCTGACTGGCAAGGAATAGATTATTGTTATGAAAATGTAACCGCCCATGATCTTGGGTGTAAATCCGTAGTTTGCCTTAGATACTCAGATTTTCTTATATGAATCAAAGGATTGTTTAACACTCTCCAGTGTTAATAAACTGTAATCAGACCTTTTGTTTTTTTGACACCTTTTGTATTCACCAGCTAGTATCCTCCCGCCTGCCAGGCAAAGATAAGAGTTAGGGTCTGGCACAGTGCGAAGTATAACTCACAGAAAGGTTCGCAAAGAATAATGTCAATTCAGATCGAGCAGACCCCAAGGTACACAAGATATAGCTTTGAGACTGGAAGTGGAGAGCTGGCCATAACTCTTCGCCACTCAGGTTATGTCACTCTGGCCCATGGCATAGTCCTGGCCCAGGCTCCTAGTGAATCATTACAGATCAAATATCTGGAGTACCCGGGCGAACCGGAAGAATCTTTTGCTCTGCTCTCATTGGCCTGCGGTGAAAACACCTTTATTAATATTGAAATTGATTTGGAGATATACAGGCGGTTAGTGGAGATTGAACCATTAAAGCCATTTATCATCTCCTGAGCCAGGCTTGTAATAACAGACCCGATGTCGCCAAGCTTTTATAGCTGGGTAGCTCTTTGTGAGCCCCACCCTTTCCAGATAACCGAACAGACAATCACGATAATGACAAACAATATGTTTCCCATGATAGAGTCCATTTTTAGAGCAGCAAAGATCATGGAGATTGATAATTCAACCCAGATATTTAAAGCCTGTGCCATTGCGATCCTTCTCTATGCTCCCGATGATGAAGATATCGGACAGCTTCTACAGCACTACTACTCCTCGATGAATGAGCTATTGATTCGCTCTCTTACTGCATGCGAAAAACAATCGAGGATTTTTGATAGCTTTGTATTTTTTCAAAGCAGAAAAACCACCAGCCCATTTATCTCGGATGAATCGAAAACACTGGTTGCATCCTGTCAATAAGCTCTGCTCTGCTTCGCGAGTCAAGCATGGGTTGGGAAGCAACACGGAACCTTTCAGGGCAGCAGCTTCACCCCGGAAAGAACAGCCGAGTCCGACGTTGTCATTCGTTGCGATTCGGCCTATGTTGAACCAGTAAGCATCGATAAATCAGGTTAAGGGAGTAGACCATGAAGATTCTTGCTTTTGCTGCCAGTAACAGCCGTAACTCAATTAACAGGCAGCTCATTCAATATGCCGTTAGCCTGCTGCAGAATGCCGAAGTGGAGATCATCGACATTCACGATTACGAGATGCCGATTTTTTCGGTGGACAGAGAGCAAGAGTTGGGGCAGCCTCCCGAAGCTCAGCAGTTTTTCAAGAAAATTGGCGAGGCCGATGCCTTGCTGATCTCCTTTGCCGAACATAACGGCTCCTATACCGCGGCCTATAAAAACCTCTACGACTGGAGCTCACGGATCGATCCTAAGGTGTTCCAGGGAAAACCCATGGTGCTTTTATCAACATCGCCCGGGCCGGGAGGAGCACAAAACGTGCTTGGGATGGCGACACACTCAGCCCCCTACTTCGGCGGGACGGTCAAGGCCAGCCTGTCGATCCCCTCCTTTTATCAGAACTTTAATGAAGAAGCCGGGGTGTTGATAAATCCTGAGTTACATACTCAACTCGAAACTGCGCTGGCTAGTTTCTAGTCTTTGCTGGCCTGAATACACTTCATCTCCATCCACCGGCAGCTGCGTTGCTTCCATGGAGAGGCTCTCCCATGGTCACAATTGCCTCGCTCAGTCAGTTGCTGTCAGGCTTAATTAAATAGCCACTCAATAAAAAAATCATTATATATCATTGAGATAATAAGATTACCCTCCACAAAAATGACTAAATACCCTCTTTTCACACCAGGGACAGAGTTGAATTTCCCGGTGGATGAACTAGATGTTTAAGTAAGAGATTCAAAGGAGTCGCGATCATGACCAAGAACAAGCTTTTTGAACTCCTCAGTTGCTCGTTCCTCATTGGTGGAATTACTTTTCTTTCGATATTTTTTGATGAAACCCTAATTTTTTTCCACTTATACTACAAGCCGCTGCTGATCATGTCGGCCAGCCTGCCTCTGATGGCATGTGCCTGCTTTATCAGCTATCTGATTGAGACAAGATCATCCAAGTCTGCTGCAAGAGAGCGAGATAACTCCTGAGCTTAAAGAAGCATAAAGTTGAGTTATTTCGAGGCTTGATACCTGCTCATCAATGCCTCACTGTGGTCAAGGCGCACTCGTCGTAGATTTTCCCAGATCTCCCGCAACTTCCCGGCCCTGTGCTGACTAAACTCTTTTGAAAATGCCAGATAGACCAGGCTTTGCATGAAGGGAGGATCCAGGGTCGTCAACTCCGACTCTAACTGGAGCTCAGGCAACAACCCCCTTGCGGTGATCCGGTTGAGAACATAACCATCAATCCGCCCCATAGCAACCATCCGCAAGCCCCGCTCGGCATCTGGGAGGTGAATGTGCCGGGCATACACCTGCATCTTCTTGAGCCTTTGAGTTGCCACATAGCCAGGAGGAGAGCCAATCCCAACCTTGAGGCCGGTAAAGCTTTTCCCATCCCAGTTCAGGGTAGAACCGCGCTTTACATAGACAGGATAAGTCACGTCCCAAAGAAAAAGTCGGCGATCGACCTTGCCCTTCGCAGTCCTTGGATAAACGGCCCACTTGTCACGCTCAGCGGTCCAGATGGTTGCAAAGAATCCATCCATCCGATTCTCCCGGACCTCACGCATGCAGCGCTTCCAGGGCCGCCTGAAATAGCGAGGCTCAAGCTCACTCCCCTCAAATGCCATCGATATCAGATCGATTAAGATACCGGGAGGCGATGGGATCCGCTCCCCCTGCCCCATCATGAAGGGCTTATGCTCTGCACTCTCATAACAGATACGGACCTCCTGCCCGGCGTGAGCAGTGCTCGTCCCCAATAGGAGCAGAAAAAGTGCAGATCTCATCATTCCTTAAGATCCCAGGGTTTAATTTTCAACATATCTATAATCCACCGCTTCCCTGTAAACCTCTCGTCACAAGCTTAGTCCAATAACCACTCTAATCGGCCGTTTGATTGCACCTCATTTTAGACGCCTATCTCTTAAAGGCTCGAAAACGAAACAAAAAACACCAACCAAATGTTCGTTCACTCATAAATGTGCGCTTGATCATGATTATTCGAGCATAAAGTGGCATGATCCCCTGCATAATCTCGGGGTATACAGAATAAGCGGCTTCTGTATGCTCGAAAAAGGTAAATAGAGCCAACAGAGCCATGAATCATTCACACATTATGGAAACAGATGTCGTCATCATAGGGGGTGGCGCCACGGGCACAGGGATCCTCAGAGATTGTGCCCTGCGAGGGATCAGCTGCATCCTGATCGAAAAAGACGATCTCGCCTCAGGTACCACGGGACGCAACCACGGATTACTGCACTCGGGAGCACGCTATGCGGTCACCGATGCTCATTCGGCCCGCGAGTGTATTCAGGAAAACCGAATTCTTAAACGGATCGCCAGTCACTGTGTTGAAGACACCCAGGGGCTATTTATCTCGCTGCCCGACGATGATCTCGACTTTCAAAAGCAGTTTATCCAGGCCTGTCACGAGGCCGACATCGATGCCGAGCAGCTCAGCCCCCAAGAGGCGCTGCGTCTTGAGCCCAACTGTAACCCGGCCCTGATTGGCGCAGTCAAAGTGCCCGATGGTACCCTGGATCCGTTTCGCTTATGTGCCGCAAACATTGTTGATGCCAAAGAGCACGGGGCTCAGTTGCTGACTCATACCAAGGTCACGGGCCTTATCCGCCAGCAACAGAAAGTTGTCGGTGTCTCCTGTCTGGATATCCGAGCCGGCCAAGCTCGTGAAATTTACGCAAAGCAGGTGATCAATGCGGCCGGGATCTGGGGACAAGAGATCTGTGAGTATGCCGATCTCAACATCAAGATGTTTCCTGCCAAAGGATCCCTGCTGATCCTGGACTACCGGATCAATAACCTGGTGATCAACCGCTGCCGTAAACCCGCAGATGCCGATATTCTGGTCCCCGGTGATACCATCTCTTTGATTGGCACCACCTCGGAGCGGATCGATTACCGTGGAATCGACGATCTCCATGTTACCCCTGCTGAAATTGACATCCTGATGGCTGAGGGGACCAAGCTCGCTCCCATCATGGCCAATACCCGGGTGCTGCGGGCCTATGCCGGGGTTCGTCCCCTGGTTTCTGTCGATGGGATGAGTCGGGACGCAATATCAGCCGTGGCATTGTGCTGCTGGAT
This sequence comes from Dongshaea marina, assembly GCF_003072645.1. Taxonomy (NCBI): domain Bacteria; kingdom Pseudomonadati; phylum Pseudomonadota; class Gammaproteobacteria; order Aeromonadales; family Aeromonadaceae; genus Dongshaea; species Dongshaea marina. The sequence goes on from NZ_CP028897.1 coordinate 3,147,474, forward strand.
CATGCCGAGCGCGATGGCCTTGAAGGCTTTATCACCATCACAGGTGGCAAGCTGATGACCTACCGCATGATGGCTGAGCAGGCCACCGATATGCTGGCGCAAAAGCTTGGGAATACTCAGCCCTGCCAGACCGCAATCAGGCCTCTGCCCGGCTCGGAGCAACCCGCTTCTAAGCCCAAAAAAACAGCCAGCCTCGCTAAGCCCATCTACGAGAGTGCTCTCTACCGCCATGGTGAGCGCGCCGAAAAGTTTCTGAAAGAGGATCAGCAGAGTCAATCTGTGATCTGTGAGTGTGAGATGGTTACCCGGGGAGAGATCGAGTATGCCATCGAGGAGCTCGACGCCTGTAACCTGGTTGATCTTCGCCGCAGAACCCGGATCGGCATGGGCCCATGCCAGGGAGAGCTCTGTACCTACCGGGCCGCAGGCTTGTTTCAGGAGTTTGGCAAGATCACGGGGAATGAGTCCAGCCAGCTGCTCAATCACTTTCTGGAGGAGCGCTGGAAGGGGATCAAACCGGTATTTTGGGGCGATGCCCTTCGGGAAGCCGAGTTTACCTACTGGATCTATGAGGGGCTGTTTGGTGCAAGTGATATTCCCGATACCCACCAGGCCACAGAGCCTACAGCACACCCCATTGAAAACGCCAGCCTCCGGGAGATCAAATCATGAAATACGATAGCCTAATCATTGGGGGTGGGATCGCCGGCCTGAGCTGCGCCCTACGCTGTCAGCAAGCCGGGATGAGTACCGCTGTCATCACTGCCGGTCAAAGTGCCATGCACTTCTCATCGGGCTCAATCGATCTGTTAAGCCGCCTGCCTCAGGGACAAAAAGTCACTGCACCCTATCAAGCGCTGGAACAGCTGATACAGCAGGCCCCACGGCACCCTTACAGTAAACTGGGTTCAAAGCAGATCGAGCAGGCTCTGAGCTGGTATCAGGATACTCTGCAGCAGGCGGGGATCCCGCTGCTCCATCAGGAGGAGAAAATAAATCATCTGAGGCTGACTCCTCTTGGGACCTTTCGTGAGACCTTCCTCTCCCAGGAGAGTGTCTACCCCTTCCCGCTTAAGCTTGAGAGCCATGGGCTTAAATCGATCGCCCTGGTAACCATCCAGGGATTTCGTGACTTTCAGCCCGAGCTTGCGGCCGATAATCTCAGCAAGCTCGATGCTTTTAAACACACCGAGCTGCGCAGTATCAGCCTCAGACTCAGCGCTCTTGAAACACTGCAGCGTAACCCCTGTGAACTACGCTCTATCGAGCTGTCCCGACTCCTTAGAGAGGAGCAGGCACTTGAGCAATTTGCCCGGGAGCTGCGTCAACGGGTCGGACAGGCCGATCTGGTGGTGCTGCCAGCGATCTTTGGCAACGGCGATGGACTTAAGGTGCTAAGACGACTTTCAGAGCTCAGTGGATACAGGCTATCCGAACTGCCCACCATGCCCCCCTCGCTGCTAGGGATCCGGATTGAAGAGACCATGAAGCAGCATTTTGTAGCCGGAGGTGGAACCCTGCTGCGCGGCGATGAAGTAACGGGTGGCGAGTTTGAGGAGCAGCAGCTAAAAGCGGTTTACACCCGGAATTACCGGGAAATCCCGCTACGAGCGGATCACTTCCTGCTGGCAAGCGGCAGCTTCTTCAGCCATGGCCTTAAAACCAGCTTCAACCGAATCTTTGAACCGGTGTTTGGGCTGGATATCAACCAGACAGCGCAACGCAGTGACTGGTATCGGGAGGAGTTTTTCAGCCCGAACTCTCACCCGTTTCTGGGGATGGGGGTGGAAACCAATGGCCAGCTTCAGGCGCAACGCGAGGGGAACACCATTGATAACCTCTACTGTGCAGGCGCAATTTTAGCTCACTACAACCCGGTGTTTGAAGGAAGTGGCAGTGGCGTCGCCATCAGCAGTGGTTTTGCCGCCGCAGAGCAGATGATAAAGTTAAGCAGTAACGCAAGGAGTGCCGCGTGACAATCAAGGTCCGAGATACCAGTTTCGATCAGTGTATCAAGTGCACTGTCTGTACTGTTTACTGCCCGGTGGCTAAAGCCAACCCGGAGTTTCCTGGCCCCAAACAGTGTGGTCCTGATGGTGAGAGATTGCGCCTTAAGAGCCCTGAGTTTTATGACGAATCCCTTAAATACTGCACCAACTGCAAACGCTGTGAGACCGCCTGCCCTTCCGGGGTCAAGATAGGCGATATGATCGCGGTGGCACGAGCCGAGCATGACTCCAAACCGGCCAATCTCAAGACCGCGCGAGATTTTGTCCTGAGCCACACCGATCTGATGGGATCGCTGGCAACTCCGGTTGCCCCCCTGGTAAATGCCGCAACGTCGATTCAGGCGGTCAAGAAGTTGATGCATAAGACACTGGGGGTACACGATCATAAGTCCCTTCCCAAATACTCCCACGGAACCTTCCGCCGCTGGTATAAAAAGCAGTGTCATGATCAAAGCCAGTTCTCAAAGCAGATCCACTATTTTCATGGCTGCTATGTCAACTATAACCACCCTCAACTGGGCAAAGATCTGGTTCGGGTGATGAATGCCATGGGGATTGGGGTACAGCTGCTGGACAAGGAGAAATGCTGTGGTGTGCCGCTCATCGCCAACGGCTTTCACCACAAGGCCAAGAAAAATGCCGAGTTTAACCTCCAGCATCTTGAGGCCGCCGTCAGCCGCCAGGATGCACCCATTCTCTCAACCTCCTCCTCCTGCAGCTATGCCCTGCAACAGGAGTACCCCCATGTGCTCAAGGTCGATAACTCTCAGGTGCAGGACAAGATCCAGTATGTGACCCGCTACCTGCTGCAGGCGATGCTCCGGGGAGATGGCCCCCGACTCAAACCACTGAATAAAAAGGTGGTCTACCATACCCCCTGCCACCTTGAGCGTACCGGTGGCGGGCTGTTCAGCATCGAACTTCTAAAACTGATCCCTGGATTAGAGGTCAAGGTACTCGACAGTGAGTGCTGTGGCTCAGCCGGAACCTATGGCTTTAAATCCGAGAACTATCAAACCTCCATCTCGATTGGCAACAAGTTGTTCCGTCAAATCAAGGAGTCCGATGCCGATCTGGCGGTCACTGATTGCGAAACCTGCAAATGGCAGATTGAGGAGAATAGCGCTCTGGAGGCTATCCACCCGGTATCGCTGCTGGCGATGGCCCTGGAAATCTGATCTCTGGTAGGCAAAGCCGAATAAACTCGATCAATATCCATCATTAACAACATGGCCAATGAGAATCTCTCTTTGGCCATAGCGCCTCCCTTTCAGAGAAACTCAACCCGCGCCAGGCCAGCTCAACAAAAAGCTCTCATCTGCCAGCAGATCTTGTCGCTATTTTGATATTTATTGTCGTGATTGTTGTAATAAAAAATTCACCGATTTATTACACTGCTCTAACCCGTTACTCATCCTGTAACATTGCGGGTAAATCAACGCAGATAAGGCTAAGCCGGAACTGGCATGCCAGATCAATCGCAACATAAGGAGCAAGGTGAATCGCATGACAAATAAGCTCTCTCCCACCAGCACTCACTGGGGAAATTACCTGATTGAAGCAAACCGGCAGCAGTTGAAGGCTGTACATGCTTACTCTGCGGACCTTGAGCCCTCTCCCTTGGCCCAATCCCTTTTAAACTCATTTGATACAAACTGCCGAATTACCCAGCCTATGGTGCGAGCTGGCTACCTGAAGCAACGCCAGTTAAGTGATGGCTCCATGCGCGGCGCAGAACCTTTTGTCCCCATCTCCTGGGAGCTTGCACTGGAGCTCGCCGGTGACGCCTTAGCGCAGGTAAAACAGCACTATGGCAATCAGGCGATCTATGCCGGCTCCTATGGATGGTCCAGCGCCGGACGTTTTCACCATGGGCAAAGCCAGGTCCATCGATTTCTAAATCAGTTTGGTGGATATAGCTTCTCGGTCAACTCCTATTCCTGCGCCGGACTTGAGGTGATCATGCCCTATATCGTCGGGCAGCCTTTTTCCAGCTTGATGACGCAAGTGCCGACCATAGAGGATATTGCCGAGAATACAGAACTTATGGTCTGCTTTGGTGGCATCCCCCTCAAGAACACCCAGGTCTCCCCCGGAGGGGTGGGTGCCCACAGTGCACGTTCACAGCTAAAGAAGCTACAAAAAGCGGGCGTTAGTCTGATAAATCTGTCCCCCATCCGGGATGATGTGGTCGATTTTTTATCCCCTACCTGGCTCCCCTGCCGACCAAACTCAGATGTCGCCATCATGCTGGCCTTGGCCCATACTCTGGTACAGGAAGACCTGCATGACAGAGAGTTTCTGGATGAATATTGCGTTGGCTTCGACCAATTTGTTCCTTACCTGATGGGAGAGGCCGATGGTCAACCCAAGGATGCCTGCTGGGCTTCTCGGTTATCTGAAATCCCGGCAGGGACCATCCGTGATCTCGCAAGACGGATGGCCTCACAGCGAACTCTCATCAGCATCAACTGGTCACTGCAAAGAGCACAGCATGGTGAGCAAGCGCCCTGGATGGCAACCACTCTGGCAGCCATGCTTGGCTATCTTGGATTACCGGGTGCCGGGATTGCTTATGGTTTTGGCTGCGCCCATCCGGTAGGGTTTCACGGTCGCCTGTTAATGCCCTTTAAGGTCGCCAGCTTTCCCCAGGGGAATAACCCGGTCAATTGCTTTATCCCCTCCTCAAGGGTGACGGATATGCTGCTCAATCCAGGTAAGACAATCAGCTACCGGGGAGAAACGCTCACCTTTCCCGACATCAAACTGGTCTATTGGGTCGGCGGTAATCCGTTTCACCACCACCAGGATCTCAATCGATTACGCCGGGGGTGGGCAAAACCTGAAACCATTATCTGCCACGACTCCGTATGGACTGCAACCGCACGCCACTCAGATATAGTGCTTCCTGCGACGACTTTTCTTGAGAGAAATGATTTTTCCGGAGGAAGCTTAGATCGCTACCTGTCTCCAATGCACAGAGTTTGTGAACCATACGCAAACTCCAGAGATGATTATCTGATCTTTTCTGAACTGGCAAAAAATCTCGGCTTTTCCGAGACGTTCACCGAAGGAAGAAGCGAAATGCAGTGGATAGAGCACTTGTACCAGGAAACACGTAATAATGCCCGCAAAGCAGGGGTCGAGCTTCCTCAATTCCAGGACTTTTGGAGTGGACAACAAATCTGCCTGGATGAACAGCTTGAACCAAGCTCTTTTGTCCTTGAAGACTTTCGCCGGGATCGAGCCAGACACCCACTCAAGACCCCATCTGGTAAAGTAGAGATTTTTTCACAGACAATCGCTTCCTATCAATACCCGGATTGCCATGGCCACCCTCACTGGTATGAAAAGAGCGAGTGGTTAGGCGCTAAGCGGGCTGAAGATTATCCCCTGCACCTTATCTCAAATCAGCCTAAAACTCGGCTGCACAGTCAATACGATCACGGAAAAATCAGTCAGGACTCAAAAATACAGGGACGCGAGCCCGCCAGGATGAACCCACAAGATGCCAGAAGCAGAGGAATACAGGATGGTGATGTGATCCGTCTATTCAACGACCGTGGTCAAATCTTGGCCGGAGCAATCATATCCGATGGTATTCGTCCCGGAGTTATACAGCTGGCAACCGGAGCCTGGTATGACCCCTTAGAGCCCACGGATCCCAAAAGCCTGGATGTCCATGGCAATCCAAATGTATTGACCCGGGATCAGGGTACATCCAGCCTTGCTCAGGGGCCAACGGCTCACAGTTGCCTGATCCAGGTTGAGCGATTTGATGATGAGCTTCCCCCAATAAAGGCTTTTCATCCCCCCCAACAAATCACTATCGATGAGCTTCCACAGCAAAAGTGATGACGGCTAATAACGAGTGGAGCATACAGCCCACTGCTATATGCTGCGGCTCTCGGCTATATCTCTATCATCGAGAGCCGCAGCACATTGAAGATTAAGGATAAGAGAGATGCAGAATGTTTATGATGACCCCAACTTTTTTACCGGATATAAGCAGCTAAGAGAAACATCGTCTGGTTTTAATGAAATCCTTGAACAACCTGCCCTGCAATCCCTTTTAAGCACCATTGAGGATCAAGCTATTTTGGATATCGGCTGCGGGTTTGGTGATTTTTGCCGTTACTGCGTAAAACATGGAGCCAGGAGCGTCATCGGCATCGACCCCTCGCGAAAAATGCTTGAGCAAGCTCAGGAAGAAACAACAGCTCCTCAGATCAAATACCTCTGTACAGGCATAGAGAAGGCGGAATTTAACAATAATCAGTTTGATATCATCGTCTCTTCACTGGCTTTTCATTATGTGAAAGACTTTAATTCTATCGCTGTCAAGCTCTATCACTGGTTAAAGCCAAACGGCATACTGGTATTTTCTGTTGAACATCCCATCTGTACCTCCAACTCCTATAGCGCAGCAGGTGAGGATATACATGGTTCACTTTTCCCCGTCAGGAACTATCGGGATGAAACTCTATTCTTACAAAACTGGCTCATTAGTGGCGTAGAAAAATACCACCGCACAACATCAAGCTACATGAACGCACTCTTGAACAATCAGCTCTCAATAAGAAAAGTTTTAGAGCCCATGCCAACAGATGAACAGATACGAGAGCAGCCAAGCCTGGCAATTCACGCCATTCGGCCACCTCTTCTCATCATCTCAGCCCAGAAAGATACAGCTCCTTATATTGAGGGGCAACGAACATAACCCCGTGATCCACGAGCGCCTTCAGAGGAGAAGAATCTCTCCTCTGTTCGTTGCCTTTTCTGACTAACTGACAGCTCACGACTCAGCTATAGATCACTTCCGATGCAACTGACTATACTGAATTGCGATCTGCGCCCCAAGACGGGCGTTGTTGAGCACCAACTCAATATTGGCGTCCAGGCTGCTCCCCTGAGTCTTCTCCACCACCTTAGACAGTAGGAAGGGGGTGCTCAGCTTGCCGGTGATCCCTTTTTCATTCATCTCGCAAATTGCATCACTGATGATCGCCTCCATCCGGGCTGGATCCAGGGCATATTCTTGGGGAATCGGATTGGCGATGACGGCGCCACCTCCCAACCCAAGATCCCACTTCGCCTTGAGGGCCCGGGCAACCCCTCAGCACTGTCTAAGCGGTACTCTAAGCCAAATTCGCTCTCGCGGCAGTAAAAGGCGGGCAAGGTGTCACACCGATAACCGATGACAGGCACGCCGCGGGTCTCCAGATACTCCAGGGTCAGCCCCAGATCCAGTATCGATTTGGCTCCGGCACACACCACAGCCACTTCGGTCTGTGCCAGCTCCTCCAGATCGGCAGAGATATCGAAAGTTTCGGTTGCTCCTCTATGTACCCCACCGATACCACCGGTGGCAAAAACCCGGATCCCGACCATGGCCGCAATGATCATGGTGGCTGCGACTGTAGTCGCTCCATCCTGGCGAGCACTCACCACCAACGGCAAATCACGACGACTCACCTTACTCACCTGGGTGCCCTGCTGCCCCAGGTGGCGGATCTGCTCCTCACTCAGTCCCACCTTGAGCCGCCCATCTAAAATGGCGATGGTGGCCGGAATCGCTCCCTGCTCACGGATCTGTCGCTCAACCTCAAGGGCCGTCTCGGCATTCCGCGGATAAGGCATGCCATGGGAGATAATGGTTGATTCAAGGGCAACCACCGGCTGATGATTCTCTATCGCCTTGAGGATCTCGGGCTGAATATCAAGATAAGCTGTTAACATGCGAAGGCCTCCAGGCGTTGTTCAATGGTCGTTTGAGATAATCTAGGGTGAATGGTTTGCGGATCGGAGAGGGTCAGCTCAGCAGCGGCTAATCCAAAGCGCAGCGCTCTTTCATCCTCCCAGCCCTCCAGGTGGGCATGGGCCAGGGCGCCGAGCAACGCATCACCCGCACCATTGGCGTTGCACAGCTCCACGCTGTGGGCCTTGAGCTGTAATGGTTCGCAGCCCTGAGAACTCAGGTAGCACCCCTGCTCTCCCAGGCTCAGGCAAAGCCTCTGTACACCTTGCTGGTGAAACCAGTCACCGATCCGCTTGAGATCTTTGGGGGTATTAAAGGCGATCCCACTTAAGTACTCGGCCTCGGCCCGATTGGGCTTGAGAGTATGAATTTTACTTAAGAGTGGCTGGATTTTTGATGCCTTACAACGGGATACGGTATCCACAAACAGCGGCACACCGGGGGCGCTGTCGGTTATCGCTTCCAGGGTTTCCTGAGGCAGGTTGCAATCGGCAATAATCAATGAAGCATGGCTCAGCAGGCTGCGGTGAGAATAGACCAGCTCTGCTGATAACTGCTCAACGATCGCCATATCATTGACCGCGGTATGCAGCTCACCATCGGGGTTCAATAAAGAGAGGTATACAGAGGTTGCTTGGTCTGGCAACTGCAGGACCAAAGAGGTATCCACACCACTGGCCCGGGTATCCTGCAATAAGCGATCTCCATGGGGATCGCAACCGACCGCACTGATAAGGCGCACCTGCTGCCCGAGCCTTGCCAGGTTTTCGGCCACATTACGGGCAACCCCGCCGGCCGAGATAGTGACCCCACCAGGGTTCGACTCACCCAGATCCAGTTGCTGCATCCCACGGCCACAGATATCGATATTGGCTCCACCCACGACCACCGCATAGGTGGGCTCAGACAGGACATAGCCCTTGCCCAGGATCAATCCCTTACGGGTCAGATTCATGATGTGACTGGCAACCGCCGAACGGCTGATCCCAAGGTTTTGGGCAAGCTGCTGCTGTGAGATCATCGGATCATCACGTAGCAGGGCCAGGAGTTGTTGCTCTCGTTGCGTCATAGACTTTTGTCCATCAACCAAACATGTGTCTATATTATGATGGCACAAAATCTCTGCTGTGATCGGACTCACAATCCAACGAAATCGGCTCAAACAGGGTTTTTCCAGTGGGAAGATAATTTACTCGGCCCCTGAATGAAAAGATTAAGTTAGCTCCCGGTAATGAGCGCCTATTCTGCAGGGAGCCTGTTTCTTTCAAGGCAGGCCACTATCTGGAGACCAGGTGCCTTTAGATCAACAAGCTGATCGACGACTTCAACAAAGGATATCAAGCACTTTCCAAAGAAGATTTAGATAATAGCCACCAACTTATCATGGTTAATTAAATAAACAGAGAGCTCCATTGATTTCACCTTATAGGTAATAAATCCTCTAGTCACTCTGGTAAAATATAAAATACTTTGATATAAATACGCCCTAACTGCCTCTTCTCTCGGGTTCCCACACCCAACAACTCTTAAAGCCACCTTTAAGATATACACTTACCACACTTGGTAAAATTAGCCTGGCACATTGAATTTTCAATTTTTTGTCCACTTTTGTCATTTTAATTATTTAATGACAATTGCCTTCTATTGCCTATTCATAGCGTTACAAAGTGTCGCGGCTTAACCAACCCACAGAGAAGTATTAAATGTTGACTAATTTCAAAAAAAACTGGCTATCCAATATTCGTGGTGACACTCTTTCAGGAATCGTTGTTGCACTTGCACTAATCCCAGAAGCAATCGCTTTTTCTATCATTGCCGGAGTCGATCCAAAAGTTGGGCTCTACGCCTCATTCTGTATTGCGGTGGTCACGGCTCTTGCCGGAGGAAGAGCAGGAATGATCTCCGGAGCCACTGGCGCAATGGCTTTGCTCATGGTCACCCTCGTCAAAGAGCATGGACTACAGTATTTACTTTGCGCAACCCTGTTGACAGGGGTGCTACAAATTATTTTCGGCTATCTCAACCTCGGTAATTTAATTCGTTTTGTCTCCAGCTCTGTGGTAACCGGATTTGTAAACTCTCTTGCAATTCTGATCTTTATGGCCCAGCTTCCTGAAATCACGCATGCCCCCATGACCGTGTATGCATTAGTAGGGATTGGCTTGTTGATCATATATCTTTTCCCCTTTATTCCACTGATTGGAAAGTTACTCCCCTCACCATTAATCTGTATCCTCATCTTGACTCTGGTATCCACATATTTTGAACTGAATGTGCATACTGTCGGAGATATGGGGCAGTTACCCAGCACTTTACCAATTTTTCTTTGGCCACAAGTGCCTTTAACCTTGCATACCCTGTATATCATCCTTCCCTACTCAGTTGCACTTGCGCTGGTTGGATTACTTGAGTCGATGATGACAGTAACCATTATCGACGAATTAACAAACACAACCAGTCATAGAAACCGTGAATGTAAAGGCCAGGGATTGGCAAACATTGTTTCCGGAATGATGGGAGGAATGGCTGGATGTGCAATGATAGGTCAATCTATGATCAATATTAAATCCGGTGGCCGTAGTCGACTTTCAACATTATTTGCAGGCATCTTTCTTTTATTCATGGTGCTTTGTTTGGATAATTGGATCCGTCAGATCCCTATGGCAGCATTAGTAGCTATCATGATCATGGTGTCCATAGGAACCTTCTCCTGGGATTCGATCCTTCATCTGAAACGACACCCGCTCACAAATAATATCATCATGTTAGTCACAGTCGTTGCTGTGGTTGCAACGGAAAACCTGGCTATCGGAGTCTTGATTGGCGTATTTCTTAGTGCGTTATTTTTCGCACAAAAAATTGCACATCGGATGGAGGTTGAAAGAGTCGGTGAAGAGAACAGTAAAGTGCAAACGTACAGGGTCAGAGGCCATGTATTCTTCGCCTCGACAGAACGATTCATCTCCTCTTTTGACTCTAAGGAAGCATTAGACCATGTGGTTATCGACCTTGCCGGCGCCCACTTTTGGGATATTTGTGCGATGACGGCCCTCGATAAAGTCGTACTCAAACTCCAGAATCAGGGAGCACAAATTGATCTACTCCATTTTGATAGAGCCAAAGCAGACTATTTCAGGCACCTATAGATAATCCGGCTCAGTATATAGCACCAGCATATTGGTGCTTTTTAATCTTTGTTGCTGATGCCTGAATTACATTCATCAGCACCTCGTTATAAATCTACCCCAGGATGCAGATACCAGCCCCTCATGATATAAACTACGCACTTGAAACATGACTCTTGTTTATCATGGATCTAAAAGATCCCCGCATCCCTGTTGGTTGCAGCCACATAAATCATCCTTTTATCACGCTGCAATAAACTGAGTTGATATCATCAACCAACTCCCGTGACTAGCCTTTAATCGCCAGAAAGGACCCTGCCCCCAGCATAATCGAGGCCGCAAGCCGGTTGATCCGGCGAGCACTCCTCGGGGAGTGCAGCAGCCGGCGCGCCGAGGCTGCGGCATAGGATACCAGCATCAGGCCAGACATCAGTGCAACCAGGGTCAGCACAGCGGCCAGAGCGATTCCCTGGGAGTTAAGCTGGGTCACATCCATGAAGGTGGGCAGGAAGGCGATATAAAACAGGATCACCTTGGGGTTAGAAGCGGAGATCATAAATCCACTTAGAAAACTCATCTTGCCACCTGCTCCCTGAAAGCTTGCTTCATCCATCAGCTGATCCGAGGTTCGCCACATTTTCCACCCCAAATAGATGAGATAAGCGGCCCCCATCCAGCGGATCAGGGTAAAAGCATCCTCCCAGTGGTGTGCCACTGCAGCCAGACCATAACAGGCAAGGATCAAGTAGACGATATCACTACAAGCCATACCAAACGCAAGCCAAAAACAGGAGCGCGTCCCGGATCTCAGTGCCCGGGCCAATAGAGCGATAACTCCAGGCCCGGGGGTCACAGAAAAAATAAAAATTGCGATAAAAAATGTCACTGCGCTTTCAAAAGACACCCGAACCTCCCGTCTGATTCACCCTGCCCCTGGGCTGGCTTAAACCCTGATGCTACCTCTTTTGCTCATCCGAGTACATCGAGTGCATCCCAAATAACTGAGTGCGATAAGTCCCTCCAACCGACTCCTGTTGCTCTCGCATTTTGCCAACAACAACCTTTATTTTTGTGGTCAAATTCAGTAGCATCCTCAGCCGCAATTCATCAATGAAATAACAAGAATCATGGCTTCTCTTCACTACAAATATGCCGCGATGAACTCAGGGAAATCCACCCAGTTGATCCAGGCACACTTTAACTATTGTGAGCGCGGGATGCGCCCCCTGGCGATGCTTCCGGCGATCGATGATCGCTATGGTGAGGGCGTTATCGCAGCACGCGTTGGCTTGCAGCTGGATGTCGAAACCTTCCACAATGACACCAACCTGTTTGATGCAATCGCCACCCATCATGCCAATGAAACCATCGATGTCTTTATCGTGGATGAGGCACAATTTCTGACCAAGACCCAGGTCTATCAACTGGCACAGGTGGTTGATCAGCTCAAGATCCCGGTGATCGCCTATGGGCTGAAGAGTGATTTTCGTGGCGAGCTGTTTGAAGGCTCCTATCACCTCTTATGCCTGGCCGATAAGCTCGAAGAGATCAAGACCATCTGCTGGTGTGGTAACAAGGCCCATATGAATGCCAGGGTCGCCGAAAATGGCGAGGTACTGCATCATGGTGAACAAATTGAGATCGGCGGAAACGAGCGTTATGTGGCTCTTTGCCGCAAGCATTATATCGAGGGTAAGGCTTTCGCCTGATGCGGATCCTGTTCCCTTGAAAAGGGAACGCCCACTTCGAAGGCTTAGAACGAAGTGGGCGCATAGGCTTGGATTAGGATACGTAAACAAACACAGGGACAACATCCATGTTGCTAGACAACCGTTGCAGTTAATTCGTATCACTGGTTAATAAGGCAGTCGAAAAACCCAATAGTTCCCGGCAAAGCGAAAATAATTAAAAATTTATCCTGCCCATCTGACAGTGCGGCTCAAGTGACGCCAAATGATCGGCAAAAAACGGCTCTGCCAGAGGATCATCCCCCAACCAGGACGGTTGCCAGCAGATAAAACTCCCCAAGCTGCAGGGGATCCGCTACCCAATGATTGATAATAAGGCCGGTTAACCCCGCAACCAGGGTCATCTTCAGGGCCCCGGATACGGCAACCACAGCTCCCGAGCAGTTTCGTTCGGAGCCACACCCCAACAGCATGCTCTCCCCTATCGGCAAAATCAACCCCTTGGCCAGAACCATCAGGGTATAGGCTCCGATCAACTGAACCAGGGTTAGTGGTTGCCAAACCAACCAGGCTCCTGCCAGGGCTAATGACAGGGCTCCGGCAGCCAAAGTCCCATAATCCCCGAAATAGCGGCGCAATGATCCCACCAAAATGCTGCCAACACAGAGCCCGAGAGCCGGGATCATCATCAACTTGCCAAAGGTTGCCACCGACAAGCCAAATTTTTTCTCTATAAAAAATGGCAGGACCGACATAGACACCACGGTCGTCAGATAAAGAAGCCAAACATACACCGCGGGCAGCAGCATGCTGTAATTAGCCAACACCTTCCGGTAGCGAGGCCACAATTCAGCCAGAGAAAATCCCTGGGGTAACCCGGCATCCCTCTCATCGAGAAGCCAGCACACCAGGGCTATAACCAACAACAGGTAAACCGCTACACAGAGAAATACCGCGCGCCATCCCCAGGTATCACTGAGCACGCCACCCAAAGCGGGGATCAGGATCCGCACCAAGGAAGCGACCAGGGTAAACCAGGCCATCATCTTCGCCAGGTGCTGGCGCTGGTAGCGATCACTGATGACACAGCGGGCCAAGATGGAGGCACTGGAAGCCCCGATGCCCTCCAACAGGCGCCCAACCAGTAACAGCCCAAAATGCTCCCCACAGATGAGACAGAGCAGGCATCCCCCCAGATAGATAAGTTGCCCCCGGATAAAAACCCTTTTACGGCCCACCGCATCGGACCAGGGCCCATAAAAAAGCTGGGCTGCGCCAAAACCGATGAGATAAATGGTGATGAGCCATTGAGTTTGTGAGGGGGTCGTTGAAAAGTCCTTTGCCATAACCGGCAGTGACGGCATATAAATTGAGATGCCGATCTGTGCGGTCGATAGGATCAGGATCGCCAACAGCAGCGTTCGGGTCGACAGAGCCCACGCTTTTTTTGACATGAATCACTCCCGGAGATCATGTTCACAGCTAAAGGAGCAAGCTTTTTGGAAAAGCGCTGCTCCGGTGCTCAGTGAGAAAAGAGAATATCGGCAGGGGCGATTAGCAGTATTGGCTTGCTGGCCCCCCACAAGGCGCCAGCAGCATAGCACTCCCCAGGAGTGGACTCAATCCAAGTTATGCCTGAACCCTGGATGTAGACAATAGCAAGCGGTACAGAGCAGATAAGGCACGACTCTGGTATAGGGCTAAACCCAGGATCAACAGCATCATCAACAGGTAAAAGCCACCCAATTTGCCCTGATCCGCGACCCAGTATTCAATAATGATCCCGGTCAAACCGCCACTGACGAGCATCTGGATCGTTCCGGAAAGAGCCACCACCACTCCGGAGCGGTGGCTGTTATGCTCGAGCAGCAGGCTGGTAGCCGTCGGAAAGATAAAGCCCATCGCCAGCATCACACAGGTATAGCCACCAATCAGGGGTACTAAGGCCTGGGGCGTTGCAATGAGCCAGATACCAGAGACCCCCAACATAACCGAGCCCATAAACAGGGGGGTAAACTCCCCAAACCAGCGACGAAGATGAACCGCTAGCAGGCTCCCAAGACACATACCCAGAGCCGGGATCACCATCAGCTCTCCAAAATGCCCGGCACTTACCCCAAGCTCCTGCTGGATAAAAAAGGGTAAAATCGTCATGGAGACAACCATGGTCAGGTAGATCAGCCAGATATAAACCGCCGGGGACATGGTCTTATATTCACCTAATACCTCACGATAGCGAAGTAACACATCCTTGACCCGAAAAGGGCGCGCTTCGGCCTGCATCGTCTCCTCAAAATACCAGAAGCCTATGGCAACCAGTGCCAGCAAGTAGAGGCTCACGCAACCAAAAATCGCCCGCCATCCCCAGGCGTCGGTGATCCATCCCCCCAATACCGGTGAGATAACCGGGGTAAAGGAAGCGCTCATCGCAAACCAACTCATCGCCTTGGCCAAGTGGTGCCCACGGTAACTATCACTCAGGACGCAACGTGCCAACACAGAGGCACTGCCTGCTCCGGCCCCCTGAAGGATCCGCCCCATGATCAGCAACCAAAACGAACTCCCCGAAAGGAGACATAAGCCACAACCCAGCAGATAGATGATCTGCCCGATAAAAAAGACCCGGCGCCGTCCAATCGCATCCGACCAGGGGCCATAAACCAGCTGTGACAGGCCAAGACCGATCAGAAAGGAGGTGACCAGCCACTGAATATGCGAGGGCGTCACCGCCAACTGCTGCGCGATCTGCGGCAGAGCCGGGATATAGATGGTGACCCCCGCCTGGGCTGTGGTGACGATCAACATCGCCAACAAAAGAGGCTTGATAGAAAAGGAGGTCTCAGGCGAACTCATGGTAACTTCCTCCAAAGATAGATCTGATAAAGCACCTTCTATCGATACGGTGCATTGAAGTGGCCGATAAAACGTTCAGTAGAGCCTGGGAGATAAGTCTGGATGATATGAAGATCAACGAAGGCTATTCAGGGAAAATATGTCCGCTTTATTAAACATTCGACACTTTTTATAGACAACCATTCTATCCCAACCATGAATTGACTATAATCATGCAACTTATTAAAAGTTTTTTTCCTGTGAGGCAACAATGGATTGGGCGACCAACCTCAAAAGCTTTATCAAAGTGGTCGAAGAGGGAAGCTTTACCGCTGCAGCTAAACAGCTCTGTAGCACCACATCCGCGCTGTCTAAACGCGTCAGCTGGCTGGAACAGCAGCTGGAAACCCAACTCCTCAAGCGCACCACCCGCAGCATCTCTCTGACAGAGGCGGGTCAGCTACTCTACGAGCGCGGCATGTATTTAACCCGGGAGTGGCAATCACTGCTCGATGAGACCCGCTCTTTGCACCGTGCTCCAACCGGACTTTTGAAAATCGGTGCCACCCCGACCCTGGGGAGCCGTTTTCTGATCCCGATCGTCGAGCAGTTTCTTGAGCGCTATCCCAAGATGCAGATCCACCTCAGTAATACCACGATCGGTCAGGGGCCAAAAACTGAACTGGATCTGATGATCAACAGCCGGCTGGATCCACAGTTCAACTCCAACAGTTTCAAGATGTACCGACTGTTTGACTTCACCCGAAACTTTTTTGCCTCACCACGCTTTTTGGAGAAGAGCGGGCCGATTGAGCGCACCGAACAACTGGAAAGCGTCAATGTATTGATCTGGGGAGAGCAACATCAGCGCCAGTGTACCCTGCAAGATGGCCTGACTCTCACCCTGCAAGGAAACTTTTCGACTCAAAATTCAGAAGCCCTGCTACAGGCGGCCCGTCATGGGCTGGGGGTGCTTCTGGTGCCGGATATGATGGTTGCCAACGAGTTGGCACGCGGTGAGCTGGTGCCGATTCTTCCCGAGCTCACCACACAATCTGAAAGTATCTATGCCTTTTTCCCGAACTTAGGATTTGAGCATGCCAAGACCCGGCTGTTCTTAGACTTTACCCGGGAGTTCTTCGATAGCAAGCAGTCTGAAGATGAGCTCAGTCCTTTCCAGGATGGCCTTTAGGCTCTAATCGTGCCCGCTCCAACCTGTTGGATGCCTATGCGAAACGAAAAGGTCAGGCTCTGTTGACGTTTCAGATTTACTGCAGTTGGTAATTTTTTCATCCAGCAAGGCAGAGGATGTGTAGTGTAGTTGCTCTACATGAACATCTGATAACGCCGCTGGGAGGAAAAAAGCCAGTGCCCTGTGGGGTGTGCCTGAAAAAGCCCGGCTCTTTGTTGCTCACCACTCATTTAGAACAACTAAATCACGTGATTCGCGTCGCGAACAGACCATTTTCAGGGGCAACAGGTTCATAATTGGAAACGTCAACAGAGCCTAAGCCTGGCTGGCTAGCTGACGCGGTGAGCGGGCATAACATACCAATAACAGAGCCACTGTGATAATTATCAATGCTCCTATGATGCAAGCCACTCCCAGATCCGCAGGCTCATGGATCCAATATGCGACCAGAGGGCCAATCAGCAGAGCACTCAATCCCATCTGTGTCGCACCACTCAGGGCAGAGATCGTTCCCGCCTGCCCTCGGTGCGGGGCTAACAGCAGGTTAATCGAACAAGGAAACAGGATCCCCCAGGCAACAGCTCTGAGAGTGAATGTCCCCATCAGCATGCTAACTGTAAATGGTCCCAGAGACATCAGAATGCCAGAAAGCAAAATCAGCCCTCCCCCAAACACCACCAGCTGATATAAAGAAAAATTTCTGCGAAGCAAGTTTAACAACATCCCCCAAACAACAGGCCAAGCGCAGGCACTACCATCAGCTGCCCGTAGGCGCTCGCCGAAAGTCCCAGATTCTGCTGAATCCAGAAAGGGTAGATAGAGGTGGTCAGCATCATCAGAATATAGCCTACCCAGCACAGCATTCCCGGAAGCATTGCTCGTAGTGAACTCAGCAGTTGCCAATAACCTATCAGTGTTTTCGAGCATGAAAATGAGCGCTTTGGGTAGGGAAGAGTTTCGTCAAACAACAGCAGCGCCACCAGCACTAGTACCAGAAGATAACAGAGAACAAAACCAAATACCGCTGGCCAGGATAAGTGATCCACCAGATAACCGCCTATCATAGGAGCCAACACCGGCATAACCGCTGTCACACAGGCCAGATAGGACATAGCATGGGTCAACCCCTCTTTGCCGAAGCAGTCTCTGAGCATACAGCGGGGTAGAATAGAGGCACTCCCAGCACCAATGCCCTGCAACAAACGGCCAAATAGTAATAACTCCCACTGCCCCTTGCTCATAAAGCAGATCAAGGTGCCAGATAGATAGATCCCCTGTCCCAGGAAGAAGATTGGCCGCCTGCCGATGGTATCAGACCAGGGGCCATACACCAATTGGGACAGACCAAACCCTGCCAGCCACAAAGTCACTAACAACTGGATCTCACACTCACTCTTGGCAAAAGTATCCGCTATGGCGGGCAACGCAGGGAGAATGATCCCTATCCCGAGCTGGGCGGATGAGATCACAAACATAGCGATCCACAGCATCTTATGTTGTAGTGGATGACGAGCAAGCGATGACATCAGTGACTCCATATCCCCGGAAAGCCTCCGGGCACCACAATAGACAAGCAGCAAGGTTTTGAATAACAGGCCTCCTTTGAGGCTTTTACATCTGTAATCCCTATGCTGTCGCTAAATCACTAAGTCCCTTTACTAACCTTGCAGTCCCTGCAACATCAATCTCATCAGGACAACTCCCTGTCGGAAGTTACCCTGAATTATCAGCCCCGCTCCATAGCGCTCTGCCAGCGAACCTCAGGAATCGCCTCACGGGCAAGCAGAGTTCGGCCAATCACAAACAGCAGATCGCTGAGTCGGTTCAGATAGCTCATCAGCTCCGGACTCTGGGGCTCCTCCAGATGAAGTCTCACTAGGGCCCGCTCGGCACGCCTTGCCACGGCCCGGGCCACATGAGCAAAGCTACTGGCTTTTGAGCCCCCTGGCAGCACGAAGTGGCGCAGTGGTGGAAGCTCCCCCGACAGCCGATCGATCATCTGTTCCAGCGCTTCAACCCAGCTCAGTTCCACCTGACAGGATTGACGTTCACCCACGGTTGCAACCTGGGCGCCAGCATCAAAGATCTGGTGCTGGATCCGGCTAACGATCGCCTGAATATCCTCTGAGCCCTCGGGAAGGTGCGCCAGCATCAAGCCTATAAATGAGTTAAGCTCATCAAGCTGCCCAACGATCTCAATGTGCAAGCAATCCTTCTCAACACGAGGGCCACCAACCAGGCTGGTCTTTCCCTGGTCTCCCCCGCGGGTATAGATTTTCATCCATTACTCCTGTGAGATCAATCGATCCCCAAATACTTATGTAGCTGAACCGACAGTCGCCAGTTACGCTCGATACAAACCTTCTCCGCCAGAACGGTCGCGCGCTTCTTCTGGCTGATAGGTTGCAGGCAGATCACCTTGTCTTGCTTAGACTTGCAGTGACTCAGCAGGCCATCCAGCTGCTCAATATGTTTCTCTGTGGCCACGGGATGCTTGATCTCATCGGCACGCTCCATCGCCTCCCCCAGCACTTCAAATCCACCCTTCATCCCAATCTTTGGAGACACGGTCACCCAGGCTCCCTCATGGATCTGGATCGGGTGCGTTCCACTTGTTTCCAGTTGAACCTGATACCCTGCTTCAATCAGCGCCTGACTGAGCTCTCGCAGATCATAGAGACAGGGCTCTCCGCCAGTGATCACCACATGCCGGGCGGTATAGCCCGCATCCGCTAAAGCCTGTATGATCTGGGCTGCCGACAAGCGCGACCAACTGGCCGACTCGTTGGAGCGATCAATGACCTGGCTCGCTTCAACCCTATGTTCGGGAGAAACCGTCCATGTATGGCGTGTATCACACCAGGGGCAAGCCACCGGACAGCCTTGTAAGCGAACAAAGATCGCCGGCACACCGGTGAAGTACCCTTCTCCTTGCAGTGTTTGGAAGATTTCGTTTACAGGGTAATGCATCTAAATCATCTGTAGGGAAAAACGGCCATTATAGCTAAGCTCGCGTAAATTAGACAAAATAAAGCACTCAATCATGAATA
Organism: Dongshaea marina; assembly: GCF_003072645.1. NCBI lineage: Bacteria > Pseudomonadati > Pseudomonadota > Gammaproteobacteria > Aeromonadales > Aeromonadaceae > Dongshaea > Dongshaea marina. The sequence continues at coordinate 3,167,128 of NZ_CP028897.1, forward strand.
AAATCGTCAGATTGCCCGGTTTATGGGCACTTATTGGGCTGATTATCGCCGCCACCCTGATCCAACAGCTCCCGGGCAGCTTTGAACTGCTCAATTATCAACCGGCCCTGATCCGCGAGGGACAATGGTGGCGATTTGTCACCGGCAACTGGATCCATACCAACGATTGGCATCTTGGGCTGGATCTGGGTGGCCTGCTGGTGATCTGGTTACTATTTGCCGAGGTCCTCCCCGGGGCAAGGATGGTCTGGGTGCTACTCCTGGGAAGCCTTGCCACCAGCGTCGGTTTGTGGTTTTTCTCACCTCAGGTGATCTGGTATGCCGGACTCTCCGGCACCCTGCACGGCCTCTACTTTTTTGCGGCCCTGCTCACCCTGCCCCGGGATAAACGCCTGGCAATTCCCCTGCTGATCGCAGGAGTGCTCAAGGTGAGTTGGGATCTCTACTCAGGTGGCAGCACGCTCTCCGCTGAACTCATTGATGCTCCCGTGATGACCCCGGCCCATCTCTATGGGGCGGTCAGTGGCCTCATCTGCGCCCTGCTGTGGCTCCCCCATCAGATAGCCGCGAACCGCCAGCGGGAAATGTAATCTTTCTTGACCTACGGTCAGAGTTTTTGTGCCTGTGGCACAATTGTCCGGCTGCGTACTTCGGGTCAGGGGGACTGCGCACCCAGCCCCCCTAACAACCCCCAGGGTGCCCCCTGATTCGCATTTATCCTCAGAGTCACTAGCTTTTGATATCCGCAGAAACGAGCCATCCATGGCTCGGCCCTGCTTTCAGGACATCCATATCCTTCAATTTCAAAATCCAACGTGACTCTTCGATGCGCATCAAAGGGGGAGCTCAACTCACCTCCTCGTTATAGCTTTCGGCAGCATTACGATTTAGTCGTGAGTCTTCCTGTGGAATCACGGTACTTGCTCCAAGAGAGGAAGTTAGTTCTCCCGTGAGCGAGCGCCGAGTCGAGCCATTGAGGGTTAAGGTTGAGTGGCATGGATGCCACCAGAACACAGTACCAGCATAGGATGTGCTGCCTGTGTGGTGCCTTAATCATCAGGTGAGCCGAGGACTAAGCGAGCCCCGGGGCGCCCCGGGATTGCACGCCGTTAACACCATCCCTGGTTAGCACGGCATTCACACATCCTTGCGTATTAGGGGAAAGGCACATCCCTGCCATACAGGGAAGTATTAATGCAGTGGAGGGCTGGATGCCAGAGAGCTGCCTTGACCCGCTGTCGGCGCCCCGACAATTTCAAAAAAGCGTGGCGCAGCCACACAACCCGCAGGGTTAACCCGCGATAGCATAAGCGCTATACGCAATAGCGCTTAGCCACCCAAGCCTTTACGCCCCGGCCAGGCTCTCGTTGATCATCGCCAGTGCCGCGGCCGGATCCGCCGATTGGGTGATCGGGCGTCCAATTACCAGGTAATCAGAACCCGCCCTGATCGCCTGAGGCGGGGTCATGATCCGCCTTTGGTCATCGGCGCTGCTCCAGTCGGGGCGAATGCCGGGAGTTACCAGCTTAAACTCCTGGCTAAAGTTATCACGCAGCGAGGGAGCTTCCTGGGCGGAGCAGACTACCCCATCCAGACCGGCCTCCTGGGTCAGACGCGCCAGGCGCATCACCTGCTGAATTGGCGTTTCATCCAGGCCGATCTGCCGCAGATCTCGTCCCTCCATGCTGGTGAGCACCGTCACCCCGATCAGCAGGGGCGCATCCTTACCATAGGGCTCCAGCGCTTCACGGGCCGCCTCCATCATCTTCATCCCGCCACTGGCATGGACATTGACCATCCACACCCCAAGCTCGGCAGAAGCGGCCACCGCCTTGGCAACCGTATTGGGGATGTCATGAAACTTAAGATCGAGGAATAGCTCAAAGCCCTTACCTACCAGCTGACGAACCAGCTCGGGGCCACACAGGGTAAACAGCTCTTTGCCTATTTTCAGGCGACAGGCCTTGGGGTCTAACTGCTCTGCCAAAGACAGTGCCGGTTCAGGGGATGAAAAATCCAGTGCTACTATGACCCGAGGATCCTGCATATCTACTCTCCGTTTAAGCCGCGTATAGGTTTGATGGTGCCCCAGCTCTTACACGAGGGGCAGAGCCAGAACAGGGAGTGAGTCGAAAAGCCGCACTCCCCGCAACGATGGGTTGGCCTTGATTTGAGCTGATTTTCAACCAGCTCCTTCAAAAGGGACAAGCTCTCCCGCGCTCGTCCCTCTTCCGCCTCCTGGAGGTGGAAGCTCATCAGCTGATGAAATCCCTTCATGGTGGGATGCTGGCGAAGCTGTGCCAGCATGAAGCCCTCGGCGGCCCCGAGCCCCTGCTGACGATAGATGATATCGGCAAGCTTGAGGATCACGCTGGCTCCCGGATTATATTGAATCAGCTCACCCAGGAAGGATTTAACCTCATCCGGCATCCCCAGGCGGCTGGCACACTCCTCCAGGGGCTCGATGATCTCACCGACGAACTCAACATCCTGGCGGGCGATCCGCTGCAACATCCGCAGAGCCGCCCGATAATCGTCCTGACTCATGTAGAGCTCAGCAAGACTCATGGATGCCCGCACACAGTTCTTATCCACCGATAGGGCCTTCTTATACTTCGCCAGGGCCTGGGCAAGGCGGTTTTCCTTGAGCTCGATCTCAGCCTGCTCACAATAAAAATGAGCTATGGTCGAGGTCACCTGCTTGCCCTTATATTTTTGTAAGCGCTCGGCAACCGCGATCGCCTCCCCCCAGTCACGCATGTGCTGGTAGATCACTAAAAGCTGGGTCAGTGCCGCCTCTTCATGGGTGGAGTCATGACGTAGCTGGCTCAAAATAGACTCCGCGCGATCGTAGAGGCCCGCCGCCAGAAAATCCCGAGCCAACTGCTCCATCGCCAGGTTGCGCTGCTCCTTGGTCAGGCTGGGACGTGCGATCAGATTCTGATGAATGCGAATCGCCCTGTCCACCTCACCACGGCGGCGGAACAGGTTTCCAAGAGCCAAATGGGTCTCTATGGTTTCACTATCAACTTTGAGAAGTTCAATGAAAAGATCGACCGCCTTGTCAGGCTGATCGGAAAGAAGAAAGTTCAGTCCCGCCACGTATTGGCGAGACAGAGAGGTAGAGCGTTTTTTTGCTTCGGCGCTGAGGCTGCGACGCCCCATGAACCAACCATACCCTGCGGCAATCGGCAGCAGCAGGAATAGCAACACCAGCATGGCTAATCCTTAACCGGCATGGTTCTTAACTCTTCAAGCTCTTTTCCCTGGCGCTTGAGCTGGCGGTTCAGACGGCGATTGGCGATCTTCAGACGCATCAGCCAGACTCCGAGGCTTAGCCAACCCACCACCAGGCCGATACCAAACACCATGCCCAGCAGGGCCGACAGATGATACTCATCCTGTGCAATCAGGTAATTCAGCTGCACTATCTGTTCATTCCTGACCCCGAATGCCAGCGCAACTGCAAAAATAAGGATAACAACGATAAATGAGATGATTGCCTTCACTTGGTTCCCCTGAGTCGTCCCATTCGCAAAGCGAATCGATTATATCGCCTGTCAGCTGCGCGAACAAAACAAAAAAGGATATTCTGTGCAGATAAAAAAAATGGCACTCCTGAGAGTGCCATTTGTGATCAACTATTGGGGGCGTTTACCCTGTCTCGCAGCTCCTTGCCCGGTTTGAAGTGAGGAACGTATTTACCGTTCAGCTTCACCTGCTCGCCGGTCTTCGGGTTGCGACCAACTCTTGGAACCCGGTAATGGAGAGAGAAACTCCCAAAACCACGGATCTCGATCCGCTCACCTCGCTGGAGTACCGAGGCCATCTGCTCCAAGATCTCTTTTACCACACCCTCCACGGTTTTCGCCGGGAGTTGTAGCTGCTTACAGGACAAACGCTCAATGAGTTCAGATTTAGTCATCACGTTACCCAATTTTCGTTTAATAACGATGCCTGGCCCAGTAAGCAGGGGCACAGACAAGCCCCCTAGTCAATCGATTGGGCTTAGTTATCGCCCTTAGCTGCCTTGAATGCTTCAGCCATCGCGTTGGTGAAGTTATCACCGCCACGCTGGTTCAGGCTAGCCATTGCTTCTTTCTCGTCAGCTTCGTCCTTCGCACGAACAGACAGGCTCACGATGCGGTTCTTGCGATCAACGCCAACGAACTTCGCTTCGAGGTCGTCACCAACAGACAGAACCAGAGAAGCATCTTCAACGCGATCACGAGATACGTCAGAAGCACGGATGTAGCCTTCAACACCCTCAGCCAGCTCGATAGTTGCACCTTTGGCATCAACTTCAGTGACCTTACCATTAACGATAGCACCTTTCTTGTTGTCAGACAGGTACTTATTGAATGGGTCTTCGTCGATCTGCTTGATACCCAGAGAGATACGCTCACGATCAGGGTCGACCTGCAGAACTACCGCAGAAACTTCGTCACCCTTCTTGAACTCGCGAACCGCGTCTTCACCGGCAACGTTCCAAGAGATGTCAGACAGGTGAACCAGACCGTCGATTCCGCCGTCCAGGCCGATGAAGATACCGAAGTCAGTGATAGACTTGATCTTACCGGTAACCTTGTCGCCCTTCGCCTGATTCTCAGCGAATGACTGCCATGGGTTTGCTTTACACTGCTTCAGACCCAGGGAGATACGACGACGCTCTTCGTCGATATCCAGAACCATAACCTCAACAGAATCACCAACGCTAACCACCTTAGATGGGTGGATGTTCTTGTTGGTCCAATCCATTTCAGATACGTGAACCAGACCTTCAACGCCTTCTTCGATCTCAACGAAGCAGCCGTAGTCAGTCAGGTTAGTCACTCGGCCAGTCAGACGAGTGTTCTCTGGATAACGCTTAGCGATTGCTACCCATGGATCTTCACCCAGCTGCTTCATGCCCAGAGATACGCGAGTACGCTCACGGTCAAACTTCAGGACCTTAACAGTGATCTCATCACCTACGTTTACGATCTCAGAAGGATGCTTAACGCGCTTCCAAGCCATGTCGGTGATGTGCAGCAGGCCGTCAACACCGCCCAGATCTACGAATGCACCGTAGTCGGTCAGGTTCTTAACGATACCCTTGATCTCTTGACCTTCCTGCAGGTTCTCCAGCAGCTCGTCACGCTCAGCGCTGTTCTCGGTCTCGATCACTGCACGGCGAGAAACAACAACGTTGTTGCGCTTCTGGTCCAGCTTGATGACCTTGAACTCCAGCTCTTTGTTTTCCAGGTGAGTGGTGTCACGGATAGGACGCACGTCAACCAGTGAGCCAGGCAGGAACGCACGGATGCCGTTCAGCTCTACAGTGAAACCGCCCTTAACCTTACCGTTGATGATACCGGTAACGGTTGCTTGCTCTTCGTAAGCCTTCTCCAGCTGCTGCCAAGCTTCGTGACGCTTCGCCTTCTCACGAGAAAGCAGAGTTTCACCGAAACCATCTTCAACTGCGTCCAGGGCCACATCGACCTGATCGCCAATTTGAACTTCCAGTTCGCCCGCTGCGTTCTTGAACTGCTCTGCAGGGATTGCAGACTCAGATTTCAGACCAGCGTCAACCAGAACAACACCGTTTTCGATAGCAACAACGGTACCTTTAACGATCGAACCAGGACGAGTTTCCAGGTCCTTCAAAGACTCTTCAAAGAGTTGAGCAAAAGATTCAGTCATGTTTAAGTAACTTTTGATTTAATGAACAACCATCTGCCATCCGGTGCAAATGGGGCTGCTACACAAAGTTTGCCTCAATCCCTGAAGCAAACGACCTCGGGAGGGCTACTGCCCGCCCAACGTACCCTCTACATGAGAGAGCACACGAGTAAACACCTGCTCGATGGAAAGCTCCGTCGTATCAACGTTCAGAGCATCAGCAGCAGGCTTAAGGGGCGCCACGGCACGATTGCGATCGCGGTCGTCACGCTCCTGGATCTCTATTAAAAGACGCCCAAAGCTAACATCTATGCCGCCTTGTTGCAACTGATTCATGCGACGGCGCGCCCTTTCTTCAGCGGAAGCATCCAAAAATATCTTCACCGGGGCTCTCGGGAACACCACAGTTCCCATGTCTCGGCCATCGGCAATCAACCCGGGCTCGGAGCGAAACGCACGCTGACGGCGCAACAGCGCCTCGCGAACCCGAGGAAATGCGGCGATCTGGCTGGCAGCCTGGCCAACCTCTTCGCGGCGGATCTCAGAGGAAACATCTTCCCCCTCCAGGACCACCTTGATCCCCCCTCTTGCGGAATAAACTGCACATCCAGCACTTCAGCCAGCGGAACCACAGCATCTTCACTGGTGCGATCCACATCATGATGGATCACCGCCAGCGCCAATACCCGATAGATGGCACCGGAATCCAGCAGTTTCCAGCCCAGTTTTTCAGCCAACAGTTGGCAGATTGTCCCTTTACCGACGCCGCTTGGGCCATCGATCGTAATGACAGGAATCATCTCCTGCATAACTTACCTCCACGTCAGAGTGAAGCCGCTAACATGGGGGGGCCTTGTTCCATTTTCAACCCCCTCATCTCCCTATATCTCTATTCTTTGCCCGAAGCCAGATGCTTCAGGAGGGCAACCCGCTGCTGAGCATACCTATCGGCCTCAGCCATCAGCTGCTCGGCCACTTCCGGCTCACTGCGTAGCAGGCGCTTAAAGCGCAGCTCTTCGCGCATGAAGGACTCGACGCTCAGCTTAGGATCCCGTGAATCCAGCTGCAGCCCTGGTTTGCCCTCATCGACACGGCGTGGGTCAAAGCGATACAAAGGCCAGAAGCCGGAGTCGACAATCTGCTTCATGTGAATGTAGGAGTCCGCCAGATCATAGCCATGATCTTCACAGGGGCTGTAGGCGATGATGAGGGATGGGCCGGGATAAGCCTCCGCCTCGCGGATCGCCTTGACCGCCTGGTTCATCTGTGCCCCAATGGCGATCTGCGCCACATAGATATGGCCATACATCATCATCGACAGCCCCAGGTCCTTACGCTCCTGGCGCTTGCCCTGGCTGGCAAACTTGGCAATCGCCCCCAGAGGGGTCGCCTTGGACTGCTGACCGCCGGTGTTGGAGTAGCCCTGGGTATCCAGCACCATCATATTGACGTTCTCGCCTGTGCTCAGCACGTGATCGACCCCGCCAAATCCGATGTCGTAGGCCCAGCCATCCCCACCGATGAGCCAAATTGACTTCTCAACCAGGTAGTCGGCGATCTCATGCAGCTCTTTGGCCTCTGAGCCTTCAAGCTTAGCCAGCTGGCTTCGAAGCTCACTGACCCGCCCACGCTGTGCCTCGATCTCAGTGGCATCGCTCTGAGAAGCCTCAAGAATCTCGGTCAGCAGTGCTTTATCGAGTGAGCCAGATAACTCATGGAGCAGGCGCGCAGCCTTGACTCGCAGCGCATCCACCGACAAGCGATAGCCCAGACCAAACTCGGCGTTATCTTCAAACAGCGAGTTCGACCAGGCCGGCCCCCGCCCTTCTGGATTCGTCGTGTATGGCGTCGTTGGCAGGTTGCCGCCATAGATGGAGGAGCAGCCGGTCGCGTTAGCAATCAGCATCCGGTCGCCGAAGAGCTGGGTTAATAGCTTAATATAAGGGGTCTCACCACAGCCGGAGCAGGCCCCAGAGTATTCAATCAGCGGCTGCATTAGCTGGGAAGTGCGCACATCGATGCGCTCCAGCTTAGTTGCCGGCATCTCTGGAAGCTTGAGGAAGAAGTCATAGTTGGCGCGCTCACGCTCCAATACCTCGGGCTGAGGAACCATGTTGATCGCCTTGCGCTCCGGGTTCTTACGATCTTTGGCCGGGCACACCTCAACACAGAGGTTACAGCCGGTACAATCCTCGGGCGCGACCTGCAGCACATAACTATCGCCCTTAAAGTCACGCGAGCGTACCGTAAGCTCAGCCAGAGACTCGGGCTTGCCCTGCATCGCCTCGGGCTCCACAATCTTGGCGCGGATCGCCGCATGAGGACAGGCCACCACACAATGATTACACTGGGTACAGAGATCCGGCTCCCAGACCGGGATCTCATCGGCAATGTTGCGCTTCTCCCACTGGGTAGTGCCCATCGGCCAGGTGCCATCGGGCGGGAAGGCCGAGACCGGCAGTTCATCGCCCTTGCCCGCCAGCATCATGGCGGTGACCGTCTTCACAAAGTCTGGCGCAAGCTCGGAAACCACGGGTGGACGGCTACGCTCTGAGGTCACCTGGGCCGGGTACTCAATGGCATGCAGCTCCTCAAGGGTCTTCTCGACAGCAAGACAGTTGTTTTCGACAACCTCCTGACCTGCCTTACCATAGGAGCTTGCGATCGCCTGACGAACCAGCTCCATCGCCTGCTCAACCGGCAGCACCCCGCTCAGGGCAAAAAAGCCACTTTGCATCACGGTATTGATCCGCTGACCCAGATTACACTCACGGGCGATCCGTGCCGCATTGACCGCATGCAGCTTGAGCTTACGCTCGATTACCGTCTGCTGAAATTCGCGGGGCAAGCGCTGCCAGATCTCATCGATCGGATAAGGGGTGTTGATCAGTACAGTTCCCCCCGAGCGTATATGCTCCAACACATCATATTTATCGATAAACTGGAACTGGTGGATCCCCACAAAATCAGCACTGCTGATGAGGTAAGAGGAGCGAATGGGATCGGGACCCGCTCGCAAGTGAGAAACCGTCAGGGCTCCAGCTTTCTTGGAGTCATAGACAAACTTGCCCTGGACATAGTTATCGGTATTTTCACCCAGAATGCGGATGCTGTTTTTAGCGGCGCTCACCGAGCCATCGGAGCCTAAGCCATAGAAGAGCGCCCGCAGCCGGTTATCTGGCTGGATGGACTGCATATCCGGCAGCGCCAGGGAGAGTTGGCTAATATCATCGGTGATCCCCACGGTAAAGATCCGCTTAGGCTCGGCTTTGGCAAGCTCGTTGTAAACGGCGCAGACACAGGCTGGGGTAAACTCTTTGGAGGAGAGTCCGTAGCGCCCACCTATGATGGTCGGCATAGATGCCACGTTACCGAGCTGCAGCGCATTGGCAAAGGCGGTCACCACATCCTGATACAGGGGCTCACCCTGGGCGCCTGGCTCCTTGGTTCTGTCCAGCACTGCGATCTTTTTCGCCGATGCGGGGATCACCTTGAGTAGGTGCTCGGCCGAGAAGGGGCGATACAGGCGCACTCGCACACAACCCACCTTCTCACCGCGCTCAGCTAACCAGTCGATGGTCTCCTCAACGGTTTCTGCGGCTGAGCCCATCAGAACTATGACTCGCTCGGCATCCGGATCGCCATAATAATCAAAGGGCAGATAGTAACGGCCGGTCGCCTTGCCAAAATCTTCCATGGCGACCACCAGCTCTCTGACACAATTTTGATAGAAAAGATTGGTCGCTTCACGAGCCTGGAAGAAGGTATCCGGGTTACTGGCGGTACCACGCACCACAGGCTTATCCGGGTTCAGAGCCCTGTCTCTGTGCTCCTGAACCTTATCCTGATCGATAAATTGCTCAATCAAGGCATCCTCTAACACAGGTACCTTGTTGATCTCGTGTGAAGTCTGGAAGCCGTCGAAGAAATGGATAAAGGGTACCCGGGAGTTGAGGGTGGTCCGGTGCGCAATCAGGGCCAGATCCTGACTCTCTTCAACCGAGCTGGAGCAAAGCATGGCACAGCCGGTCTGGCGAACCGCCATCACATCCGAGTGATCACAAAAAATTGACAGCGCATGGGTTGCCACGGTGCGGGCCGCAACATGCAATACAAAGGGGGTTAACTCACCGGCAATCTTATACAGATTGGGGATCATCAACAGTAGCCCCTGGGAAGAGGTAAAGGAGGTCGCCAGGCCGCCGGTTTGAATGGCACCGTGCACCGCCGCGATCGCTCCCCCCTCCGATTGCATCTCTACGATGCGTGGAATATCTCCCCAGAGATTTTTCTTGCCACCACAGGCCCATTGATCACACAACTCAGCCATGCTTGAAGAGGGAGTAATTGGATAAATGGCTACCACATCATTGGTTTTATACGCTACCGAAGCCACCAGGTTGTTGGCGTCGGTCGTGATCATCTTGTTCGTCACGTGATAACTTCTCTTAACTGGAAATGAAGGTGCCGGTCCCGCTGGCGCCATGACACAGTCCCCGGGAGTGCTGAAGTGCTTCTGGTGAAAAAATAGACAGCCTTAGCCTGGCACAAAGTGCCCTAATGATAAATCATCGGCCCTGCAACTCAACCACAAAAAATGTAGCAGCATTTTTAAGCAGCTTCGCGAAGGTGAAAAAACCGAAAAATCCACACATGAATTAAGTTTCTACTATCCTCGAATAAAGTATGTTTGAAACTCTAAATGCCTGCTACAATAGCCGACCATTTCGGATTCAATGAGGTCATTAGTATGAGCAGTGTCACCTTAGTGGCCCGAGCCAAGCTGCCTACCCCCTGGGGCGTCTTCACCCTGGTCGGGTTTGAAGAGAAAGCAACCGGTAAAGATCACACAGCCCTGGTGATGGGCGATCTCAGCGATGACGAGCCGGTACTGGCGCGGATCCACTCCGAGTGCCTAACCGGTGATGCCCTGTTCAGCCTACGCTGTGACTGTGGCTTTCAGCTGCAAGCAGCCATGGAACGCATCGCCAAGCGTAAGCGCGGCATCATTCTTTACGTGCGCCAGGAGGGGCGAGGCATCGGCTTGCTCAATAAGATCCACGCCTATCACCTTCAGGATCAAGGGGCAGATACCGTTGAGGCCAATGTAGCCCTGGGGTTTGCAGCCGATCAGCGTGATTATACTATCTGTGCCGATATGCTTGAGGCGCTGGAGGTAAAAAGCATCGAACTGATGACCAATAACCCGCGCAAGGTCAAGGCGATGCAAGAATATGGGATCAAGGTTTCCAAGCGGGTGCCCATCGAAGAGGGTCGTAATCCACATAATGAATTTTACCTCTCGACCAAAGCCTCCAAGCTGGGACATATGCTCAACGAGGACGAGTAATCCCGAAGACATGGATGTCTGAAATTTAGCCTCTTCTGCCCAGGGGTATGAAAAGCCAAATAACCAAGAGCCGGTGTTTACCCCCAGTATTCAAACATCTCCACTGCTGCACGCCTACAGGCTTAGCGTTTTGAATCATTATCGAAGCAGGACCGATCCTGAGCTGTTTACCATTTTGGATAATGAGCTGAGCGCCCCCCTTGCTACGCATTGTCTAAATAGCTGCTCCTATTACTGCTACATCTGTTGATATGTGCTGGCAGACACGCTATGGATCCATCCATGGAAGCTCCACCGCGTCATCCATGACGCAGAGGGTCTGCTCATTCACAATTCAACAGCTGCCTCAAGTGATCTACTATTTGGAACAGTGATTTAGCTGTAAATAAGGCTCTGTATGGAGCTATCATTCAGCCTTGGTAAGGATCCCATTCCTGTGAGGAATGAAGATATTCCTGTTTATTTTTTACTCTTTCATTATCATGGGCTCAGGATAAATACCCATTAGCTGACAGCGTTTTGCCTCAATGAGCCAGGTCTGGCCCTCTTTAGATCCCAGAGTCTTCACCGCCACCTTTGCCATTCAGGGCTTAACCCTGTCAACCAGCACTCCCCTGCTCCCGAGATTATCCTCATACTTGACTCAGGGCCATGACCAGAGCATCAGGGCTCTACGGTCCAGATCAAGTTGTTTCCTATTCAAGGGGAGTCGCCATCTACCTGAGGAGGTTACTTAATGGAAAACAAATCTATGCTACAGCTCTCTAACGAGCAGATGCGAAACCTGGGCTATGGAGTGGTTGATCTGTTGATCGAGCATCTGAACACCCTCCCTGAAAAATCACCCTGCCAGCAGGGCGAACGAGCCAGCATGGAGCAGCTGTTTCGTGAAGAGCTCCCAAAGCACTCTCAGGATCCGATGCAGGTCCTGAAGCGGGTCGAAAAAGATGTGATGGGTAATATTATGCACCTGGATCACCCGAGGTTTTTTGCCTTCGTCCCGGGACCGGGCAACTTCGTGAGTGCCATGGCCGATGCTCTGGCATCTGGATTTAATGTGTTTTCCGGAACCTGGATGGAGGCCGCAGCCCCCTCCCAAATTGAGCTGGTAACACTGGATTGGCTGCGAAGCGCCTTTGATATGCCAAAAACCGCCGGAGGCCTCTTCACCAGCGGCGGCTCAGCCGCAAACCTGACCGCGCTGGCAACGGCCCGACATGTGAAGCTAGGACACGAGATGGAAAGAGCCGTCGCTTACTGCTCGGATCAAACCCACTCCTCGGTTGCCCGGGCATTTCGGATCCTTGGATTTAGGCCAGAGCAGCTACGCACCCTTGCAAGCGATGCTGACTTCAAGCTTGACCCTCAATCACTCCGACAGATGATTGAGGCCGATCTCAACGCCGGATTACAGCCTTTTTGTGTTATTGCCAATCTCGGCACCACCAATACCGGCGCCGTTGATCCCATCGAAACCCTGGCCTCAATCTGTCAGGAGTTCCAGTTGTGGCTACATGCCGATGGCGCTTATGGGGGTGCCACTGTCCTGAGCCCCGAAACAAAGGAGCTGTTCAAAGGTGCAGACAGCGTCGACTCCCTTTCACTGGACCCACATAAATGGTTGTTTCAGCCCTATGAAATTGGCTGCCTGCTGGTCAAAGATCAAAGCCATCTCAAACAAGCCTTTCACATCCTTCCGGAATACCTGGAAGATACCGCAGGTAAAGATGAAGAGATCAACTTCTGCGATTACGGCCCGCAACTCACCCGGGGATTTAGGGCATTAAAGCTCTGGATGTCGCTGCAGGTTTTTGGTGCCGATGCTTTTAAAGAGGCGATCGAGCGCGGGATTAAGCTTGCAGAATCTGCAGAGATAATGATCCGCGATCTACCGCAGTGGGAGATCACCACTGACGCTCAGCTAGGTGTTGTGACCTTTCGGGCTCGGCCCGAAGGCTACAGTGAGAAAGAGCTGGATGCCCATAACCAGGCTCTGGTCGAGGCGATTCTGGAGGATGGTTATGCGATGATCGTTTCCACCAAACTTCGAGGTAAAACCGTGCTCAGACTCTGTACCATCAACCCCAGAACCTCAGTGGATGATCTGCTGCAAACTATAGAGCGACTGGAGCAACTCAGCCAACAACTAGCGCACAAAAAGCTCATGGCTTAGCACGGCAACGGACAGTTTCGAAGTGCTTAAAGCGCTTCGGAGCTGCCTGCGACTTTCAAATCAGGATACCTCTCTATCCCTCTCCTCTGATGGTGGTGACATATCCAGGCCCGCGGCCTCCAGCAGTGCGGTATAACGTTGGATCTCGTGGCGATTGTATCTTGCCTCTAACACCCGACCACTGGCCCAGTAGCTGTAGAACTCAGCAGCCTTCTCCGCTGTAAAGGGACTACAGCGTGCTTGTCGGTAGATCCGCACCGCCAATTCCATGACCACTCCTTGTGTGATTCATCCACTTTCGATCAACTAAAGAGACTATATTCTAGCCTATTTACAAAAAAAGGAGTCCATCCAGCTCCCAAAATTTAGCTAATCCCCCAGGCTCTCTCTTGGGGGAGACAGCCTCCTCCCTTCGATTCAACTACGAAGGTTTCTTTGACGAGATGCTCTGCAGAGCAGCGAGGAAACCTTGAGCAAAAAAAGCCAGGCCGGAGCCTGGCTTTTAACCTCGCAAGGTAATTGAGGTTAGAAATTATACTTGATTGCTGTGACCCATTGGTTATCAGGATCGAAGTTATTAAATGCTGTAGTACTGACTGCATCACTGTACTTACCAGCAAACTTGTACTCTGTATAAATCAGAATATTAGAAGTGAAATTATATTGAACACCCAAGTAGCTCTCACTCACCAGATCCTTATCAATACCAGCAGAGATTTCATCCTTAAGCTCAAGCTTGTTGTAACCAGTCAGGAACTTCCACTGGTCAACGGTATATGTTGCGACAAGCTCATAGCCCTTGGTCTTCACATCAGAAGAGCCAGCAGCATCAGAGTCAAGTTTCGATTGATTGTACATTGCAGCAACATAGAACCCCATCACTGAATAGTTAGCTCCAATACCCCAATCAGTTTGATGAAGGTCATAAGAGGATCCTGTAGTTGGTGAATATTCCAAATGCTTAGATTGATAAGCGGCATTCAAGCCAATAGATCCGGCATCGTGCATCTCGATCATATAGTCAATACCAGCGGCGAGTACATTATTTCGAGAGAAATCACTTGGCGCCTCTGCCTCAGCAATATGTGGTCCTACCGTGGCCGTATCCGCATGAGCCCCCGCAGAAAGGTGAAGACCAAAGCCCATGAAGCTATTATCGTAAGTTACGATACCTTGCTGGCGACCACCGGCAGCATTACCTGCGTCTCCCCATTCATTCATGATATCTGTAGGCTCTAAAACGGTTGTATAAAAAGCACCATCTTTCTGACCTATAGCGATAGTTCCATATTGGTTACCATCAAAGCCAACATAGATATCACGAGACTGGAAGCCACTACCATTATCATCACGCTGACCCACAACATCCCATTGTGCAGATGCTAATGCGGTCCATTGATCATTTAACTTCTGAGATAGATCAAAACCCAGTCGCCCTGAACTATCAAAAGAGGAATTAGAGTGAGATAGAGTGTTAGCCGTCGTATTTTTTGTATCATAGCCAGCACTGAAGGCTGCCTTGACTCGTCCAGTTAGATCAACTGTCATCCCATCATTATTATACAAACTGGCTGCACTTGCGCCTGCCGTGGCGCCTACGCTCGCGATTGCGAGAGCAACGATAGTCTTTTTCATAATGTCTGCCTTCTGCTAATTAAACTGCCACTAAGCTAATTATTATTTCCTTTCGGATCAGCGCCCTGCGCTTCTCACCCAAAAGTCAAGGTGACAATTTACATTCACGCAACAAAACAGCATTTGAATCTCTAGAAATGTGAATCAGATCACTAAAAAATGGCTAAAATCTGCTTGTTTGGTTATGAGTCTCGTTTTAGCACTTCTCCTGAGAATGGCTGAATATGTGGCTCCAGCCACAAGTGTGTCAGGGGTGCCCGACGACAGGCAAGGTTGATCCATCCTTGGGATGACTCAATTTTGTGGCTGGCCCCACGGGGAGTGCCAGCACTGGCTGGCGGCAGGCAAAGGGGCAAACGCCTTTCCCCTTTGCAATCCCCTGGCGCCCTGACCTCGCGTAATCCTCATCTCACCTAAGAGTTAAGGTACCATGCAGGCAAGACATCCCTGTCTTGGCTCCATTCTCGTGGAATCCATGCCACTCAACCTTAGCCCTCTACGGTTCGTCTCGGCGCTCGCTCACGGGGAAATAAATCAGCTCTTCGAATCAGCTATAGAGGTGACCACAGGTAAATTTTGATGCTCTATGGCTTCGAGGCAGGATGCCGAGCGACGTAGCTCTGTGGAGGGGTGAAGTTGCTCCTTAGAGTAGCGTAACGCGAGATAGGGTGTAATTGCTTTTTAGCAATGAAACGGGAGGCAGGATGCCGGGCTAGGAGGATGACTACGGATGGTCATCATCGAGCTGGGGAGATTTATCAGGGATGATAAATTCGCAGTGCGAAGCGAGATTTTGCCTACTTTTGACGATACAAAAGTAGGGCGCCGTCGGGCCCCCCGACATCTGTGCCGAAGGCACAAAATAGCTAACCGCAGGTCAATTACTCTAAGATCCGTGGTGTCCTTGGGAATGAAGAGAGTATTGGACACGGATGTGGCAATGCAGTAAAAGCTGGACGTAGTTGCATAGTAACGTAGCGAGAGCAATGGGTGAAGTTGCGCAGCAAAGCAGGATGCCGAACTGGGGAGTATGGCCAGGGAAGGTTATAGCGAACAGGAAAGGGCTACCAAGATGATAACCGCCTGAGAACGGCCTAACCCGCCGCCACTCGGCAGCTCTAACCATCCCTAGTGATCGCTGCACATCGCAGTGGCAATGTGCCGCAGGCACAAATGTGCTGACCACAAGTCAGAAGAAAAACACCAAACACAAAAAAGCCAGGCAATGCCTGGCTTATGATCTGAATACAAATCTAAGTCAAACTTAGAAGTTGTAAACGAGACCTGTGATCCACTGGTTGTCCTGGTCAACAGTAGAGCTTTCAGTTCCAGCATTAACCTTGCCTGCAATCTTGTAAGAGGTGTAGGCCAGAATGTTAGAAGTGAAGTTATACTGAACTTCCATGATCGCGTGGTTTACGAAATCACGCTCACCAGTACCAGTTACAGTACCGGTATCTGCGCGCAGCTTGTTGTAGCCAGTCAGCAGTTTCCACTGCTCGATGGTGTAAGACAGAGCCAGCTCGTAGCCAGAAGCTTCTTTATCCGGGTTCGCACCGTCATAAGAGAACTTAGACTTGTTAAACATAGCTGCTGCATACAGGCCGTTCCAAGTGTAGTTCACACCCATTGCCCAGTCTTGCTGGTGAGGATTGGTAGAACCGACATTGAACGTCTTAGACTGGTAACCGGCAGCCAGGCCCAGAGCACCAGCATCCTTCATATCGAAGGTGTAATCCAGTGCACCACCGAAGGTGTTGTGGCGATCTTGGTCAGTAGTAACTGCAGTACCATTACCAACACCGTAGCGAACCCAAGTGTTAGCATCAGCAGTTGCATCCTTTGCAGAAGCGCCCGCAGACAGGTGGATACCCAGGCCATTGAAGCTGTTGTCATAGTTCATGATGCCCTGCTGGCGTTCACCAACAGCATTTGCCGCATCACCAAACTCGTTGAAGATGTCGGTAGTCGCAACAACACCAGTGTAGTAAGCACCATCGTTCTGACCAACGGTCACCTTACCGTACTGCTGCCCATCAAAACCAGCATAGATGTTACGAGACTCAAAGCCTTTACCATTGTCAGCGCGCTGACCAACAACATCCCACTGGGCAGAAGCCAGTGCAGACCACTGATCGTTCAGCTTTTGAGTCAGATCGAAGCCCAGACGGCCAGAGGTATCAAACTGAGAGTTGGAAGAAGCGCCAGATTCGTTCTGATCATAGCCGTTGGTGAAGGTTGACTTCACACGACCGGTCAGATCAACAGTGGAGCCGTTATTGTTGTAGATGTTTGCTGCAGACGCGCCAGCGGAAGCGGCCAGACCTGCAATTGCCAATGCAACGATTGTCTTTTTCATTGTATCCAATGCCTATTTGCTAATTAATCACTAAGCCTTTTTCTATTCCCTGTGTTAGCAACGCACAGCGCTACTACGGACGGCAGCCTAACATCCGGATAGCGGGTTCGCAATGTCGAAACAGGCGAACACGCCAAAATTGTGATCTCGTGAGTATCAAGTGCTCAAAAAATGATACGCACGGGTGTCACAACTGGATGTTTTGCAACCGACGCAGAGATAAAGTGTTTAAATAGCGTACAAGCGCATAGGATTGGATCAGTTATGGACTAACTGTAACAAAGTGCAACCATGCAGGCTCTCCTTAGCCGTATATTAGAAATTGATTCGATAGAACTCATCTATAAACCACATCCATATATTTACTGTTTATAGAGGGAAAATTTTTAATTCATAACCCTTAAGCTATGAATTAAAAACTCAAGAAAGAAGCCGGGCAAAGCCCGACCTCTTTATCCAATCCAACTTCAATAATTAGAAGTTGTACTGCAGAGCAACAACCATCTGATTGTCTGGATCGATAGAGTTAGCACCGGTAGTAGTAACCTTACCTGCAACCTTGTACTCGGTGTAAGCAAAGATGTTAGAGGTGAAGTTATACTGGGCACCTAGATAAGCTTCGTTCACGAAGTCACGCTCAGCGTTAGCACCAACATCACCGGAATCGGCACGCAGCTTGTTGTAGCCGGTCAGCAGCTTCCACTGTTGAATGGTGTAAGTCAGCGCCAGCTCATAGCCAGTTGCCTTGTAGTTATCGGCGCCAGCAGCTGAGTTGTCAATCTTAGTCTGGTTGTAGATTGCCGCAGCATACAGACCGTTCCAGGTGTAGTTCGCACCCAGAGCCCAATCTTTCTGCTGAGAGTCACGGGTATTATCAAAGTTCTTCACCTGATAACCACCGTTCAGACCAACAGCACCCGCATCTTTCATATCGATGGTGTAATCCAGCGCTGCAGCGTAAACATTCTGACGCTCAAGCGAAGTTGTACCTGGGGTAGTGTTACCAGTAGCATAGTTAACGAAGTTATCAGCATTACTGGTATAACCGATGCTTGAATCAGTAGTTGCCGCCTTGCTCGCGTGAGCGCCCGCAGACAAGTGAATGCCAAGACCCATGTAGCTGTTATCGTAAGTCACGATACCCTGCTGACGACCACCTGCTGCGTTACCTACATCACCCCACTCGTTGAAGATATCGGTAGTAGCCAGTACGCCGGTATACAGAGCGCCGTCATTTTGACCGGCAGTGAACTTACCATACTGCTGGCCATCGAAGCCTGCATAGATGTTACGTGACTGGAAGCCGTTACCATTATCAGCACGCTGACCAACAACATCCCACTGTGCAGAAGCCAGTGCAGACCACTGATCGTTCAGCTTTTGAGTCAGATCAAAGCCCAAACGGCCAGAGCCATCAAACTCAGAATAGGAACCGTTAGTGTTGGAGTCCTGATCATAACCGTTAGTGTAAGTTGCCTTTACACGGCCAGTCAGGTCAACGTTGGTACCATTATTGTTATACAGATTTGCAGCAGAAGCGCCAGCGGAGGCAGCCAGTCCTGCAATTGCGATTGCAACGATTGTCTTTTTCATTGTATCCAATGCCTATTTGCTAATTAATCACTAAGCCTTATTTATTCCCTGTGTTAGCAACGCCTAGCGCTACTATGCGCAAAATCCTAACACTAGATAAACGCAGTTACAACGAAAAAAATTACCACATGAGACCCTTTTCACCTTCTATCAGCCTGATTAACAAAAAAGGCGATTTCCTCCTAAGAATCTCACTTCTTTAAGTACTCATACAGCTTGGGTTATGGTTTGATAAAGGTTTTCATAATCGCAGAGACTCAGGCCTGATGGGAAAATCAGCAACTATCGAACTTGTGCAAACCATCTATCAGGCTCTTTTAGCCCAAGAGGGACTCGGTGCCCGGCCACAGCAGCAGAAACTTATAACCCAGGCTGCCTGTACCCTCCTTGAACGAACCAGAAATATGCAAAGAGTTCAGCTGATTGAGGCTCCAACCGGAATAGGGAAAACATTAGGCTACCTGGTGGCTGCTCTGCCGGTCGCCAAAGCATTAGGTAAACAGCTCATCGTCTCCACCGCAACCCTTGCACTGCAGCAGCAAATTATTGAAAAAGAGCTTCCACGCTTAAGGCGTGCCGGAGTTAACTTCAGTGCCCTCACTCTCAAGGGGAAGAGTCACTATCTGTGCAAACAGCGTCTTGAGCTGGCGCACAATGACCCAAGATGTTCGCAGCAGGATGATCGACAACTCATAGAGCTTGAGCAGCTACTGAACAGGGGAAACTGGAGTGGCGAAAGAGGCACCCTGCCCCACCCCATAAATGACAAACTATGGCAACAGTTAACGGCAAGCTATAGTGGGTGCAGCCCGACTCATCCATCTCATATAGATTGCCCCTACTCTGAACTCAAAGATAGTTTAGCGAGCTCAGATCTTGTCATCATCAATCACGCGCTGCTGGCCTCCCATATCACCCATAACCCGAACTTATTACCTGAGCTGGATGAATGCATCCTGATTATTGATGAGGCGCATCGCTTGCCGGATATAGTGCAAGGAGCCTTGAGCTGTAGCACAACCCTGGGTAGCAGCTCACCCATGACTCGCTTTCTGGACCAATATCTTTCTCAGTATCGAGACGAGCTTCCCGCCGGGAGTTGGTTGAGCCCGTGGATGGAGATCCAGGAGTCACAAACCTATTGGCAGCAATTGATAGGTAAACTCACCTCTTCATTGCTTAAGCTAAACACAGATAAAAGAGGCTGTTATCGATTCCAATTTGGCTTACTCCCTAAAGAGCTGACACCACTTGCTGAGCAGATTAGTCTGGAGACTGAAGCTATTGTGTCTTCCCTTGGCAGTCTGCAGAGCAGACTTACCCAGCACCACAGTGAAACGACACATTTATTTGTAAAAGGGGAACATCTTCTCAAGGAGCTCCAGAGCCAACTGAGATTTTATCGGACCCTTGCAAACGCCGAGCAAATATCTCCACATGCCCTATGGCTTGAATGGCAAGCCGCGAAACAGCAGTGGCAACTTAAGCTCACCCCACTTGATTGTGCATCCTTGTTACAAAATCGGCTGTTTGAGGTAAGTTTTGGCTCACTACTACTCTCGGCAACCCTCACCAGCCTCGGGAGTTTTGCGCCTGCCCTTAGGGAGTTTGGCCTAACCCCAAACACGGCAACTTTGAAGTTGGATGCCCCCTTTAACTACTCGGCAAATATCCTCTACCTCCCCTCTTTGCAATACAGCCCGGATGAAACGGGTTTTGAAAAAGAGCTCACCGATTCGCTTATCGATTATCTGGAAGGACATAAAGCAAGCCTGGTACTGTTTAATTCAACCGCACAGATGCAGCGCACCGCCCAAGCCCTTCGCGGTGAACTGGGTGATATTTTATTGATGCAGGGGGAGCAACCCCATAGTGCGTTACTCAAAAAACATGCTATGCGCTGTGATCGGGGGCAGCACAGCTTACTGTTTGGTTGTCAGAGCTTTAGTGAGGGGTTGGATCTACCCGGGCACTACCTCACTAATCTCATCATCACCCGGTTGCCATTTGCCGTCCCCGATGATCCGGTGGAGCAGGCATGGCAAGAGCGATTAGAGCTTAAAGGAAAAAATGCCTTTATGGAGCGGGCACTCCCCCAGGCGAGTCGCCATCTCACTCAAGCAGTCGGACGCCTGCTACGCCGTCCCGATGACAGAGGGCGGGTGGTAATGCTGGATAAGCGTCTTACCAGCAAGCGCTATGGGGCTCAGCTACTGGCAGCCCTGCCACCCTTTACCATCATCCGAGATTAAAGCTGGCTCCTTTTATAGCTAATTTGCAGCTGCGCTGCATAGATGTCGGGGTCGCCCGACAGCGAGCAAAGGGGCAAACGCCTTTCCCCTTTACAATCCCCTCGCGCCCCGAACTTCGCTTAATCTTCAGTTCACCTGAGGTTTGAAGCACTGCGTAGACAGACCTTCCATGGTCTAGCTACGCTTTCGGATCGTCCTGTTGCTCAACTCCACTCCTCTATTGTTCACCTCAGCGCTCACTTACGGGGAAATTAAGCCCCGTCTATTTGCGCTGAAAGTTTCAAATAGGAGCAGAGGGTAAATCGCAGGGATGCAATGAAAAGGCAACCAGTACATGGACGTACTGTTTGCCTGTACCTCTGCGAATTTGAAACTGGAGGATAGAGCAAATATCGGGGTGTCCTTGGGGGTGAAGAGGGTATTGGACAATCATATCCTGCCATACAGGATGTATTAATGCCATGGAAGGCAGGGCGTAGTTGCATAGCAACGTAGCGAGAGGCAGGATGCCGAACTGGGGAGGGCTATCAGGATGATAGCCGCCTGAGAACGGCCTTTTCCCGTTACCGCTCGGTAGCGGTGCCAGGCATACAGCGACTGACTGCAAGTCAAACAAACAAGCCTCCCTGCGGGTTGCTGCAATCGAGCAAAGCTGTAACAATAGCGCCACTCCCAAGGGATATCTAAAACAACGAGATTAGGAGAGCGAATGAAACGTATTATCACGCTGGCAACCTGTATGGTCGCCCTGCTGTTTTCTGCATGGACCATGGCGGCAACCACTCAGATCACTATCCCCGCCCCTATACAGTCCAGCTGCTGGATGGCAAGGACCCAAGCAATGGTAACCTGCTGGATCGCACCGATACCTTTAAACTGAAAACCGGTCCTCACCAGATCGTGGTTGAGTTCAGCAAAGACTATTCAAACCGTAACAACATCAACGTCCTGACCGGTGAGCCTACCGTCATTAACTTCTCTATCAAGGAAGGCCAGGAGCTCAAGCTTGACTATGCCTTCCCCTACCGCTTGAACGATGCCAAAAAGCTGCTGGCTAACCAACCCAAGATGCTAAAACTGGTTGATCAGGACAAGCAACAGGTTGAAGCAAAAATTTGGGTGATGCCACCTAAGAAGGGTTTCCAGATCGGCCGTAACCTGCAGCAAGAGCTGACTGATATGGGCAAGTCCTATCAGCAGGTTTACCTGGGCGCTGCAATGCCGATGAGTCAAGAGACTGAAGAGCGGATGGCCAAGCTTGGCAAGATGTCTCAGCCAGCCCTGCTGCAAGAGATGAAGCAGGCTTACCAGCACGCCGACGAGCAAACCCGTAAGGCGCTGCGGATCTGGCTGATCGATCAGAAGTAATCTTCCAGAATACATGTTATCTCAAGGGGCCTTTGGCCCCTTTTGTGATCTAGTTTGTTATTTTTTGTAAAATAGGCCTCAGTTGATTCTTGCAAGGAGAGTCTAAAAAACCAACAATATGCAGCTTTCAGGTAAGGATACCTCTCAACCAAAACGCCATCACAGGCAGGAGAGGAATGATGCATTGCAACGAATACTTTTCTTATACCGCGCTGTGCGAGCAACCCGAAGCAAATCGCCGAAAAATCTACCAGCAGCGCCTGGATCAGCTGAAAACCCAACTCTCTGGCTATGAATTTCTGAAAGCCAAGAAACAACTCGCCGCCGCCCTGGAGCTGGATGACTGGAGTTACCAGGGCTCATAATCATGACCTCATAGTGTTACCGACTGCTGTGCCGGTAACACTATGAAGCCAGTATCAAGACCAAACTATCGGCTCGCTTTGTACCAATAGCGAACTTTTGATTGTGCTGCGCACGGCTGAGCTGCAGCTATGCTACATGAATGTTGGGGTCGCCCAACAGCGAGCAAAGGGGCAAACGCTTTTCCCCTTTGCAATCCCCTCGCGCCCCAGATCTCGCTGAACCTTCGACTCACCTAAGGATTAAGGCACCACTTAGACGCAACATCCCTGTCGCGACTAAGCTCTCATCACATCCATGTGATTAGACCTGAATCCTCAACGGCTCGTCTCGGCGCTCGCTAACGGGGGATCATGTTCCTTTCTTCGATTCAGCTAATAGAGGAAATCTTGGTTTTTTATGTGTTAGAGGCAGGATGCCGAACTACGTAGCTCTGTGGAGGGACTCACAGCGCGGAGGGAGGTTTTGCCTACTTTTGACGATACAAAAGTAGGGCGCTGTCGGGCGCCCCCGACATCTGTGCCATTGGCATAAAACCGCCGACCGCAGGTCAAATGATGAAGGTTCGCTTTGTACCAATAGCGAACTTTTTATATATCCTGCGGATGGCCTTTTGAAGTTGCGCTGCATGAATATCGGGGTCGCCCAACAGCGAGCAAAGAGGCAAACGCTTTTCCCCTTTGCAATCCCCTCGCGCCCCGGATCTCGCTGGGTCCTCGGCTCCCCTAAGGATGAAGGTACCGCTTAGACATCACGTCCCTGTGATGGCTAAACTCTCGCGATATCCCTATCGCTCAACCTTAATCCTTAACTGTTCGCCTCGGCGCTCGCTTACGGGGAGGTTGGGCCCCGTCTATTTGCGTCGAATGGTTCATTGTTGATGAGCATATCAATCACATGGATGTGATTGAAGGGCAGCCAGAACAGGGATGTTCTGTCTGTCCGTTAGTGAATCTGGTGAAGCATGAGGATAAAGCAAATACCGGGGTGTCCTTGGGAGTGAAGAGGGCATTGGACAAGCATATCCTGTCATACAGGATGTATTAATGCCGTGGAAGGCTGGACGCCTGAGAACGGCCTTTTCCTGACGCCGCTCGGCAGCGGCCAATGTGCCGTAGGCACAAAAATCAGTCCGAAGGACAATCCCACTAAACTATTCACCCACCCAAAAACCGATTAAACTAGTCAACTTTTCAACCATGGAATAAGGAAACACCATGTCATCTCGTGTTGTGATCACCGGTGCCAACCGGGGAATCGGTCTCGAACTGTGTCGTCACTATTGCCAGCAGGGCACCGAGGTTTATGCTCTGTGCCGCCACTCCTCCGATGAGCTTAACAAACTTCCGGTCACCCTCATTGAAGGCATAGATATAGGGCAGCCTGATGTCATCGAACGCCTGAAAAATGCCTTACCCGTTGAGTCAATCGATATTCTGATCAATAACGCCGGCTGTTGGTCGGATGAGACTCTGGGCTCCCTGGACTATGCCAGTATTGAGCGGAGCTTCTCTATAAATACCCTGGGACCATTGCGGATCACCGAAGCGTGCTTGGATAAGCTGCACTCCGGCTCAAAGATCGCCATGATTACCAGCCGTATGGGCTCGATCGCCGATAATGGCTCTGGTGGCCGCTATGGATACCGGATCTCCAAAGCCGGACTTAATGCCGCCAGTGTCTCATTAGCTCTGGATCTTAAGCCCCGGGAGATTGCGGTAGCTATCATCCACCCGGGCTATGTGCAGACCGACATGACCAGCCACCACGGCAATGTGACTCCAGATCAGTCTGCAGCGCAGATCGCCCAACGAATCGCTGAGCTTGATCTCAATAACAGCGGCAGCTTCTGGCATGCCAACGGTGAACAGCTTCCCTGGTAGCTTCCCGCCAAGCCCTCTCTCAGGGAGGGCTAATATCCCCCCTCCTCTGGCATGCCCCAATTGAAGCCTGTCATTGCCTTCATTCTCACTAATTCGATTTATTTTTATACAAAACCGCATTGCAATTGATCCAGATCAAAGAAGAATAAGAATATTTATTGCAAATGATAATTAATCTCATTAGCATTCACCTTAGAGATAATTCCCCTACTGGGCATAATGGAAAGGTAGTAGAAGATGACCCCCGGACACAGTTACAGGATCAAGCGTTTTACCAACATCCCTTCTCCCCTGATTCAGCAAAAATTTCTGGCGATGGGCCTTCGCCCCGGCGTCGAGTTTAAATTAGTCCGTCGCTCTCCCTTTGGCGACCCCTTGCAGCTGCAGCTGGGACGCCTGAGCCTGAGCATTCGCAAATCCGAGCTCGTTTATCTTGAGATGGAAGATCTGACGGGAGAGAACCAGCATGCGTGAAGTTAAAGTCGCCCTGGTCGGGAATCCTAACTGTGGTAAAACCACTCTGTTCAACGCCCTGACCGGTGCCCGGCAAAGGGTCGGCAACTGGAGTGGGGTCACAGTCGAACGCAAATCAGGCTGGTGTGAATACAAGGGAAGTAACCTCTCCATCGTCGACCTGCCCGGGCTCTACTCCCTGACGACCAGCAACAGTGAGTCGGCCCTGGATGCCCAAATAAGCTCCAGCTATATCCTTTCTCAGGACGCCGATTGCTTTGTGAACATAGTAGACGCCACCAATTTGGAGCGTCACCTTGCCCTGACCCTGCAGCTACTCGAGATGAAGCTTCCGGTGGTGGTTGTGCTGAACATGTGGGATATGGCACAAAAGCTTAAGCTCAACATTGATCCACAAGCGCTTGCCAAAGAGCTTGGTTGCCCGGTGATCCCCCTGTGTGCTCGTAAGAAACAGGGGATTGAGCCTCTCAAGGAGGTTCTTGTTGAACTCCCTGCAAGCTCACCCGATCGTAGTGCCCTGACACTCCAGGAACTCCCAAAGGAGCTTATTGAACAACACAATGCCCTGGCTCGCAGCCTCAATGGCTGCTCCATGCCTGATGGGATCACTCCCGATTGGCTGGCCCTGAGACTTCTTGAAAACGATGCTTTTGCCGAGAGCCTTCTTGAAAAGCTACCCGATGCACAGATTGAGTGGAATAAGTTTGTCCAGGCCAGACAGATCGAACTGGAGCACAGCTCCCTGGCGATTGCCAGCAGCCGCTATCAGGTCATTGAGCACCTGCTGGAGCGAAGCTGCAAACTGGATGGTCACGGCAAAACCACCATCACAGAGATGATCGACGCAGTGGTTCTCAATCGCTGGCTGGGATTACCGATTTTCCTGTTTGTGCTGTACCTGATGTTTATCCTGGCAATCAATATAGGGGGCGCCCTACAACCCCTGTTTGATGGCACCTCTGCCGCTATCTTCATCGATGGCACCAGCTACCTGGCCGGTCAGTGGGGGCTTCCCGCCTGGCTCACCGCCATCCTGGCCCAGGGAGTCGGTGGCGGGATCAACACCCTGCTGCCCTTTATCCCTATGGTGGGGCTGCTGTTTCTGTTTCTGTCGATTCTCGAAGACTCAGGCTACATGGCCCGTGCAGCCTTTGTGGTCGACCGGCTAATGCGCGGCCTCGGGCTGCCCGGGCACGCTTTCATGCCACTTTTGGTTGGTTTGGGCTGTAATGTTCCTGCCATCATGGGGACCCGAACCCTTAACCGCGGCCGTGAGCGACTGCTGACTATTTTGATGGCTCCCTTTATCTCCTGTGGTGCTCGCCTTGCGATCTTCGCGGTATTTGCCGCTGCGTTTTTCGGAGCATCTGGCGGAACCGTGGTCTTCCTGCTCTACATCATAGGTGTCATGGTGGCGATCCTGACTGGCCTCATCTTTAAAAAGAGCATACTGCAGGGAGATGCCGAGCCCTTCCTGATGGAGCTGCCAGCCTATCACCTGCCACAGTTCAAGGCGACTTTGCTGCAAACCGGCCATCGCCTCAAAGGATTTCTGATCAAGGCAGGTAAGATCATTTTGCCGGTCTGCATCTTGATTGGTGCGCTAAACAGCGTCAACCTTCAGGGGCAGCTGACCCCGGCCGAGCAGAGCCAAAACTCGATTCTGTCTAAAATCAGCCAGGTCGCAACCCCGATCTTCAAACCGATCGGCGTCAAAGAGGAAAACTGGCCAGCGACCGTAGGTCTGGTAACCGGAGTTCTGGCGAAAGAGGTGGTAGTCGGAACCCTCAATACCCTGTATACCGCCAACCAGCTGGCAAATAACGAAGGTGCAGATGAGTTCAACCTGATGGGAGAGCTTAAACAAGCTGTGGTTGATACCTGGGATGGTCTCAAGAGTGCCCTCTCGGCCCAAAGCCTGCTCCACCCCATAGATGCCAGTGAGGCGGACGCATCCATGAGCAACAGCTCAATGGGAGCCATGGTCAGCATGTTCGGATCCAAGATAGCAGCTTTCTCCTATCTGCTGTTTGTCCTGCTGTATATCCCCTGTGTCAGCGCGGTGGGGGCGATCGCCAAAGAGGCTAACAAAGGCTGGGCTCTGGTCTCAACCCTGTGGAGCTTCTCTATCGCCTACTGTGTCGCGCTGATCTTCTATCAGGGGGCTCAGCTACCGGTACAGCCTGTCGAAAGCATCAGCTGGATCCTGGGAGCATTTATCTATCTTGGGGTGTTCTTCGCACTGCTAAAAAGAAACGCCCATAAGCTGCGCGATCAGCAACAGATCCCGATCCGCTTTATGGAGACAAGCCCGAAAGCCTGTGGCAGCTCTTCCTGCTGCTCCTAACAGGTAACCGGGATTAAGCCTAAGGCTGCTCGTTTAACATCGGGCAGCTTTTTTCTATATACCCCCACTCTTTTAAGCCCGTCAGGGCTTAAAAATTGCTCACCTCAACAGAGCCCGGGCTGACTATACTCAGGTTAACTGCAACAACTGAGTCCGACCACCGATGCTTAGCTTTCACCATGCTCCCGGGATGAGGCACCTGCTACAAATTGTCGGTTTACTGCTGCTGGGTCTAAGCGCCCATGCCCAGGCTTATGTCGGGAATATCAAGGCGCTGAAGGTCGTCTCCTTGCAGTACCCACCCTTTCAATATGAAGTTGATGGCAAACCCTATGGAGTCACGGTTGATATCGTCAAAGAGGCCTTCATGCGCCTGCATATCCCCATCAATATCAAGTTTCAGCCCTTCCCACGCGCACTATCCAATATTAAGGTGGGCAGCGCCGATGTGATTTTCACCTTCTACCATAAAAAAGACAGAGAGCGCTTTGCCTACTATTCCAAGTCACCGCTGATTGAGCAGACCATCTCGCTGTTTGCCAGAAAAGACAGAAAGGTTAAATATGAGGGCTCATTAGATGAGCTCAACCCCTACACCTTTGGCATGGTGCGCTACAGTTACGGCAAGGTTCTGGATAGCGCGGTTCGCGAGCACAAGATCACCAAGATTGAGTATGTCTCTGAAACCGAGCTGAACTTCAAAAAGTTTGTTCGGGGACGCTTTGATATTCTGCCAAGCGACCGGTTGGTCGCCTATTACTACCTCAAGAAGTTAAAGCCCGACTGGCGCAAAGAGATCCGGGAGCTCACCCCTGCGATTCAAACATTTCCCGCCTACGTTGGTTTTTCCAAGGCCGCCAAGATGGAGCAGATCCGCGATAAGTTTGACTGGGCCCTGCAGACGATGAAAGAGGATGGCACCTATCAGAAGATCATCATTAAACACCTGAATATCTTAAAA
The DNA here is from genome assembly GCF_003072645.1 of Dongshaea marina. Classification (NCBI taxonomy): domain Bacteria; kingdom Pseudomonadati; phylum Pseudomonadota; class Gammaproteobacteria; order Aeromonadales; family Aeromonadaceae; genus Dongshaea; species Dongshaea marina. The sequence goes on from NZ_CP028897.1 coordinate 3,195,547, forward strand.
CCCGCAAGCTAGGGCATTTTTGGTTTAATCCGGGCTGATACTCGCGCCCCTCAAGTTCAAGTGCTGCTTTGAGCTTTGTTAAGCTGACCTTCTGCAGCAAAGGTGTAGCTGCAAAGAAGCGGAACGAGAAGCAGGGAGCCGAACAGGGAAAGATTATCAGGGAGGATACCCGCTGCAGTACAGCAACATGGGTGTGATACTAATCACGAAAGAAAAGTGATCGGATTGCTCTGATAATCCATGAGCCATTTGCACCACGCAGCAAGTACATCCGGTATGCTCGATGCCAGCATCCATGCTGCCAACGGGCTAAATGGCTCACAGCTTATCCAAGTTGGAGTGAACAACACTCTGATCACTTAATCATCTGGTTTGGTATGACTTGCAAGTCAGAACTCAAAATCAAAGCTGTTTTCATGAAGTAAACCGCTTTATCCGGAAAACGCTCTGGATCAAAAAGGCCCGGCAGGTATGCCGGGCCTTTATCATGAATCAGATCACCCTCAAACTTTCAGCATGGAGACCTTTTGTTCTGATTGCTCAGAGCTCAGCTGTGGCTCACGACTATGACGGCTACGCATCAGGTAGGCACAAACCGACAGCGCGGCAGCACCCAGCAATAGCACGGGGATAATCGCCAGGGCATTCTGATAATCTGAATTGCTGTAGACCCGCAAACCATTCTCAAGGTGTCCGGACCACTCGTGATCCAGGAACACACCGATGCCGCGCTGCATGGTGAGGCCACCCAGCATGGTCAGAAAGTTAACAAAGGCGATCGCGGTGCCGGAGTAACGCTTGGGCATAAACTCAATCGCCAGCGGGAACACTGATACCTGGGCACTGGAAAACAGGCCAAACAGGAAAAACAGTACGCACAGACTCTTATAGGAGAGCCCTGGCTGATACAGTATGGTAAACATGATCCCTGCTGCAACAATGGCGCCCAGGAACAATAATCTCATCCGGGCCTGCAACTTATCTGACAGCCAGCCCTGAATCGGTGAGCCAACGGCCCAACCCAGGAAAACCAGAGAGCAGGCAAAGATCGCATCAGATTTTTGCAGATGCTGAGTATGCTCCAGAAACGGGATCCCCCACAGGGAAACAAACACAGAGTTGGGCATAAACAGGATCCCGCCGATGAGCCCAACTACCCATAGATAAGGCTGTTTGACGGTCATCCATAAGCCCTGCAGAAGCTCACGGGTAGTGACTGTCTCCTGATTCCCCTGTTTATTATTGGGGTTACGCACATAGATGAAGAAAATAGGCGTCAGGATAAAGCCAAAAATACCAACGCCGATCAGAGTGCTCTGCCAGCTGAAGTGATCGACCAGAACCGTCAGTGAGTCCTGTCCGGCCATGGCACCGATAAAGCCAAGACTGGTGATAATACCTGAGACCAGTGCCAGGCGATCGTTGGGCAGGATCATTGAACCCAATTTCAAAATTCCGACAAAGGCAAATGCTGATCCCAGTCCCTGTAAAAAACGCCCGGCATAGGCAAATGCGATAAAGCCTGTCGGCGCCACACCGACCAGAATACAGCCCAGGGCACAAACCACGACGGCAAAAGTCAGTAGATGATGAACCTTGAATCGATCCAAGAGTGGACCGACGACGATCTGCATCGGAGTATAGGCATAAAAGTAGAAACCCGCTAAAGTCCCTATCGCGGTTGCCCCTACACTGAAGTGGACCATCAATTCATTGATCATGATCCCAGGGGCGATACGAATGTAATATTCGTACATATAGAAAACTGCACCCAGAGCTATAATAAACCAGCTTATTTTTGGTATTTTTTTAGATGAAGTTTTATCCACAAAGAATCCTCTCTCATATGAGTACCAAAACGACAGACCCCTGTCGTATCGCTCTATCACCTAAACAGTCATAGTCAGTTCAAACAACTACTCACCTCTCGCAACCCAGTTATTTTTTCTATTTCTTTCACAGGGAATCTGTTGGCTCTCACTACCTTCAACGGGTAGTGAAAATAGGTACTGCGCGAGGAACTATTCAGGGTTCGGTTATGGCAAAATCATCTTGGCCATAAAATGCGTAAATTCGGGGCGAATTTTCAGTGAAACTGCATCTAGTGTCAAGGTTTATGCAGTTTAGCGGCATGCAAATCCGCCAAATCAGCTGTTGAAAAAATTATCAGGCAGGCGCTCAAACCGCGCGAGCCCTGTCTTTGTTTCTCACTTTATTCCAGATCAAAAAAAACAGCTTGCAACAGAACAATCTTTGAAAACCTAAGAAAAATACAGCACAAAAACAAAAGGAATTAACTTTTACAAAAGAAATCACCGTAATAACAAATGAAAGAAAGAGCCTCGATTGAGACTCTTTTCAACTAAAAACCAAGGGTTTAAGCGGCTAAAATTCCAGCGCCGATTTAATTATTTTCCCTTTACTTTTTGAAAGAATATGCATAAAACAGCAGCTTACTCCCTCTTTTTATTCATCTCGAAAGACTCATGTGTGACAGCTCGCAAAAAGATCCAGTTTCGGGTTATAGAGCTTTGTTTTCACATCCAGTAAACCAAGCACCGAGTGGAACAGATTATCCTGGGAAAAATGCTTTGCTCTTTGCTCTCGAAGGCACCGGGTATTGAGATCAAAGGAGTGAACAAAGCCCGGAGAGAACCACATGATGTAAGGGATATGGGTCTGCTGTGAGGGCGCTATCATATAAGGCGCACCATGCAGATACATCCCATGCTCTCCAAGAGACTCCCCATGGTCGGACAGGTACAGCATTGCGGTATTAAAGCGTGAATCATTGTGTTTAAGAGTCTGGATCACCCGATTGAGGAACTGATCCGTATAAAGCAGGGTATTATCATAGGTGTTCACCAGCTTTTGATGGGAACATCCCTGGATCTGATTGGTATTACAGGTCGGCTCAAATTTGGCGTAGGGTTTAGAGTACCGCTGGTAGTAGGTGGGCCCGTGACTGCCCATCTGATGCAGCACTATGACCGTATTACCTTTCTGCTTGCCTATATAACTCTGAAGCTTATAGAGTAGAGCATCGTCTCTGCACTCACCGTGACTACACACCTTTGCCAGATCAAAATCACGCACATTCACATATTTGATCCGATCGGCAACGCCCTTACTTCCACCATCATTATCCCGCCACAGCAGATTAAAGTGGGCTCTTCTGAGAAGATCCATCAGGTTACTCTGATGATGGGCCCGATCACCGTTGTAATTGGTCCGATTCATCACAGAAAACATGCAGGGAACCGAAAGGGCCGTGTAAGTACCACAGGAGTGGAAATTACTGTAACTAATCACGCCATCCTTTGCGAGCAAAGGGTTGGTCTGGCGGGAGTAACCATCTAATGAAAAATTCTCAGCCCGGGCCGTCTCCCCGACCACCAGAATTAATAGAGAGGGTTTATCTCTGTGTTGCCAGGATGCGCCCAAATGAGCATCCTTGCCTATCACCTCAAAGGTTTCATGATCACTGATATAGCGGTGCTTGACATAACGCAGGCTGGCCTGAATCACGTTACTGGGGAGGATCAACTTGGTGATATATTTATGATTACGTACAAAAGGCGCGTAATCCTTGAAAAAGCAGCTCGCAATCACCAGGATCACCAACACAGAGGCGACGATGTTGAGCAGCTTAAATCCCAGCTCCTTATACCAGCGGTTGGCAGTGTTGATCTTTACCAGGGCGATATACAACACCGGAAGCACGCCCATCAACAGTACCCAGATCAGAAGCAGCATGGAGAAAAGATCCATCGACTCACTGACATCGGTCTGCATCACATTTTGCATCATCCCCAGATCAAACATTGCATGGTAAAAAATAGCGAAATAACTCACTAAGCAACCGATGACAATAAACAGAATATAAAGAGGACGCTTCAGGTATGGAATTGAAATTAAAGTAAATAAGATATTAATAACCGCAAATACAAAAACCGGAATAGAAACAAAAAACAATAGGGAATGCAGGGAGTTAATTTCGATTAGCTTAGCGAGTTTACTCCACAAGGCAAAGTTATAAAAAAAAGTATAGAAAGCCGTTAGCATCAGGATAAGCCTGATGCTATTTATTCTCTTAACAAAAGACATAAATAGAGACACTTTGTGAATTGTGTAGGTATAGAGTCTGATTCAAATAAAAAGTTCAAAAAAAATTACAATTTTTTGTCGCATGCTCATAAATCAAGCAATGGTTCTCAGACAGAAACGCTCATTAATCCATAATGTCGATATTCAGGTGCTTTTCCAATAGAGATAAACACCCAGAGTTGATAATTACACTCAAAACCAGGCTATATCTGAAATCCACAAGCCATGTTCCAGGAATATATTTATAAAGCTCTAAGGGGTTCGAAAGTCTATTTGAGCAGGCTGTGAGAGGTTATCAGAAGTAGCAGCATACCTTGATGCTACCCAGAAAAGAGTACTGAGGATTGCTATTGCTAAGCCGGAAAAGACAGAGCAAGTAGATTCACAATAGTTCGGAGCTAGAGCATTTTTGGTTTAATCCGGGTAGTTATTCGCCCCCCTCAAGTTCAAGTGCTGCTTTGAGCTTTGTTAAGCTGACCTTCTGCAGCAAGGATGCTGCAGTAGAGCAACATGGATGTGACTTGCGAGTCAGCGATCAAAGTCAAAGCTGCTTTCATGGGATGAACCGGTTTATCCGGAAAACGCTCTAATAGCTGAGAGCTCTTCTGTAGCTCTCAGCTACTGTCTGTTAATGGCCTTCCTGGCAGAAAGCCATGGTCAATATCCGCTTAACGATACCAGCTGACAATATCTTCCTGATGCTGGCGGGTCTTCTCCCTGGGCTCCTGCTGGCGATAACCAAAGGCCAGCACATAACTCACCGAGAAACGAGCCCGATCCAGATGCAGCTCTTCGGCCAGGATCTCTTCAAACTTGCTGCGGGTAAATCCTTCGATGGGGCAAGAGTCGATCCCTATCATGGCTGCGGCCGTCATCATGTTACCCAGAGGGATATAGGTTTGCTTACCAGCCCAGTCCGTCATCGCCCGTTCACTGGCCAGAAGATCAAAATCTCGTTGCTGAAACTCCCGATAAAAATCCATTTTCATCGATTTTGCCTCTTCAGGAAGCTTCTGAACCTCGCTCATGAACTTATCCACATAATCGCTATCATGCTTCATGAAGTGGCTCTTGCGCACCAGGGTCACCAACAGATGGCTGGCCGTTGGAAACTGGCGCTTTCCACCCCAGCAATGCTCTGCCAGCCGCTCACGCAGGGAGCGGTTCTGGATCACCAGGAATTTCCAGGGTTCCAGGCCAAAGGAGCTTGGCGATAAACGGGCAGCTTCCAGAATATACTCGAAGTCTTCATCGCAGATCACCCGCTCAGGATCAAAGGCCTTACAGGCATGGCGAAATTTCAGTGCCTCGAGCACTTGTTGTTTAATCTTCAAATTTAACTCTCTCACTCAGTACGTCGAACCTCCATTCACGGGTAAGCAGAGGCTCCAACTGTGACAAAATCCCTATCGATACAGCTCTAACGCATACGAACCGTCTGACTACGGGTCAGGCGATCATGCAAAAAACGTCGCTCCCGATTAAACAGGGCATATATAAACAGAAGACCCGCCGGGATCAGAGATACCAGTTTTAGCAGGTTACGCCGCAAGGCGCCGACCCGGGTCAGGCGCTGCCCCTCTTCGGAAGCAACTTTGAGTCCCATCAGCTTTTTACCAAAAGTGGTCTGAGAAGCTGAGGACTCGAACACCACAAAATACGCCAGTAGCAACACAGCCGTCAGGGTGCGTATATCCCCAAACTGCTGCAGGTAGTGCAACTGATATTGAGAGTTCTGGGGGGCATTTTGCAATTGCTGAACCGTGACATCAAAGCCCTGGAAAAACCAGAACCAGGCGATCACCAATAGCGCAATCGGTACCGCATCAATTAAAAAAGCCAGCAAACGCCGCACAAACATCCCAAACCTCTCATGGTCATCTATTCAAAAAAGAATCGGGTGACACAGGTCACCCGATTCTCGACTCCGGAGGCGATGAGGCGATCGTCAATCCAAGACGACCGCTGTTCCGCTGATGCTCACCATCAGCATTCCACCATTTTGACCCAACACCTCATAATCCAGATCGATCCCGATCACCGCATCAGCACCAAGCTCAGCTGCTTTTTGAGTCAGCTCGGCAAAGGCGATCTCACGAGCCTTCTCCAGCTCTTGCTCATAAGCCCCGGAGCGGCCTCCAACAATGTCGCGAATGCTGGCAAAAATATCTTTAAATATATTTGCCCCCAGGATGGCTTCACCAACCACTATGCCTCTATAGTCGCGAACACTGCGTCCATCAATCTGGTGAGTCGTCGCCAGAATCATCGCATCCTCCTTGTATCCACGCTGAGACAAAGACTCAGATGCCTCTGTCTCAAATTCCTTTCCCGCCAAGGATACCTGATCTGACAAAAAATGTCTCCCCGGGAGGTTTACTCCCACTCAATGGTCGCAGGCGGTTTGCCGGATACATCGTAAACCACCCGACTGATCCCATCGACTTCGTTGATGATGCGATTAGAGATGGTTGACAGCAGATCCCAGGGCAGCTGAGACCAGCGTGCCGTCATGAAATCAATGGTCTCTACCGAGCGAAGCGCGATCACATAGTCATATTTACGCGCATCACCCATCACCCCAACGGAGCGAACCGGCAGGAACACCGCAAAGGCCTGGCTGACCTTGTTATAATAATCAGCCTTATGCAGCTCTTCGATGAAGATCGCATCGGCGCGGCGCAGCAGATCACAAAACTCCTTTTTGACCTCACCGAGCACCCGAACCCCAAGGCCTGGCCCCGGGAATGGGTGACGATATAGCATGTCATAAGGCAGTCCAAGCTCAAGGCCGACTTTGCGAACCTCATCTTTGAACAGTTCTTTGAGAGGCTCGATGAGCTGCAGCTCCATATCTTCCGGCAGGCCTCCAACATTGTGGTGAGACTTGATCACATGGGCCTTACCCGTATCACTTCCGGCAGATTCGATCACATCCGGATAGATGGTTCCCTGACCCAGCCAGCGAGCATTGACCAGCTTTCCTGCTTCTTCATCAAACACCCGCACAAACTCATGACCGATCGCCTTACGCTTAAGCTCGGGATCATCGATCCCCTCAAGGGAGCTGAGGAAGCGCTGCTCGGCATCCACATGGACTATCTTCAGGCCGAAGTGCTCGCCAAACATATCCAGTACCTGCTCGGCCTCATTGAGTCGCAGCAGGCCATTATCCACAAACACACAGGTCAATTGATCGCCGATCGCCCGGTGCAGCAGCATCGCCGTGACCGAAGAGTCCACTCCACCGGACAGACCCAGAACCACCTCATCACTGCCAACCTGTTCACGAATCGAAGCAACAGCCTCTTCAATGATCGAGGCCGGAGTCCAGAGCGCGGGGCAGCCACAGATCTCACGGACAAAATGCTCTAACATCCGTCCGCCCTGACGGGTGTGGGTCACCTCCGGGTGGAACTGCACCCCATAGAAGTGCCGGGAGGCATCCGCCATCGCCGCGTGAGGGCAGCTCGGAGTTGACGCCGTGGTTTCAAAGCCTGCGGGGATCGCCGCAACCTTATCCCCATGACTCATCCACACATCCAGTAAAGCCCCACCATCTTCGGCGATCGCATCTTCAATATTACGCAGCAGATCGCAAGGCGCTTCCAGGCGAACCTGAGCATAACCAAACTCACGATGCTCGGAGCCCTCAACCTTGCCACCAAGCTGCTGGGCCATGGTCTGCATTCCATAGCAGATCCCAAGGACGGGAACTCCCGCCTCAAACACATATTCCGGAGCGCGCGGCCCCTCCTCCAGGGTCACCGACTCAGGGCCACCAGAGAGGATGATCCCGCTTGGCTTAAACTCCCTGATCTTTTCATCGCAGACATCCCAGGCCCAAAGTTCACAGTACACACCGATTTCACGGATCCGCCGTGCAATCAGCTGAGTATATTGAGAGCCAAAGTCGAGAATAAGGATCCGGTGATCATGAATAGTTGATTTCATCTGCTTGGATACTTCCTGCCAGTGAGTCTGATGTTACAGACTGCTATTTATTTATGCCGGGCTTGTTGAGCCCGGCTGTGGGGGGGTATTCAAAAATGCTGAGTCTCAGGGAGAGTTAGCCTAATCGATAATTCGGTGCTTCTTTGGTGATGGTCACATCGTGAGCATGAGACTCCTTGATCCCGGCACCAGAGATCCGTACGAATTCGGCCTGGGTACGCAGGGCCTCAATGGTTCCACAGCCCGTCAGCCCCATGGCTGAGCGCAAGCCGCCCATCTGCTGATGAATAATCGCTTTGAGGTAGCCTTTATAAGGCACCCGTCCCTCGATCCCTTCGGGAACCAGCTTGTCTGCCGCATTGTCGGTCTGGAAATAACGGTCTGAGGAGCCCTTGCTCATGGCGCCCAGAGATCCCATGCCACGATAGGATTTAAAGGAGCGTCCCTGGTAAAGCTCAACCTCACCGGGAGACTCCTCGGTTCCGGCAAACATAGAGCCCACCATCACACAGCTGGCGCCAGCCACCAGCGCCTTGGCAATATCACCCGAATAACGGATGCCGCCATCGGCGATCACCGGAATGTTTGAGCCTTTCAGGGCCTCAACCGCATCGGCAATCGCGGTGATCTGCGGCACACCACAGCCGGTAACGATACGAGTGGTACAGATAGAGCCTGGGCCGATACCCACCTTAACCGCGCTCACGCCAGCTTCGGCAAGGGCAATAGCACCCGCGGCAGTCGCCACGTTACCACCTATGATGGGCAGCTCAGGAAAGGCCTGGCGGGTAGCACGAATTCTATCCAGCACCCCCTGGGAGTGACCATGGGAGGAGTCGATCAGCAGGACATCAACCCCGGCTTCGACTAGGGCCTGAACCCGCTCTTCATTACCTTCACCGGCACCGACCGCGGCACCGACCCGCAGGCGACCCAAGGCATCTTTACAGGCATTCGGCTTCTGCTCGGCTTTCTGGAAATCTTTGACCGTGATCATCCCCTTGAGGCAGAACTGCTCATCAACCACCAGCACCTTCTCAATCCGGTGTTGCTGCATCAGGGCCTGCACCTCTTCGGGAGCGACACCTTCACGAACCGTCACCAGGGCATCCTTCGCGGTCATCACCTGTTCAACCAGCACAGAGGCATCGGTCACGAAACGCACATCACGGGCAGTGATGATCCCAACCAGCTCATTATCTTTGGAGACTACGGGGAATCCGGCAAAGCCTTTTTGCTCGGTGAGGGTGCGAATTTCAGCAATAGTCATCTTAGGAGAGACAGTGACCGGCTCAGCCACCATTCCACTCTCATATTTCTTGACCAGGCGAACCTGCTCAGCCTGAGCTTCAATCGACATATTTTTATGAATAAAACCGATTCCGCCTTCCTGGGCAAGGGCGATCGCCAGACGTGCCTCGGTGACCGTATCCATGGCCGCAGAGATCATCGGCAGATTCAGGGTAATATCAGCAGTTAATTGAGTGCGCAGATCGGCAGTATTGGGGAGAACCGTGGAGTGAGCAGGAACAAGCAAAACATCATCAAAGGTTAAAGCTTCTTTCGCAATTCGTAGCATCGCAATATCTCACATATAGTGTGGGGGGTGTAAAATATTGCCGACATATTGTAGGGTAACAGGCTTAATCGGTAAAGCATTCATTTTGATTTTTCGTCTTTTAGGAGTTTATCTTGCAGCCCACACCCCCATCCAATATCTATAGTGTGACTCGTTTGAATGCGCAGGTGCGCAACCTGCTTGAGCAACAGGTTGGGATGGTATGGCTGAATGCCGAGATCTCAAACCTGACAATTCCGGCCTCAGGTCACTGGTATTTTACCCTCAAGGACAGTCGGGCTCAGGTCAGGGCCGTGATGTTTCGTGGCAGCAACCGCAAGGTCAACTTTCGCCCGCAAAATGGCCAACAACTGCTGATGCGGGCCCGCCTCACTCTTTATGAACCAAGGGGAGACTACCAGCTGCAGGTCGAATCGATGCTCCCGGCCGGTGAGGGGGCACTGCAGCTTCAATTTGAAGAGCTCAAGGCTAAGCTGGCTGCCGAGGGGCTGTTTGCTCCCGAGCGTAAGCAGCCCCTTCCGGAGCATCCCAGACGGATCGGGGTGATCACCTCCCCCAGCGGCGCTGCGATCCGAGATATTCTAAGTGTGTTAGCTCGAAGAGATCCCTCTTTGGAGGTGACCATCTACCCTGCGGCGGTTCAGGGCAGCGATGCCCCTGCCCAGCTGCGTCAGGCGATTGAAGCTGCATCCCGCCACGGGCACTGCGATCTGCTGCTCTTAAGTCGCGGCGGAGGCTCACTCGAAGATCTGTTCTGTTTTAACGATGAAGGGCTCGCCCGTAGCATAGCATCCTGCCCGCTGCCCATCGTCAGCGCCGTCGGCCACGAAATCGACTTTACCATCAGCGACTTTGTGGCCGATCTCAGGGCTCCGACTCCCTCGGCTGCCGCCGAGCAGATCAGCAAGGATAGCCAGGAGCTCAGGGCGCGTCTTAGCACATTGACCGACCGCCTGCGCCACAGCAGCCAGCATCTGCTGCGGCATCAGCGCCAGAGCCTGGAGCTGCTCCAGGGCAAGCTCCAGGCGCGCCACCCCATCAACCGGCTCAAGCAGCAAAGCCAGAAGCTCGATGAGCTGAGCCTGCGACTGTCCCACCTGACGGAGCTAAGACTCCAAAATAGTCAGCACAGACTCACAAGCCTGGCCCACCGCCTGTTGCAAAAATCACCGGTACGAACTCTTGAAAAGTATCGCCAGCAGCTCAGCTATCTCGGTGAACGTCTTCCCCGGGCTTTGGAGCTACGCCTTGAGGAGAAAAAGCAGCGCTTGCTTACTCAGATAGAGCAGCTGCAGCTGGTGAGCCCACTGGCAACCCTGGGCCGGGGGTACGCTATCGCCTATGACTCAAGACAGCAGATTATCCGCTCTGTGGAGCAGGTATCCGCTGGGGATCCCCTGGATATCCAGCTTGCAGATGGAAGGTTAAACGCCCAGATCCGGAAAGTGCTCCCACATAAAGTGGAGCCCGCCAGATAGGACGGAGGTATAACTGCGCTTTGTGTTCAGGCTCACTTGATGGAAAATCCCTCATATTCCTGATCCTTGTCCATAGCATCAGGGTATCTTTTCGGATAAGCTCCCGGGCTTATCCTGTCCCATAAGCTCGCAACCCGGTGAGGTCAGATCCCATGAAAAAAATCATCAGCCTCTTTGCTTTAGTCGGCCTTTTAGCAGCAGGTCCGGTATTCGCAAGAAATGACATCAACAACTACTCAATTCATGAAGTGATGAGCCAGGCTCGTACAGCCAATATTTTAGGGGATCAGATCAAGTTCTATTTTGCTGATGAGTCCCACGCCCCCGTAGTCAAAGACTTTGGTCTCGCTTCAACCAATAAAAAAACCAACGCCTTTAACAAGAGTGATAAGGAAGCCTGTCAATGGGTGCTGCTATCGGCTCTGAAATCTCTGCGCGATCGCGCCATCGCCCAGGGAGGAAATGCCGTGGTTAATATTCGCTCTAACTACGAAAATCATCCCTTCACCAGCAGCAAAGAGTTCCAATGCGGCAACGGTTTTCTGATGGCCGGGGTAGCCCTTCAGGGAGAAGTGGTTAAGCTCAAATAATCACAGGGGCTGTCTGCTCCAAGGCAGCCCCGCTCTCAACGGTCCGTCTGCCGGCCTTCGAAACTTCCAACTCTTGGGGGAAATTCCCTTATAATCACAATCTTAGGTTCTGCTGACGCTTAAGATTTGCTTCTAAGCTTGAAACCTTAGCGGAGCCCAGTCAACGACTGCCACCTGGTGTTATAAGGATTCTCGCCATGAAATATTTTATTCTGATCATCTGTATTTTGCTGGTTATATGGCTGGCAAACTACCTCTACCGCCTGCTCAATACCCGCCCCGTGGCAGCGACGGTTGAAGGGGATCTGGATGCATCTGTAGATGCCATCTGGAAACTCATCACAGACTATAGCCAGCAAGCCAAGTGGCGCAGCGATCTCAGCAGTGTTGAGTCCCTTGGAAAACAGCAGTTTGTTGAGATCCCAAAACAGGGCAAGGCCTACAAGGTCAAGGTGCTGCAGGCAAAAACAGATGAGCTTCTTGAGCTTGGGATCTCGGGAGAGGCAATTGGAGTATTGATGGTCGAATTGACCCAGCGCCCGGACGGAACGCGTCTTAACATCACCAAGCGCCTCGCCTACAAGCCGGCCCTTCTACCCGGAAGCCAGCGTACCCCGGATGATCTGCAGCAGGATGTAAACAACTACCTGGAAGATCTCAAGGCTCACTTTAGCCAGGCTCCAAAAGAGCTCGAAAAGGTAGAACAATAGGCCCTGAAGAGCCTGAGATACACAACCTCCGGCAAAGCCGGAGGCTTATCGACTCACCACAGCTGGCCTCAAAAGCTGCAACACAATTGCCGTGTCAGCGCTTAAGATCATGATTGCCCAGGGTATCGGCGATGATATTACCCCGAGCCTGCATTTCAAGCCCTTCAGGATAGTTGTGGTAGTGCTTGCGGATCACTTTAGCCAATTGTAGCTTGGTTGCATCGCTAACCGGGGCTGGCGAGCACTTGGGTAAGCAAGCGATTAGTGAGCGAAGCAGTTTATCCTGAGGCGAAGGGAGCCGTTCAACCCACTCCCCCAACAGCTCCCGATCCACATGGGAGGGGATGGAGCCCAGGATCCCCAGATCATTTTGCTCATGAACCATTAAGCCCGCCGTCGTCCCCCTGTCCAGGGTGAGCACCTGCAAGAAATAGAGAGTATGGTAAGCAAGCTGACTGGCGTAATCATCCGCACTGGCGAAGGCCCTGAATCTTTGCTGCAAAAGCTCGCAGTAGCAGTCGATGACAGCCTCTCCAAACGCCCTGGCAAAAGCGATATCCTTCCCTTCCCCCTGAAGATTAAACTCTTCAAGATAGAAGTGGGATACCCCACGATGTCGCCCAAGGGCCGGGATATAAAAGTAGCGGTCCCCCTGCTCAGAGCCGTATTCATAGAGCTCCCGGGAAACCTCCCTTAAACAGGCATCGAATCTCTGCTTATCCTGTGGGTTATTAAGACTTGGATTGAGATCCGCCATCAGTCGCCAATAGCCCTTTCCCGACTTCATCTCGGTCCAGCTAATATGCATATGCATCGAAGGACAGTGCGGATTAAAGGGGTGAATAATGGTCGAAAGTGCCGTCGCCGAGCCTAAGGCGCGGTTAGGCTCATCATCATAATGGACCTGAGAGAGGTTCACGCTGGCACGGTTAAAATACTTTTTATCGCTAAACTGATAACGGCTCCCCCGCCATGACTCCCCTCATCTCTGAGCCAGGACAGTTTCTCAAACTTACTGCCTTGTTCGAGGTTAGCTTCGAGCCCGCTGACGAAGCGCTGCTGAAGCTCCTCCAGGAGAGTGAACACGGATGAGGCTTTGTCAGATCTTGCTTTAATCTGTTGCATACTGCTAATCCAGATCGCAACCAAGTAGCTCACGCCCGTCATCCAGGGCGCGAACCGAGAGATGGCTATGCTCCAGCATACCAAAGGATGCGGGATTTTCGCCACGCGGGAAGGTCACCGATCCCGGGTTAAACAGGTATTGCTCTCCCTCGCGATGCGCAACAGGAAGATGGGTATGACCTGTCACCAGGACATCGCCGCAAGCCAATGGCAGCTCGTCAAGGGCATGAAGATGGCCATGGGAGAGAAATAACCGCCGCCCGGCTGCAAGCAGGTGATTATAGGGCGCCAGGCAGGGAAATTTCAGCAGCATCTGATCCACCTCGCTGTCACAGTTGCCACGGATAGCCACGATTTGTTGTGCCAGGGGATTGAGCTTTTCAGCCACGGCAGCCGGGTTATACCCTTCAGGAAGAGGGTTGCGGGGACCATGATTGAGAAGATCTCCCAGTAACACCAGGTAATCGGGATTGAGCTTAGCATAGTGGACCAGGACCTGATCCAACGCCTGCTCACTGCCGTGAATATCGGAGACAAACATCAATCTCATAAACCGCACCTTCTGCTTAGCCAATAAAACCGGACTACTCTACCATTGACCGACATAACTCCCAAGAGGCGGCCTGATGAGGCTGCGGATCACAGCCAGTCTGGCTAAATGTCTCTCAGTCGCCTCTTCCCTCTGCCACTGCCACTGCCACTGCCACTGCCACTGCCACTGCCAGGATAAAACATTGCCACTCGAGCTTTTGAATCGAGGCAACAGCAGACGATTAAAGCCGCCGGCCGGGGCTGGATGAGCTATTCTTTTATCAGCAATGAATCCAGGATGGAGCACCTCATGGAACTGTCTGCAATGTTGAAAATCCTTGCCGAAAAAGATGGCTCGGATCTCTATCTATCCTGCGGCTCCGTCCCGCAGGCAAAATTTCAGGGAACCCTGAAGCCTTTAAGCAACGAGCCGATGCAACCGGGTGATATCGAGGCGATCGCCGATGGGATCATGGATGAAGAGCAACGAGAGCAGTTCATGCATGAGCTGGAGATGAACCTTGCGATCTCCCTGCCCAGCATTGGCCGATTCCGGGTCAATATCTTCAAACAACGCAATGCGGTCTCTATCGTCGCCCGTAACATCAAGGTCGATATCCCCAAGTTCCAGGATCTTGGATTGCCGAATATTCTGACCGATGTGATCATGACCAAGCGCGGCCTGGTGCTGTTTGTCGGGGCCACCGGCTCGGGTAAATCAACCTCTCTGGCTGCCCTGATTGATGAGCGCAATACCAACAGCGATGGCCATATCATCACCATTGAGGATCCCATCGAGTATGTTCACGATCATAAGAAGAGTGTCATCAATCAGCGAGAAGTCGGCGTAGATACCCGAAGTTTCCATGCCGCCCTGAAAAACACCCTGCGGCAGGCGCCGGATGTGATCCTGATCGGGGAGATCCGCGACCGGGAAACCATGGAGCACGCCTTAGCCTTCGCCGAGACCGGTCACCTGGCGATCTCTACCCTGCACGCCAACAATGCGAACCAGGCACTGGATCGGATCATCAACTTTTTCCCCGAAGAGCGCCGCCCGCAGCTTCTCAACGATCTGGGTAACAACCTGAAAGCATTCGTCTCTCAGCGGCTGATCCCCACCCTGGATGGCAAGCGTTGTGCCGCCATTGAGATCCTGCTCGGGACTCTGACCATCAAGGAGATCATTCAGCGTGGCGACTTTTCCGATATCAAAGAGGTGATGGAAAAATCCAAAGAGCTGGGCATGCAAACCTTCGATCAGGCCCTGTTTGATCTGGTCATTGCTGGCAAGATCAGCGAAGAAGAGGCACTGCGCAACTCTGATTCTGCCAACAACCTGCGTCTTAAGTTCAAGCTACACCGTAACGAGTCTCTGGAGCCGGAAGAGAAAGCCCAGGCCGATAGCGATGACAAGACCATGACCACCAAGAGTGGCATCAATCTGAGCCTTGAGCCCAAGGATGATGATGAAGAGGATGATCCCTTTAAGTTTTAAGGGGTCCAGGCTCGGTTGACGTTGCAGATTTGAAAGCATCATCCGAGCCTGAGAGTGCCGGTCCCCCGGCCCCCTTACAACAGTGGGCTCAGAAGATAGAACAGATTCTCCAGGCCTCGGCGAGCCAATCCCCTATGCTGCCAGCGCTCTTCGGTCAGAAGCTCTGAGCGCTGCATATAGCCATTTTGCAGCTCGATCACCTGGCTGATGAAGGCTGGGTCATCCACAAACAGCGTGAGTTCAAAATTGAGCCACATGCTGCGCCTGTCCAGGTTAACACTCCCCAGCAACGCAATCGTGTCATCAATCGACACACTCTTGGTGTGCAGCAGTCCACCGTCAAATTGATAGATGCGAACCCCGGATCTCAGCAAATCGCTGAAAAAGGCCTGACAGGCATAGTTGACCATCACAGAGTTATTGCGGGCCGGGAGGATCAGTTCAACCACGATCCCACGATCGGCTGCAGCGCACAGGGCTGCCACCAGGGGATCATCCGGGACAAAGTAGGGCGTGGTCATCAAAATCCGGCTGCGAGCCAGGTAGATCGCCTGGAGCAGGCACTGCTGAATACAGTCGCCACCGGTAAAGGGGCCCGATGGGATCAGCTGAACCTTACTTGTCCCCTCATGATCGGGGAGAAGATGCTCATTGAAGCTTTCCAGAAGACGCTCTCCGGTCTCCATCTCCCAGTCACGTACCCATAGCAGCCACCCCATCAGGGCCACCGGTCCTTCGATGCGCACCATGACATCGATCCACTGGCCGACACCAGCATCCTGCTTGAAGTAACGAGGATCCACCATATTCATCGAGCCGGTATAGACAATTTTCTGATCGATCACCACCAGCTTGCGGTGCATTCTAAGATCCTGGCGCTGAAACAGTACCCGCCAGGCTCCAACCGGGAGTACCTCGATCACCTTGACCCCGGAGCGGCGCAACATCTGACAATGTCGGCTCTTGAGAAAGGTGCCACTGCCCACCGAGTCCAGCAGCAACCGGCAATCAACCCCTCGCCTGGAAGCTGCGATCAGAGCCCCGATGACCTCCTCAACCCGGCCTCCGTCTCCCCAGATATAGAACTCCAGCAGACAACTATGCTGTGCCTGATTAATGTCTTTCACCAGTTCACCGAGAATATGATCCGGGTCTGGTAACAGGGACAGGCGATTACCGGTCAGCATGGGAACCGTCAAGCGCGCCCACACCAGATCATGAATCGGCCTTAAAAACTCACTGCTTACGGTCCGGATCCCCGGCATCTGCAACTCCAGCTGCCCCACCCAGTGGGTATAGGGAAGATGGATCCTTTTTGCCCGCTCAGCCCGACGAAATCCAAGGCGCACCTCACCAAACAGGATATATAAGATCACCCCCGCCAGAGGAATGGCATAGATCAGAGCCAGCCAGGCCAGAGAGACTCCAACCGAACGCCGTTTAGCGATCACCCGGATGCTGATCCCTATGATCAGCAGGGTATAGATGCTCACCGAGATCACGCCGAGATAGTGGCTGATAATCTCCAGGATATCCGGATTAAAGTTAATGATAAAGCACACTCCAAAGGGGCTTAAGTCGATGATTTATCTTAAACAATTACCCCTAAAAAAGCATCGCCCATAAGAGTGATCTCAGGAGGAAATTAGCAGGCACCGCTAACCTAATTCCAATGATTAGATAACAATTGCCGTGGAGAGTAGCTTAAAAGGCACCTGGTTGATCCTGCGGGAGGTAGATTTGCAGCTGAGCTGTAAGTAGTGGTGCTGACCGGCGGGCAGTCAAAGGGGCAAACGCCTTTCCCCTAATACACAAGGATGTGTGAATGCCGCGTTAAACATGGATGTTGTTAGCGGCGTGCAATCCCCTAGCGCGCCAGACCTCACCTAATTCTCAGCTCCTCTGGTGCCTAAATCCTCTACTGCTCAGCCCGGC
Source organism: Dongshaea marina (assembly GCF_003072645.1). Taxonomy (NCBI): domain Bacteria; kingdom Pseudomonadati; phylum Pseudomonadota; class Gammaproteobacteria; order Aeromonadales; family Aeromonadaceae; genus Dongshaea; species Dongshaea marina. The sequence continues at coordinate 3,213,054 of NZ_CP028897.1, forward strand.
GCTCGCTCACGGGGAGAGAACCTCCTCTCTTCGATTTAGCTTCTAAAGTATTTTATATTCCTTTTGGTGCTTTATTATTTCGAGGCAGGACGCCGAGCCGCGAAGCTCTACGGAGGGACTCGTAGCGCGTAGCAACTTTCTGGTTACTCTTTCTAGAAAGAGTAACTAAAGGAAAAACTCCCGTAGTCCGCGGCCGGACACCTGTGCCGAAGGCACAAATTAAGCGGCCCGAAGGTCAAGCAACTCCTGTTTTATCCTGCGGATGGCGAGTTTGCAGATAGACTACATATACCGGTGCTGACCGGCGACAGGCAAAAAAAAGACAAGCACTCATGGCTTGTCTTTTAACGGTTCTTGACCCGTCAGAAACTACTCTGTCTCGTTGCAGCCGGTTTCTGCTACCCGGGTACAGCAGGTGTGAGTCAGAAAATCCATCAGCTGATGAATACTCTCCCCTGTGCGACACAGTAGAGCGTAGACTTGCAGCGATTCTGTTTGACCAAGCCTGCCTGGATCATCCGTGACAGATGGTGTGACAGGGTTGAGCCCGGAATATCCAGCTCCTTTTGTATCTGGCCGACAGGCACTCCGCAACGTCCAAACTGAAGCAGATAGCGGAAAATGGCCAGCCTTTTCTTGTTCCCCAATTCCGCCAGGCGGTGGACAGCGCAGTCAAAGGTGATCATTCATCTCTCCTGACTAAGTCATCAGCGACCACAACGAGGCGGTCAACCCAATCGATTACAAAATATCCAGCAGCTCAACCTCGAACATCAGGGCTGAGAATGGTGGAATTGCAGAACCTGCACCCTGAGGGCCGTATGCCAGCTCATGCGGAATATACAGCTTCCACTTAGAACCTGTGTTCATCAGCTGCAGGGCTTCGATCCAGCCTGCAATCACCCCATTCACCGGGAACTCTGCTGGCTGACCACGGGTTACAGAGCTATCGAATACGGTACCGTCAAGCAGTGAACCATGATAGTGAACACGTACCTTATCGGTTGCCGCAGGCTTAGCACCTTCACCCTGGGTCATCACCTCATACTGCAGACCTGAGTCGGTTACAGTCACTTCTTCACGCTTTGCATTCTCTTCTAAAAATGCGCTTTCGGTTGCGATCAGTTGCTGCTGCAGCTCTTCACGCTTCTGTTGAGCTACTTCATTCAGAGCCGCCAGTGCAACCTCGATCTCCTGGTGAGACAGTTGTGGCTCATTTCCAGCCAGCACATCGCGAACACCCTGCTCCAGAGCGCTTGGCTCCAGATCGGTCAGTCCCTGTTGCATCAGCTGAGTTCCGATTTGCAAGCCAACACCGTAACCTGCTTTCTGCTCATTCGTTTCAAAATTAGACATATTGGTCTCAATATAAGCCTGTATGGCTGAATAAAGTTCCCTATGATAGCAAAATCACAGCCAGGCATCGAGCTGTTGTCTTACCCCGTGAATCTTATTGTAATCAGCCACATTGAGGCGGGTATCATCCACACTTCCCATCGAAACCGGTGCCTGGAAACTCATCGCACTCGGGCGGTAACTTTTTCCCGAAAGGTGTACCTCTTTGATCCCGCTCAGGCGCAAAATCTCGGCCACATTATCCTGGTTCACTCCGGCCCCGGCCATCACGCTCAACCGCTTTGCGGCCTGCTGCTGCATCTGGGCGATACACTCGCTTCCGGAAAGAGCATCGCCCTGCATCCCTGAGGTGAGTACCCTTTCACAGCCTGACTCTATAATGATCTCCAGAGCCTCCTGCCAATCACGGCACACATCAATTGCCCGATGGAAGGTCACCCCCAGAGGACCTGCGGCATTCACCATCTCAACAAGCAACTCTTTATGAATCGAGCCATCCTCACACAGAGCTCCCACGACCACCCCCGCCGCGCCTAACTCCCGGGCATTGCTGATATCAGATAGCATCATCTCGGCCTCTGCATCACTGAACAGAAAGTCTCCCTGGCGAGGACGAATGATGGGGTAGACCGGAACTGTTGACTGGGCAATCGCCTGAGCCATCAGTCCATGAGAGGGAGTGATCCCTCCAAGCTCCAGCCCCGTACATAACTCGATGCGATCGGCTCCCGCGCGGATCGCCGTATACAGAGACTCCATATTATCGACACAAACCTCTAGTTTGATCCCCATTCGAACTCCAATATGGTATTGAGCAAAAGCCTCAGCCTAACATAGCCGTGAAGTGGGCGATCGCTTTGCGCTCAAAAGTGTGAGCCACTGCAGCTGTATCCAGTTTGAATCGAATAAAAACCAAGCGTCATCGATGGGGTTTAAGCAATGAAAGCGCTGTGCTCCCCGGACAGGTTGCGCAGGAGGAGATAGCAAGGAGAAGAGATCCTGTAAGAGAGGTATCGGAGCAGCCCACATCCAGGCGCGCCGCTCCGACAATCGATCAAGCCGCCAGCTTCAGGCTAATCGCCTGACTGAGTTGATAGATACGGCAGATCGCGATGGCGTAACAAAGATTGGTTTCCAGCTCGTCATCGGATGGCATGCCGCGCAAGCTAAACTCATGCTTGGCTGACTCACTCAACAGAGAACAGACAGCAGTAATCAGCTGGGGATGCTCAGGCAAATAGCAATGCCAAAGCCAGTCATGAGTTTTAGCACTGATCCCGGCAAGACCCAACAGGGGGCCTGTTCGCTATCGGGCTGTGGCTCAACAAATTGAAGGACTCTGCTCAGTACCTGTTGCTGAGCCAGCTCACCATTTAGCCCCAATTGATCAAGGGTCGGGATGATGAGTTGATTGAGAAGCTGTTTTGGATTGATCGGATATGTCACGGTAAACCACTCTTGTCATAGTCGCACAATGCACAGATACCGCTTGCTCTGTCGCCTAGCGACGAGCTCACATCCAAAGTGACCTATCAATCCATTCTCGCATCTGTGCCCGGTCTGGCCAGGCCAGAGAAAATCTCAGTGCCTGCAATCTTGTATCATCCGCGTCACAACGCCCACGGGAGCTTGACCGGATACACAATTTCAACATCCGTCCCTGAACACAACAATTCAGCCAATAAAGCGATTCCATCATAGAAATTCAGCATTTATTCGCTTTTTCCGTAGAAAGGCGCGCATTCTACCAGCAATACCAGCTAACACAAGCAACCAAGGGTAACAAAAAATAGCACAGGAGGAGATATGAAAAACGTCGTTGTAAAACTCATTAAGAAACAATTAAAAATTGCTAGTGCAAATACACAGCTTCATATCTCTATTGCCATATCGACCTGTAACAAGGGATTTTGGGTTTAATTCGGGTAGTTATTCGCGCCCCTCAAGTTCAAGTGCTGCTTTGAGCTTTGTTAAGCTGACCTTCTGCAGCAAGGGCGAAATTGAAAACAAGGTAGCGAGAGGCAGGAAGCTGAACTGGGAAAGATTATCAGGGACGATAATCGCTGCAGTAGAGCAACCTGGATGTGACTTGCGAGTCAGCGATCTAAGTCAAAGCTGCTTTCATGAGATGAACCGGTATATCCGGAAAACGCTCTAACAAGGCACGGCCTTGACCTGGCTACACTTTTTTGTAGCAGGGCGGAGCTACCCTATACTGAGTTACTCCACAAACCAGACAGGTAGCTTTTTATGAAAAAAATAACCTTAGCTGTCGTTATCGCAACATCACTGTTCGCCATTGCCGGATGTTCTTCGAATCAGGCCATTAAAACCACCGATGGTAAGACCATAGTCACCGATGGCAAGCCTCAGACCGATAGCGATACCGGCCTGGTATCTTACAAGAATGCCGAAACCGGCAAGACTGAACAGATCAATCGGGACCAGATCAGCAATATGGATGAGTTAGACAACTAAGCACAACATGGCGTAGAAAACTAATCTCATACACTTTAAGCGAGTCGTTTGTATCATCGAAGGCCGTTGCCAGCAAAGGCGCTTGCAACGGGTCTAAAAGTTGCTTTAAGCAGCGCACACAAGGCTGAAGCCTGAATTGAAAAGAGTCTCACGGAGGAGACTCTTTTCACTGTGTGGCCTAATGCTATTCAGGCAAAGGATCATCAAATTATGATGATGTGCTAGTGCAGCTTAAGGGTTGGACGCAACACCCGATTGATTCGACCCACCAGCATCATCAGGAAGGTCTTGAAGTAACCATGCAGTGCGACCTGATGCATCCGGTACAATGAGATATAGACCAGACGCGCCATCCGTCCCTCAATCATCATAGAGCCACGCATCAGGTTCCCCATCAGGCTACCCACAGTAGAGAAGCGGCTCAGAGAGACCAAAGACCCATAGTCTTTATACTGGTAAGACTTGAGCTCCTTTCCAGACAGCTTGGCCAGTATATTCTTATAGGCAATGCTTGCCATCTGATGAGCCGACTGGGCACGAGGTGGAACCCAGCTACCATCTTTCTGCTTACAACCCGCGCAATCCCCTATCGCGAAGATTGAGTCATCTCCTTCGGTCTGCAGGGTATCCTTCACCAGCAGCTGGTTGATCCGGTTCACCTCCAGGCCATCGATCTCGGCCAGGAAGTTCGGCGCCTTGATCCCTGCCGCCCATACCATCAAATCGGCGGGAATAAACTCACCATCACCGGTCTGGAAGCCCTCACTGGTCGCTTCGGTCACCGGGGTTGCAGTCAGAACATTCACTCCAAGCTTGAGTAGCTCGTTTTGTGCAGAAGATGAGATCCGGGTTGGCAAAGCGCCCAGGATCCGATCACTGGCCTCGATGAGGGTGACCTTCAGGCTATCTGTGGAAAGATTTTTAAACCCATAAGAGTGCAGCTCTTCAACGGCGTTATATAGCTCGGCTGAAAGCTCGACACCTGTTGCACCACCACCAACAATGGCAATTCGAACCTTCTCGCCCTCTTTTTTCGCCTCGGCAAACTGCAGGAAGCGATTGAGTAGGCGGCGGTGGAACTTACTTGCCTTGTCAGGAGTATCCAGGAAGGTGCAGTGCTCCGCGACCCCTTGGTTCCGAAATCGTTTGAAAGAGAGCCGATGGCCATTACCAGCAAATCATACTCGACGACCCGCTCCGCTAACAGCTCAACACCATCGCAATCGATGACCGGAGCCAGCACCAGCTGTTTTTGTTCGCGGCGTACTTCAGAAAGGGTTCCCAACTGAAATTCAAAACCGTGGTTTCGTGCCTGTGATGCATAGCTCAGTGCATCGATCCCTTCATCCAGGGAGCCCGCCGCTACCTCATGTAACAGAGGCTTCCACAAGTGGGTACGGTTACGATCGATCAGGGTGATCTGCGCTTTTCCCTTTTTACCCAGCTTGCGTCCCAGTTTGGTCGCAAGCTCAAGGCCTCCTGCCCCACCTCCAACAACTACGATTCTGGTCATATTTTTTCCATCTTCTCATCAGTAGAGTCAAGATATTAAGAGCCAAGGTCTGGCTCTTTAATTGCTGGAGCAGGGCCGCGGATCAAACGACGGTCAAAGTCGACTCCTTAAACGCCTTGATCCGCTGCAGGTGGCCCGAAATATCTTTAAATTTATGGGTCTGGGTCTCATCCCAAATCACAGGGTAAAACTCCTGCAACGCCTGCTCCGATAAACTGTTGTCCAGCACTTCATCATGCCTTGAGAGAATACACAGACACTGACCGGCGTTTTGAGTTCTGAACTCACGAACGCACTTAGTTGCAATGTCACTATACTCCTCGGGACGATTGATCCGGCCGACCATGGTTTGCTCAGGCTGTAAATTGGGGTTAAACATCACCTGCTTGATGCCACACAAAAAGCCGATGCGTTCACTCCAGTAGCCTCCCAGGCCGACACCGCAGATCAACGGTGCAGGATCATCACTAAACTTTATCTGTTTGTCTACCTCTTTTAACAAGCAACTCATATCATGGCGTGGATGCATGGTGCTGTAGTGAACAAAACGTACATCCGGGTCAATAAATTGTAACTGCATCACCTTTTCGTGATTGCCCTGACTGGTGGCATCGAATCCGTGCAGATAGATGATCATCACTAATTCCCTCTTTCGGTTGGAGCAATCGATTCAAGATTAAAAGCACTCATGGTGACTGCGGATAGAGTGCCTGTAACCGGGAAGACATGTTGCGCCAATTCACATCTTGCTCCAGTTGTTGCCAGCTACGGCGATGTTTGCTGATAAGACGGCTTGCTTGAGAAGTTTTGACCTCCCTTAATCCTTCAACAATCTCGATCGCCCCCGCAAATGTATTACAAGCCAACACCATATCACAGCCGGCATTCAAGGCAGCCTCGGCTCTTTGCAGATAGCTCCCGGCAACCGCTGCGCCCTCCATTGACAAATCGTCGCTAAAAATAACCCCTTTGAATCCCAGCTGCTGACGCAGTACCTGCTTGAGCCAGATCCTGGAAAACCCTGTGGGGTGATCTGCATCGATATCCGGATAGATGATATGTGCAGGCATTATCGCATCCAGCTTACCACCCTGGATCAGTGAGTGAAATGGCCGCAGATCATTTTGTTGGAGCTCAGCAAAACTTCTGGGATCGCAGGGGCTCACCAGGTGGCTATCCGTCTCGACCGAGCCATGGCCCGGAAAGTGTTTCCCGGTAGAACGCATCCCGGCATCATGCATCCCATCGATAAAGCTTACTGCTAACGCCTCAACCTCATCGGGATCGGCAGAGAAGCTCCGGTTTCCGATTGCTGGGGATCCCCTGTCCAGATCCAACACGGGTGCAAAGCTCAGATCGATATCCAATGCCAACAGCTCGGCTGCCATCACCCAACCACACAGGTAGGCACGCTCCAGTGCTTCATTCAGGGAGACACCCTGGGTGAGGCTACCCATCGCAGGGATCCGGGTCAGCCCCTTTTGAAAGCGCTGAACCCGCCCCCCTTCGTGATCAACCGCGATCAGCAGCTCTTTGGAAGAAGACTCACGAATCGATTGCACCAACTCAGTGAGCTGGGTTCGGTTGTCGTAATTACGGCTAAACAGGATCACCCCGCCGACCAGAGGATGCGCGATCAAATCACGCTCCTTCGCTTGCAAAGTCAAGCCTTCCACACTCACCATTACAGGCCCCATCAGCCTCTCCTCTTCTCAACAGTTTGCATAACGTCAGACTACCGCAACTCAGGAAAGAAGGCACCTCAAATGAAGCTCTGTGCTGTGCAGGGGTGGTTTAGCCAGAAATAGCCAGTAACTGCTCCCAACGCTTTTGCTTAAGACGTTCAATAAACCACTGCAGGGCCTTACCCGCTCCTCCCTGGGGCCAGATCAGATAGTGAGTCTGGGGTAGTTTCGGATCTGCCACCTCACGAAGCACCAAGTCACCACGCTCAAGCTCGAATTTAATCAGGTGATGGGGAAGAAAACCAACTCCGACACCCTGGCACTGGGCTCGAATTTTTTCACTCATGCTGGGAACATAGAGACGAGGCTGACCATCCAGTAATCCTGAGGAGCGGGCAGGCAAGCTCTGGGAACTGTCGCTGACCACAACCATGGGGTACTCTCTGAGCTGCTCCGGCCCCAGGGGAGCCGATTCACGACTCAGGGGATGATCTGCCGCAACCGCGAATACAAAGGGGATCTTACCCATCGGGTATTTATCAACCCCGGGGATCACCTCTCCTCCGGCACCGATTGCCAGAGTCGCACGCCCATCGCGCACCGACTCCCAGCTTCCTCCCAATACCTCACTAATGAGGTGGATCTCGGTTTGAGTTTGTAGTGCATTGAACTCATCGATCAGAGGATAGATCCAGCGACTGTCACACACTCCATCCAGGGCAATAGTTAATTCGGGCTCCCAACCGCTGGCAAACTGGCGTAGCTGAGAGGTCAGCAGATCCGAGGCTCGCAGGATCTGCCGTCCCTGCTCCAGCAGTAAGCGCCCCGCAGCGGTGAGCTCGGCGCGTCGTCCCTTGCGATCATAAAGTTCAACCCCGAGATCCTGCTCCAGCTTATTTACTGTGTAGGAGACAGCAGAAGGAACCTTAAACAGGGCCTGGGCTGCGGCAGCAAAACTCTGTTTACGGTCGATCACATCCAGCACTAACAGGGCTTCCAGGGTCAAGGGTGAGCGACTCATCAATTCGCCTCCGGGCAAGAGTTCGGACTATTTGACCATAATGCCGATTCGTTGGATAAAACACCACCGGCTCCAAAAATACGGATTTAATCGAGACCATTTCTTAGTCAGTTTTGGCAACAGCCGATATACTTAAAGTGCACTGACCCATCCATTTAACCGATGATTCAGAGGGCCACAGCATGAAATATAAGGGAGTCGAAATCAGTACCTATGCACTGCATGATCAGATCTCAGGACATTGGATCGGTAAATATGATATTTCAGGGATAGAGCCACTTGCTGACGGACTGGAGCAGAGCTGGACCCAGGAGTGTTTTGACAGCGAGGATGACGCGCTGCTAGCTGCCATCGATGAAGCTAAACACAGAGTCGATCAGATGAAATAATACCGAGCCGTCAGCTGTAAAGCATAGACATGCAAAAGCCACCTCTTACCGAAGGTGGCTTTCATTATTCTCTTTTATGACCTGGTCAGTTATTCCTTGGTTGACAACTCAAAAGGCACCGGTGGCTGAATAAAGCCCTGGTAACCATCCACCTCAAGCCCCTCAAGCATGGCTACCACTTCATCGTTCTCAACCCGGGTGGCGATGGTCAATGCTCCGACCTTATGGGCCGTTTTACACACGGCGGTCAGGAAAGCGGTGTCGTTTCGATTTTCCAACAGAGAGTTGGTATAACTGTGATCGATCTTCACATAGTTGGGTCGAAGCACCCCGAGATACCCCAAGGAGTGGAAGTTTCGTCCAAATTGATCGACTCCCCAGCTAAAGCCCTGGGCACGAACCAGTTCAACCAGATTCTTAGCGTGCTCCGCGCTATGGATAATCGCAGACTCCGGCAGCTCAAAGCTAAGCCGCTGTGCCAATGACTTATGGGTGTCGAGCTCTTTTTGCAGCCAGCTACAGAAAAGATCGCTTCCAAGGGCGGTACGAGATAGATTCACCGCCAGATTCAGCTCGGTATCTTTGAGGAGCTCAGGGATAATCAACTCCAGCACCCGGCGATCGAACTCACCACCGATTCTGAACTGCTCAACCGCAGGCATGAACTGCCCTGCGCTAAACTGCTGCTCGTTGGCCGCGATATAGGTCAGAAGCTCAGAGTGAATCGGATCGGTACTGTTCATCTGCAAGGCCGGCTGAATATTAAAGCGGAACTGATCCTGGGCGATGGCATCCTGGACCAGTTGCTTCCACTCGGTCCGGCCCATCTGCGCCTTGTCGTCGCGGCTCACCACAACCGCCTTGCCCTCGGTGCGGGCCTGCTGGAGTGCCCGGTCTGCATTAGACAGCAGGGTTGACAGGTTCTCCTGATCGGAGCGCATCGCGATACCGCACACAGAAACCTGGGTGTTTTCGCCCACCGGATTAACCACCAGCTCTGCGATCGCATCACTAATACTCTGGGCATTCTCGCGCATCTCACGGCTACTTAAGCCCGGCAGCATCACCGCAAATTCGGTGGCGGAGATCCTGGCGATAGCCTTACCTTCCATGGTTGCCAGGTGGGTATTAAGCACTTCAGCAATGGAGGAGACCATCTGATCGCGGGCCAGGAACCCTTCCTGGCGATATAGATCTTCGAGAATATCCACATCCATTAGCATCACACCGCCCTGCCCCTCTTCGGCGATCCAGGCCTGCAACTGACCGTTGAAGTAGGCCCGGTTGCCAAGGCCGGACACTGAATCGCGGAACGCCTGCTCGCGCAGTTTTTCAGCCTCATTCGCCTGTTCTTCAAACTGGGCTTCGAGTTGCTTGGACATAGAGTTCATCGCCCGTACCACAGACTGCAGCTCAAAGGTCTTTGGCAGTGGAATCGGTGGTCCGAAGTGATGATGCTCAATGGCTGAGGCCTGCTCGCGGATCTGCTCAAGAGGCCGCAACAGATGTTTCAGCGCCTTCATCAAAATCAAAGCGATAATCACAAAGGCGATCACAAACCAGATCAACAGCTGACTCATCCCCTTCCACAACTCATAGTAGGCCTGGCCGGGATGGCCGACCACCTTGAGGCGTCCGAGCTGTAGCCAGCCGCTGGTGAGGATCGACTCCTGCTCCATCGGCTTAAACAGGCCCAAATGGATAAACCATCCCGGAACATTCTGGATATCCAGGGTATTGGTACGCTCCAGCGTCTGGTTATTTGCCAGAAGATCCAGCTGGATCAGTCGATAGTAGCCCCCATCGAAAACGGCATTGATCACCGACTCGGCGCCTAGCTTGTCACCATTTTCCAAATAGGGAGTCAAGGCAAGTCCCAGGGAGGTGGAAGTATTGTTGACCGTCATCTGCTGCTGCTCAGCCAGATAGGATCGGGTACTTTGAAACTGGACGGTATAAGCCACCGCAAACAGCAGTGCAAATAACACCAGCATAGTGATCAATATCTGTTTGTAGAGCGTCATAAGCTAGCCATCCATGTTTACTCTGGGTTTGCGCAGAGACTTACTGCTAAACCGTTTTTTAAGATCTGTCCATCGCTTGAGGCGAGATGCAGAGCCTGCAAGCTGCCCCTTACCTTTGGCCTTCATCAACCACAGATAGGAACCGTTAAAACTGTAGATAGGCGCCAAATCTTTTCGCTTGGTCGCAGGCTTGATCTCGCCATCAATGTTATCCAGGATCAAGGGTACCGAAGTTGGCGTCGGATAGTAAGCAGTAACCATATGGAACTGATTTAATGAGAGCGCCTTAACATAAACCAGCCGCATTTTTTTATCCGGCACCCCCAGCTCGCGCAGCGACATATACTTGGCGATACTGTAATCCTCACAATCTCCGGCGCCCGCCCCTAAGAACTCCAGGGGGGTTGCCCAGTAATCCTTCGCCCCCCACACCACGGGATCATTTGAAAACTGCATCCAGTTGAAGAAGCGATTGACCTTCTTGAGGGCGGTCTTTTCATCCCATTTTTTCTGTTTACCTTCAGCAATCAGTCGCCGCCATGCCCGGTAACGCTTACCTGCCCGCTCACCGTAAAAACTCTTGGCTTTTTTATACTGTGCCATCTCCTGTTTATTGAGCTGATATTCTCCGCTCAGGTAAAGGGGCCAAAGCAACAAGACCGTACAACTCAAACTGAGCAGTACGGTCTTGTAAGCTAACCCGCGGAGCCAGGTCATGGGATCACATACCTAAGGTTTACTCTGTGCTTGTGGCTGTGGCTCTTGTGAAGATGCCTTATCTTCACCTGCGGTCACCGGAGGCGGCTCGATACTTCCTTGATCCTGTGAGGTCATCACCGGAGGCATGGCCACATCAAAGGCGTTCAGCAGCTCACCCATAGCATTGAGGATCCGATAACGCGCCGCCAGCTCGTCACTCTCTGCTTCAATATAAGATTTCTGTGATTCGAAAAGCTCATTTTCGGTATTGAGCAGATCCAGCAGGGTTCGCTTACCCAGTTCAAACTGTTTCTTGTAGGCCACTACGGTTTCACGGCTGGCGATCACATGTCGGTTCAGGTATTTCTTCTGCTGCTCCAGAGATTCTCTGGCATTCCAGGCCAGTCGGACTCCCTCTTCAACCTGACGATAGGTGTTATCACGAATATCTTTGGCCTGTTGATGCAGCGCCGCCGTTGACTCATCCTTGGCGACATCGGCGCCCCCTTTGAACAGGTTATAACGGAATTGCAGCATGGCGGAGGTCTCGGTGTTCTTCTGCTTCACTCCAGCGACATGGCTTTCCCAGTCCTGGGTCAGCTCAAGGTTGACCGTTGGGTAATATCCTGCCTTGGCCAGCTCATTTTGGTACATCGCCGCTTCGATATCATGTTGGGCCAGTAGCATGGTGGGATTATGCTCAACCGAGCGCTTAATCGCCCCCTTGAGAGTGTGAGGCATGGCAATGCCGATAAACTGAACTTTCTGCAGATCCTTTGGCATCGCACCGATCACCCGGATATAGGTGGCTTCGGCATCCTCATAGTTATTGGTTGCCGAGATCACATTGGAGCGAGATTGCGCCAGGCGCCCCTCGATTTGCGACAGGTCGGCGGTAGAGCCGAGACCTGAATCGGTACGCTTTTTCACCTCACGATAGATTCGTTGATGAGTCTTGAGGTTTTGCTGGGAGAGCTCCAGGATCTGCTTTTGCTTAAGAAGATTAAGATAGGCCGCGGTGGCACTCAGCGCGGTGTTTTCGGCAACAGACATCAGGGAGTACTTATCTGCTAACATCTCTTGCTCGGTGCGATTGACATTGCTGGGTGTGGCAAAGCCATCAAACAACATCTGTTGCAGGGTCAGGGTCGCGTTGCGGGCAACCATGTTCTTATCACCGGTCGCTCGGGTGGTGGTGTTATCGTTGTAGTCGTACCCGACTCCGGCTGCAACATCAACGCTCGGATAATATCCGGCCTGAGCTTCTCGTTGATCCGCTTCGCGGGATTGCAGTTTGTGGTAGGCTCCTTTGACTTCAGGATGATTCAACACACTCTGAGATACGGCTTCTTCAAGGGTTGTTGCTCCACTACTCCCGGCAAAAGATAAAAGACCACAGGTCACCATAGTTGTTAGTAGTTTTTTCATAGCTGCTCCATTGATCATCTTAATCTTCTAACCTTTTAGCGCTCACGCAATGCACTCTGTTTTGCTCGCAGAATCGGCTTGAGCAGGTAGTCAATCACTCGCTTCTTACCTGTCATTATGTCTACCGATGCCTGCATCCCTGGAATAATTGGTAACGGCTGCTTTTCTGATCCCAAGTAGTTCAGGTCGGTTCTGACTCGCACCAGAAAATAGGGGTTTCCCTTTTCATCCTGAAACGAGTCCGCACTGATGTGCTCAACCTTGCCCGGTAATCCACCATAGATAGTAAAATCATAGGCGGTGAACTTAACAACTGCACTTAATCCGGGGCGAATAAATGCAATATCTCGTGGCGACACCCGTGCCTCAACTAAAAGCGTATCCTCCACAGGCACAATTTCAATCAGATCCATTCCGGGCTGGATGACACCACCAACCGTATTGATATTGATTTTTTGGATGGTACCCTTGACCGGAGAGAGAACCAGGGTTCGCTTTACCCGATCCTGAAGCCCGATCTGTCCTTCTTTGAGCTGCTTGAGCTTGGCTTGTTTCTCACTGAGCTCCTGTTGGACTTTTGAGCGAAATTCCAACACAACATTACGTCTTTTCAGTATAGCCTCATATAGACTTGATTGAATCTTATTTGCCTCCAAACGTTTCGCAACCAGCTCCCCCTGCATCTCATTGAGTTGACGGCGCAGTTTCAAGAACTCAACCTGAGGGACCAGCCCCTCTTCTGCCAGGGGCGAGGTGATGCCAATCTCCTCCTGCAGCAACTCGATACTTTGCTCAAGCGTCTTGACCGCTGCTTTATGTTCCAGAGTGACCTGCTCCTGCTGCTCTATCTGCCGCCCCATGATCTGGATTCGGTTACTCAGGTTTTGTAACTGCTCCTGAAATAGCGCTTGCTGCTGAGCGGCCTGCTGAGGGTACTTCTTAATAAAGTCCTCCGAAAATTTAAGGTGGGCAAAACTAATGGTGAACTGATCCCGCCAGGCCCCATGTTCAACCTTATTAATCTTGATTCCGGAAAGCTCAGCCCGAAGCCGGGTGACATCACCCTCAAGGTTAACCACCTCCTGATCCCGGGTGCGGAGATCCGAGCGAAAACGAGTATCATCGATCAGTAGCAGTTTCTGTCCCGGGTTAACCTGTTGGCCCTCCTTGACATAGACCTTCTTGAGGATCCCGCCTTCAAGGTTTTGTACGACCTGCAAGCGGCTGGAGGGGATCACCGAGCCTTGGGCAACGGTTACTTCATCAAGCTCAGCCCAGTTTGCCCACACCAGCATGATGACGATAAAAACAAAGAGGATCCACAGTAACCACCGGGCCCCGGACGCGGTATAGGAAACCTCTGCCGCAGCTACCTCATCCAGGTAAAGCTGCTCCTCGGGAGGAATTTTTTGTGATTCAGGACGAGTCACTATGCTCCTCCTTTATAGGATGCACGGATCTTGCCCTCACGCAGCATGCGCATCACAGTTTGCTTAGGACCATCCGCCACCAGACGCCCGTTTTCCAAAACAATCAGGCGGTCCACCAGATCCAGAATTGAGGTTCTATGGGTGATCAGGAGCAGGGTGTGCTCATTCCCCATTTTTTTGAGTTCATCCCGCACCAGCGCCTCGGTTCTAAAGTCCATGTCTGACGTAGGCTCATCCAAGATCATGATCGGCGGATCGTTCAAAAAGGCCCGCGCCAACGCTATGGTCTGACGCTGGCCACCGGACATGTTACGTCCCCCCTCACCAACCTGGCGCTCCAGGCCATTGGGATCGCGCCTGGTAAACTGAGTGACCCCGGCTCGCCGGGCGCAGCGCCTGAGTTGATCGTCATCGATCCAGGGTTGACCCAGGCTGATATTTTCACGAATCGAACCATAAAACAGGGTGACCTGCTGGGGAACACAGCCGATGTTGCGACGCAAAAAGCTCTCGGTGAACTGACTGAGGTCAATGCCATCCACCCTTATGGTGCCCTCTGTGGGTTGGTATAGACCAGTCAGAAGACGCTGCAAGGTACTCTTACCCGCACCGATGCGACCTATGATCCCAATCTTCTCTCCGGCTTTGATCTTGATACTGAAACCATCCAATGCCTTGAGGTTGCTGCCTGGGTAGGCAAAAGAGACGTTGGAGAACTCTATGTTTCCCCTGATGATGGGATGACGCAGCTGCTGCTGCCCCTCGCTCTCGACCGGCTGGTCCATGATCTGAGTCAGGATCTTGAAAGCCGCCTTGGCCTGGTTATAGCGGGTTGAGAGCACAGACATCTGGATCATCGGGCTGATGGCCCGTGAGCTCAGCATCACAGAGGCAATAAGCCCCCCCATGCTGAGCTCTCCAATGGAGATTTGATACACTCCCATCACGATGAGAGAGATGATCACCATCTGTTGCATATAGCTGGCAAGAGCGGCCACCGAGTTAGTGATCTTGCGCGACTTGATCCCCCAGTTAGCCATATGGTTAACCGCCTGCTCCCAACGAAACTGGAAGGTACCTTCTGCACCAAGCAGCTTGACGGTTTCCAGCCCGGCAACCCCTTCGACCAGGTTGGCATGCTTTTGTGAAGCGAGCCGGCTTCCCTCCTCGACGCTTCGACGCAGCGGAGGCTGGATCAACAAGCTGTAAATCAGCAGGATCAGCATGGCGACCAGAGGAACCCACACCATGTTACCGGCGAAAATCCAGATCACGAGCAAAAACAGCAATGAGAAAGGCAGGTCGACCAAAGAGGTAATGGTGGCTGAGGTCAAAAAGTCCCGAATTGACTCAAACTCCTGCAGGTGTCTGACGAAGGCACCGGTTGAGATGGGTCTTGACTCAAGCCGGGTGCCCATCACCCGGGCAAAAATTCGCGCAGAAAGCAGCACATCGGATTTTTTACCCGCCACATCGATGAAGTAACTTCGAAGCTGGCGAATAATAAAATCAAAAATAAAGATAACCCCGGCACCGGTCGCCAACACCCACAATGAATTAAAAGCAAGATTGGGAACTATCTTGTCATAGGCGTTCATGGTGAACAGAGGTGCCACCACCCCGAAAAGATTAATAAGAAACGAGGCGATCAGCACGTCCCGATAAATTTTGGTCGAACGCAGGATCACACTCCAAAACCAGTGCCCCTGAGCCGAGAGCTTGAGATCGGGAGAGCGCTTGTCGTAGCGAAACTCGCGCTTTAACAAGAAAAGCTGTTTTTGGTACTGCTCCTGCAAACCATGAAGCCCTACCCAATCTTCAGAGGGGGTGTGACCCGGCATCATCACCCGGGCCTGTTGCTGTTCCAGATCTAACTCCAGCAAGACACAGGCCTGGTGCCCCTTAAGGATCAACACACAGGGAAGCTGTGCTGGCTTGATATCACGCAAGTCTTTATGAAAGCGCCGAGAGCTTAAGCCCGCCCTCAGGGCAGCCTCAGGGAAATAGGTGGTATTAAGGATCCCGCCCGGCAACGGTAGCCCTGAAGTAAGCGTCTCCCGGCTACACACAGAGCCGAAACTACGACTGAGCCACCACAAGCATTCAAGAAGCGGATCATAGATCTCCTGTGAGGACTTGGCCCTATCAGCCCCATGATGAGGCGCCTCCCTGTGTTTAGAATGAGAAGCGTGGGCCTGGGAGTCAGGCTTGCTCCCGGCCCTACCTTTTGTTTCGGTCACGGTCACCCTGGGTGCTGACCCGCGCTTTTTACGGGCTTGAGCCTGTTCCTTCTCAGACGGCATCGTCCCTGATTGCTCCTTGTCTAATGCTGACAAACAGATCCCCTACATTTCTAACTACTGTAAATAAGTGTATTGCATTAATCGCCGACTATCAGTTGCTGATCATCGATTAACTGCTGAAGGATCTGGGCTTCGCTGAGCCCCGGATACTGTTCGCGGAGATCCACATCCTTCAGGGTTACCGTAACAGCAACCTCTCCGTGCTGCTCACCATCCGGAGAGATCTCAATGACGGTGTCCACATCATTGTCTGAGCCTTCAAAGTTAAACTCCAGATAATCATTGATGTCATCGCCCTGAGGAATAGCCAACACCTGGGAGAGATCGATAACATCCGGATCGGTCAGGTCATAGTCCTCTATCTGGTAATGAGTTACCGCGAGTGAATTATCCTCGGTGATCACAAACTGATCCGCGGCATCACTGCCGGAAAGCAAACTAGACAGCTCAAATTCGATACGCCCGGGGGATGAAATATCTCCATCTTCATCCACTAAATCGTAATGAACGATAAAATCATCCATCCCGGTTCCAATCGGCGTGAAACTATATTGCCCTGTCACAAAATCGAGCTCAAACAGGCCAATAGTGTCACCCTGCAGATTCTGTATTGCCACCTCTGGTTGGCCCTCAAGGTACTCCATTTGGGCAATATTTCCCCCTGAGATGTTTACAGAGTTCACCTGGGTATCTTCAACTAATTCAATGGCACCGTTGGTGATATCTCCTACCAAAGATTCATGGGTGATGGTTGCAATCAAACTATCAGCCAGCTGTGAAGCATTATTAACCATGATAACCTCTGATGGATCGCCCCCGGCCATAGCCAGTAGTGCCTGATTCGACATATTCGACGCAATCCCTACCGACCAGTTATTCTCAAATACATCGGCATTTTCTCCAGTCAAATTCGCACTCATCAGGTCGGTCAGATCATCAGGATCTCTGTTACCCCGGGTCGGCTGGCCATCCGAGATAAAATAGAGCTTGCCGTGCCCCTGTTCGAACTCTTGCCGGTGGCCATTATCCAGATAGCTATTGATCGCCAGAGCCGCCTGCTCATAGTTGGTCATTCCTGATGCGCGCAAACTATCCAGCCACTGGGTCAATGGTGTGATATCCGCCTCATCCTGACTGTTGGCCTTAGCAATCACTATTGCCCCCGACCCCCCATTCGGATTGGAACTACCGGCAAAGGTGAGACCATGGAACACCACATCCCCCGAAACGGCATATTCCTTCACCATAGCTTCGATCGCTTCAGTCGCAACCTCTAGTCGGTTCCCCCACATCGAGCCGGAA
Source organism: Dongshaea marina (assembly GCF_003072645.1). Taxonomy (NCBI): domain Bacteria; kingdom Pseudomonadati; phylum Pseudomonadota; class Gammaproteobacteria; order Aeromonadales; family Aeromonadaceae; genus Dongshaea; species Dongshaea marina. Next base: position 3,230,682 of record NZ_CP028897.1, read on the forward strand.
GTATCTAACATCACCAACAATTGGTAGGGTTCTGACTCAACGGCAACACCGATCTCAAGCACATCCCCCAGCTCAGGAACTGAGTCCTGAATACTCACGGTAAGAGTTGCGGTATCAAGCTCCATGCCCCCTCTGTCACTAATGATTACATTCAGATCGAGATCGAGCAGGTTCTCACCTTGCACTGGCAGGTGATCCAGAGGCTGATACAACTCAACCTGCGCTCCCACTGTCTCACCCGAGGCATCCAGTGTCACCTCAAATACAGGATCATCTACATGCTGGGTATAAGTGGTCAAAGTCATACCATCGGGAGAGATCTGATACTGTAAAGGATCTCCGGAGGCGGTAAGTCCTGCCAACACACTCCCCTGGGCCACCGTTAAATCAAAGCTGATAGCCGGAGCTCCCGACTCAAAGCTGCCAGAGTCAATATCCCTGTCCAGATCAATGTCAGACTCTTCAACCATTAGTCGCAAATTCTGTAATGCGTCATCATCAACTATCAGGGTTTCAACACTGACCGGCAGTCCAAGCTGCGACTCTGCACCCTGGGTATGGATAATTTCTACCCGATAGGTTTCCCCACTCTCGAATAGATAGTCATCGATGATCGCCACAGTAAATTCGATGCGAGTTTCGCCTGCAGGGATGGTTATTTGAGCGACGCCCTCAGAGTAATCGACGCCCTGACCACTGGCCGTTCCCGGCAGATAGCCCAGGGTAACTGTCACCACTTCATCAGCCGCTTCACTCAGGGTGATGGTATAGCTAGCTTGTCCATCGGGCTCACCAATCGATTCTGTCCCGCTGAGGGTCACCAAGGGGCCATCCAAATCGCGACCACTGTCATCGACTATCTGTGTGGTGACCTCCGTTTGAGCCCCCAGGGCAGACTCCCCGCCGGAGGTGCCGGTCAGGGTCACCTGATAGCTCTCACTCTGTTCTGACAGCGCATCATCGGTAATTGCCACCGTAAACTCGGCTCGAGTTTCGCCTGCAGGGATGGTTACCTGAGCCACGCCTTCAGAGTAATCCACGCCCTGACCGCTGGCCGTTCCCGGCAGATAGTCCAGAGTCACAGTCACCGCCTCATCGGCGGCTTCACTTAAAATGACGGTATAGCTGGCACTACCATCAGACTCACCAATTGACTCAGTACCGCTGAGGGTCACCACGGGGCCATCCAGATCGCGACCACTGTCATCGACTATCTGTGTGATGACCTCCGTTTGAGCCCCCAGGGCAGACTCCCCGCCGGAGGTGCCGGTCAGGGTCACCTGATAGCTCTCACTCTGTTCTGACAGCGCATCATCGGTAATTGCCACCGTAAATTCAGCGCGAGTTTCGCCTGCAGGGATGGTTACCTGAGCCACACCCTCAGCATAATCCACGCCCTGACCAATGGCGGTTCCTGGCAGATAGCCCAGAGTCACAGTCACCGCCTCATCGGCGGCTTCACTCAAGGTGACGGTATAGCTGGCACTGCCCACTGATTCATCAATCGTTTCAGTGCCTGATAAGGTAATAACCGGTCCATCGAGTTTACGGCCCGAGTCCTCGACAATATCGGTTTCAATTGAGTATTTCCTTTCATGAAGCCGTGACTCGCCACCCGAGGTTCCCATCAACTGAACAGTAAAGGTTTCATTGACTTCACTCAGGGCATCATCAGTAATTGCAACTTTCACAGTCGCAACCCGCTCCCCAGCAGGGATCGTAACCTGAGCTACCCCATCGCTGTAGTCAACTCCTGAGCCACTGGCAGTTCCAGGCAGATACCCCAGTTCAACGGAAATATCCTCATCCGCGACCTTGGAGAGACGGACCTTATAAACCGCTTCGCCCTTCGACTCATTGATACGCCCCGGACCTTGCAGTTGCACAACAGGACCATCCAGATCTCCCCCACCATTCGTATCATCGACTATTTCTGTGGTCACACGGGTTTGGGCCCCGAGGGCAGACTCCCCGCCGGAGGTGCCGGTGAGGGTAACCTGATAGCTCTCGCTCTGCTCTGACAACGCATCATCGGTAATTACCACGCTAAATTCGGCGCGGGTTTCGCCTGCAGGGATGGTTATTTGAGCGACGCCTTCAGCGTAATCAACGCCCTGACCGCTGGCCGTTCCCGGCAGATAGTCCAGAGTCACAGTCACCGCCTCATCGGCGGCTTCACTCAAGGTGATGGTATAGCTGGCACTCCCCGATGACTCACCAATTGACTCAGTACCGCTGAGGGTCACCTGCGGGCCATCCAGATCGCGACCGCTGTCATCGACAATTTCGGTAGTAACACTGGTTTGGGCACCGAGAGTTGACTCCCCGCCGGAGGTGCCGGCCAGGGTCACCTGATAGCTTTCACTCTCCTCTGACAGAGCATCATCGGTAATTGCCACAGTAAACTCGGCTCGGGTTTCGCCTGCAGGGATGGTTACCTGAGCCACACCTTCAGCGTAATCCACGCCCTGACCGCTCGCCGTTCCCGGCAGGTAGTCCAGAGTCACAGTCACCGCCTCATCGGCAGCCTCACTCAAGGTGATGGTATAGCTGGCTTGTCCATCGGACTCACCAATCGATTCGGTACCGCTCAGGGTCACCACGGGGCCATCCAGCTCTTGCCCACTGTCATCGACGATCTCAGTTGTCACACTGGTTTGGGCACCGAGGGCTGACTCCCCGCCGGAGGTGCCGGTCAGGGTCACCTGATAGCTTTCACTCTCCTCTGACAGAGCATCATCGGTAATTGCCACAGTAAACTCTGCCTGGGTCTCCCCTGCAGAGATGGTCACCTGAGCGACGCCTTCAGCGTAATCCACACCCTGACCACTTGCCGTTCCCGGCAGATAGCCCAAAGTCACGGTCACCGCTTCATCTGCCGCCTCACTCAAGCTAATGGTATAGCTGGCGCTCCCCGATGACTCACCAATCGATTCAGTGCCACTCAGGGTCACCATGGGACCATCCAGCTCTCGACCGCTGTCATCGACTATTTCTGTGGTGACACTGGTTTGCGCACCAAGAGCTGACTCCCCACCGGAGGTGCCGGTCAGGGTCACCTGATAGCTCTCGATTGCTTCGGACAGGGCATCATCGGTAATTACCACGCTAAATTCGGCGCGGGTTTCGCCTGCAGGAATGGTTATTTGAGCCACACCCTCAGAGTAATCCACGCCCTGACCACTCGCCGTACCTGGCAAATAGCCCAGGGTGACCGTCACCGCCTCATCGGCGGCTTCACTCAAAATGATGGTATAGCTGGCGCTCCCCGATGACTCACCAATCGACTCAGTACCGCTCAGGGTCACCTGCGGGCCATCCAGATCGCGACCACTGTCATCAACTATTTCTGTGGTCACACTGGTTTGAGCGCCGAGAGCTGACTCCCCACCAGAAGTAGCGGTCAGGATCACCTGATAGCTCTCGCTCTGCTCTGACAGCGCATCATCGGTGATCGCCACAGTGAACTCTGCCTGGGTCTTTCCGGCTGGAATCATCACCTGAGCCACACCCTCAGAGTAATCCACGCCCTGACCACTAGCCGTTCCTGGCAGGTAGCCCAGAGTCACAGTCACCGCCTCATCTGCAACTTCACTCAAGGTGATGGTATAGCTGGCACTGCCCGATGACTCACCAATCGATTCAGTGCCACTCAGGGCCACCATAGGGCCATCCAGCTCTCGCCCACTGTCATCGACTATTTCTGTGGTGACACTGGTTTGAGCGCCAAGAGCAGACTCCCCACCGGAGGTAGCAGTCAGGGTCACCTGATAGCTTTCTGTTGCTTCAGACAGCGCGTCATCGGTAATTGCCACGCTAAACTCAGCTTGGGTCTTTCCGGCTGGAATCGTCACCTGAGCGACACCTTCAGCGTAATCTACGCCCTGACCGCTAGCCGTACCCGGCAGATAATCCAGGGTGACGGTCACAGCCTCATCGGAGGCTTCACTCAAAATGACGGTATAGCTGGCACTGCCCGAGGACTCACCAATCGATTCTGTCCCGCTGAGGGTCACCAGCGGGCCATCCAGCTCTCGCCCACTGTCATCGACTATTTCTGTGGTCACACTGGTTTGAGCGCCGAGAGTTGACTCCCCGCCGGAGGTGCCGGCCAGGATCACCTGATAGCTTTCACTCTGCTCTGACAGAGCATCATCGGTGATCGCCACGCTAAACTCTGCCTGGGTCTCCCCTTCAGGAATGGTCACCTGAGCCACACCCTCAGAGTAATCAACGCCCTGGCCACTAGCCGTTCCCGGCAGGTAGCCCAAAGTCACGGTCACTGCCTCATCAGCCGCTTCACTCAAGGCGATGGTGTAGCTGGCTTGCCCATCGGACTCACCAATGCTTTGGGCTCCGGATAGGGTGACGTTTGGACCATCCAGTTCATTCCCACTATCTTCCACGATTTTAGTCACCTGACTACGCTTACTGCCCAGGCGAGCCTCACCTCCTTCCACATCGGTAAGCTTAACTCTAAATTTCTCTGTCCCCTCACTCAGGGCATCATCGGAGATCGCTACGCTGAAATCTGCCTGGGTTTCTCCTGCGACAATTGTAACCTCAGCAACCCCCTCGCTGTAATCGACTCCCCCACCGCTGGCGGTTATCGGCAGATACCCCAGGCTAACCACCACATCTTCATCGGCCGCTTCACTCAAAGTGATGGTGTAGCTGGCTTGTCCATCAGACTCCCCGATGCTTTGGGCTCCGGACAGGGTAACACTTGGACCATCCAGATCATTCCCTCGATCTTCGACGATTTTGGTCAGCTGGCTACGCTTACCTCCGAGGCGAGCCTCACCCCCTTCCACATCGGTGAGCTTAACTCTGAATTTCTCTGTCCCCTCACTCAGGGCATCATCGGTGATCGCAACGGTGAAATCTGCCTGGGTTTCTCCTGCCGCAATCCTAACCTGGGCCACCCCCTCGCTGTAATCAACTCCCGCACCACTGGCGGTCAGTGGCAGATATCCCAGGCTGACCACCACATCTTCATCGGCCGCCTTATTCAGTTTCACCTGGTAGTGAGCCTCACCATCGGACTCACTTACCCGGCCATCACCGGAAAGACTTACCTTAGGCCCATCGAGCTTACGACCCGTATCTTCGATAATCTGGGTTTCTACCGAATGCTTGCTCCCATGCAACCTGGACTCACCACCCGAGGTTCCCGTCAGGGTAACGCTAAAGGTTTCATTGGCTTCGCTCAGGGCATCATCATTAATTGCGACCTTAACCGTGGCCAACCGCTCACCCGCCGCGATCGTGACCTGGGCAACCCCATCGCTGTAATCAACGCCCGAGCCACTGGCCGTCCCCGGCAAATATCCCAGATCAACGGTGATATCCTCATCGGACACCTTAGAAAGCCTAACCTTGTAGGTAGCTTCCCCTTTTGACTCATTGATACTTGCAGGTCCCTGCAGCTGGATAACCGGGCCATCCAGATCCCCTCCTCCCCGGGTATCATCAACGATTGTTGTTTCAACCAGGGTTTGTTTTCCAAGGGAGGATTCGGCACCCGAGGTTCCGGTTAGCTGAACCTGGTAGGTTTCATCTGTTTCTGTTTTCGCATCATCCTTGATCCGAACGTTAAAGTCGGCACGGGTCTCTCCCGGGCGAATAGTGATCTGAGCGACACCTTCACGGTAATCAACACTGCCTCCTTCGGCCGTCCCCGGCAGGTAACCCAGAGTCACCACCACCTTTTCAACTGCAGGCTCACTTAACAGCACCGAATAACTGGCTTGACCATCCGACTCACCAACCAAACTACTGCCAGTGAGGGTCACCGAAGGTCCATCCAGGTCTCCCCCGCCACGGGTGTCATCAAGAATTGTCGTTGTCACCTGGCTTTGCTGGCCAATAGTGGTCTCAGCCCCGGAAGTCGCCTTTAACTGAACCGTAAATGTTTCATCTTCCTCTGAGAAGCTATCATCAGTGATTGCCACGCTGAACTGAGCTGATGTTTCCCCTTTGGGGATCACAACCTGAGGTGTGCCATTGGTGTAGTCCACACCTGCGCCTTTGGCTGTACCGGGCAAGTATCCCAGGGTCACGGTCACATCCTCATCGGCCGCTTCACTCAAAGTGATTGTATAGCTGGCTTGTCCATCAGACTCCCCGATGCTTTGGGCTCCGGACAGGGTAACACTTGGACCATCCAGTTCACTCCCTCTGTCTTCTACAATTTTGGTCACCTGGCTACGTTTACCCCCCAGGCGAGCCTCACCCCCTTCTACATCGGTGAGTTTGACCCTGAACTTCTCTGTCCCTTCACTCAGGGCGTCATCGGTGATCGCAACACTGAAATCGGCCTGGGTTTGCCCTGCCACAATCCTAATCTGGGCAACACCTTCGCTGTAATCAACTCCCGCACCACTGGCGGTCATCGGCAGGTACCCCAGGCTGACCACCACATCTTCATCGGCCACCTTATTCAGTTTCACTTGGTAGTGGGCCTCGCCATCAGACTCACTGACCCGACCATCACCGCTAAGACTTACCTTAGGCCCATCGAGCTTACGACCCGTATCTTCGATAATCTGGGTTTCTACCGAATGCTTGCTCCCATGCAGCCGCGACTCACCACCCGAGGTTCCCGTCAGGGTAACGCTAAAGGTTTCATTGGCTTCGCTCAGGGCATCATCATTAATTGCGACCTTAACCGTGGCCACCCGCTCACCAGCAGGGATCGTAACCTGAGCTGCCCCCTCGCTGTAATCAACACCTGAGCCACTGGCTGTTCCCGGCAGATACACCAGTTCAACGGTAATATCCTCATCCGCAACCTTGGAGAGCCGCACCTTATAAACCGCTTCGTCCTTCGACTCACTGATACGCTCCGGACCTTGCAGTTGCACAAGGGGGCCATCCAGATCGCGACCACTGTCATCGACAATTTCGGTAGTAACACTGGTTTGGGTGCCTAGAGCGGACTCCCCGCCGGAAGTACCGGTCAGGGTCACCTGATAGTTTTCTGTTGCTTCAGACAGCGCATCATCGGTGATCGCCACCGTAAAATCAGCTTGAGTTTCACCTGCGGGAATGGTTACCTGAGCGACGCCTTCAGCGTAATCTACGCCCTGGCCACTGGCCGTTCCTGGCAGATAATCCAGGGTGACGGTCACTGCCTCATCGGCGGCTTCACTCAAGCTAATGGTATAGCTGGCACTTCCTTCAGACTCACCAATCGATTCAGTGCCACTCAGGGTCACCATAGGGCCATCCAGCTCTCGCCCACTGTCATCGACTATTTCTGTGGTGACACTAGTTTGCGCACCAAGAGCTGACTCCCCACCAGAAGTAGCGGTCAGGGTCACCTGATAGCTTTCACTCTGTTCTGACAGAGCATCATCGGTAATTGCCACAGTAAACTCTGCCTGGGTCTCCCCTACAGGGATGGTCAGCTGAGCGACGCCTTCAGCGTAATCCACGCCCTGACCGCTCGCCGTTCCCGGCAGGTAGTCCAGAGTCACAGTCACCGCCTCATCGGCAGCCTCACTCAAGGTGATGGTATAGCTGGCTTGTCCATCGGACTCACCAATCGATTCGGTACCGCTCAGGGTCACCACGGGGCCATCCAGCTCTTGCCCACTGTCATCGACGATCTCAGTTGTCACACTGGTTTGGGCACCGAGGGCTGACTCCCCGCCGGAGGTGCCGGTCAGGGTCACCTGATAGCTTTCACTCTCCTCTGACAGAGCATCATCGGTAATTGCCACAGTAAACTCTGCCTGGGTCTCCCCTGCAGAGATGGTCACCTGAGCGACGCCTTCAGCGTAATCCACACCCTGACCACTTGCCGTTCCCGGCAGATAGCCCAAAGTCACGGTCACCGCTTCATCTGCCGCCTCACTCAAGCTAATGGTATAGCTGGCGCTCCCCGATGACTCACCAATCGATTCAGTGCCACTCAGGGTCACCATGGGACCATCCAGCTCTCGACCGCTGTCATCGACTATTTCTGTGGTCACACTGGTTTGCGCACCGAGAGTTGACTCCCCGCCGGAAGTACCGGTCAGGGTCACCTGATAGTTTTCTGTTGCTTCAGACAGCGCATCATCGGTGATCGCCACCGTAAAATCAGCTTGAGTTTCGCCTGCAGGGATGGTTATTTGAGCAACGCCCTCAGAGTAATCCACGCCCTGACCACTCGCCGTTCCCGGTAGATAGCCCAGAGTCACAGTCACCGCCTCATCGGCGGCTTCACTCAGAAGGATGCTATAACTGGCGTTGCCTTCAGACTCACCTATCGAATCTGTTCCGCTCAGGGTCACCAGCGGGCCATCCAGCTCTCGCCCACTGTCATCGACGATCTCGGTAGTAACACTGATTTGGGTCCCGAGAGCAGACTCCCCACCGGAGGTTCCGGTCAGGGTCACCTGATAGCTCTCGCTCTGCTCTGACAGCGCATCATCGGTGATCGCCACCGTAAAATCAGCCTGAGTCTCACCTGCAGTAATCGTCACCTGAGCGACGCCTTCAGCGTAATCCACGCCCTGACCGCTGGCCGTTCCTGGCAGATAGCCCAGAGTCACAGTCACCGCCTCATCGGCGGCTTCACTTAAAATGACGGTATAGCTGGCGCTCCCCGATGACTCACCAATCGATTCAGTGCCACTCAGGGTCACCATGGGACCATCCAGCTCTCGACCGCTGTCATCGACTATTTCTGTGGTCACACTGGTTTGCGCACCGAGAGTTGACTCCCCGCCGGAAGTACCGGTCAGGGTCACCTGATAGTTTTCTGTTGCTTCAGACAGCGCATCATCGGTGATCGCCACCGTAAAATCAGCTTGAGTTTCGCCTGCAGGGATGGTTATTTGAGCAACGCCCTCAGAGTAATCCACGCCCTGACCACTCGCCGTTCCCGGTAGATAGCCCAGAGTCACAGTCACCGCCTCATCGGCGGCTTCACTCAGAAGGATGCTATAACTGGCGTTGCCTTCAGACTCACCTATCGAATCTGTTCCGCTCAGGGTCACCAGCGGGCCATCCAGCTCTCGCCCACTGTCATCGACGATCTCGGTAGTAACACTGATTTGGGTCCCGAGAGCAGACTCCCCACCGGAGGTTCCGGTCAGGGTCACCTGATAGCTCTCGCTCTGCTCTGACAGCGCATCATCGGTGATCGCCACCGTAAAATCAGCCTGAGTCTCACCTGCAGTAATCGTCACCTGAGCGACGCCTTCAGCGTAATCCACGCCCTGACCGCTGGCCGTTCCTGGCAGATAGCCCAGAGTCACAGTCACCGCCTCATCGGCGGCTTCACTTAAAATGACGGTATAGCTGGCGCTCCCCGATGACTCACCAATCGATTCAGTGCCACTCAGGGTCACCATGGGACCATCAAGATCGCGACCGCTGTCATCGACTATTTCTGTGGTCACACTGGTTTGCGCACCGAGAGTTGACTCCCCGCCGGAGGTGCCGGTCAGGGTCACCTGATAGCTTTCACTCTGTTCTGACAGAGCATCATCGGTAATTACCACGCTAAATTCGGCGCGGGTTTCGCCTGCAGGGATGGTTATTTGAGCAACGCCCTCAGAGTAATCCACGCCCTGACCACTTGCCGTACCCGGCAGATAGCCCAGAGTGACGGTCACAGCCTCATCGGCCACTTCACTCAAAATGACGGTATAGCTGGCGCTCCCCGATGACTCACCAATTGACTCAGTACCGCTCAGGGTCACCTGCGGGCCATCCAGCTCTCGCCCGCTGTCATCGACTATTTCTGTGGTGACACTGGTTTGGGTGCCCAACGCTGACTCCCCGCCGGAAGTATCGGTCAGGGTCACCTGATAGCTCTCGCTCTGCTCTGACAGGGCATCATCGATAATTGCCACCGTAAAATCAGCTTGAGTTTCACCTGCGGGAATGGTTACCTGAGCCACGCCTTCAACGTAATCCACACCCTGGCCACTGGCCGTTCCCGGGAGGTAATCCAGGGTCACGGTTACCGCCTCATCGGCGGCCTCACTCAAGGTGATGGTGTAGCTGGCTGCACCATCGGACTCACCAATCGATTCAGTGCCACTCAGGGTCACCATAGGGCCATCCAGCTCTCGCCCACTGTCATCGACTATTTCTGTGGTGACACTGGTTTGAGCGCCAAGAGCTGACTCCCCACCAGAAGTAGCGGTCAGGGTCACCTGATAGCTTTCTGTTGCTTCAGACAGCGCATCATCGGTAATTGCCACCGTAAACTCAGCTTGAGTTTCACCGGCTGGAATCGTCACCTGAGCGACGCCTTCAGCGTAATCCACGCCCTGACCGCTAGCTGTACCCGGCAAATAACCCAGGGTGACGGTCACCGCCTCATCGGCGGCTTCACTCAAGGTGATTGTATAGCCGGTGCTGCCCGCTGATTCACCAATCGATTCTGCGCCTGATAAGGTAATAACCGGTCCATCAAGAGCACCTCCCCCCTGGTTGGTATCATCGATGATGGTAGTTTCTATCAAGGTGGTAGCACCAAGAGAGGACTCACCTCCTGAGGTTGAAATCAGCGCTACTTGATAGGTTTCGTCCGTTTCACTCAGGGCATCATCTGTAATGGTTACCTGGAAATCGGCCGAGGTCTCGCCCGCTGCAATCCGAAGTTCAACAACCCCCTGACTATAATCGACACCATTGGCTATCGCAGTGCCACCATCTGGATAGCGGATCACCACTGTAATATCCTCAGCAGCAGCCTGACTCAAATTCACCTGATAGCTGGCCCTGCCTGCAGACTCGCTGATGGAAAGCTCACCAGACAAGGTGACGTTTGGGCCATCAAGCTCCACTCCGGTCGAGGTATCATCTATAATCGAGGTTTCAACTCTGGTGGATTCCCCCAAGGTTGCGAAACCTCCTGAGACTGCCACTATTTCGAGTGAAAGGGCTTCTATCCCCTCGCTCAAAGCATCATCTGTAATAGGGACGGTAAACTCCAGGGAGGTTGTGCCGGCTGGAATAGTGATCAAGGTCAGAGTGTCCCCATAATCAACCCCCCGCCTGAAGCTGAAATGTCAGAGTAATTGAGGGTAACGGTAATCGCTTCACTTGAAGGCTTATCCAGGGTAATGGTATAGGTTGCACTCCCGGCTGATTCATTGATGATCGCAGTTCCGGAAAGAGTCAACTCCGGGCCGATGATGACAAGGGTATCCTCCTCTTCTGATACCTGGGTATCAGGGAGAGAACCAGTATCAAACCCGGCTTGGGCAAGTGTCTCATCTGCATTCCTTGCAATATACTGCCCACCAATATTACTACTGGAGGTCACAGTTTCCCCGGCTGCAGCCTCCTGGAATGCCAGGGTGGGATCAACCCCATCAAGAATCGACTGCTGCAGCTCCTCCAAATCGAAGCCACCATCCGGTTGCAGGTTGAGATCTGGCCCTGGAAGTGAGACGAGTGCTCCTGAAGGAAGATTCAGGATACTATCACCCGCTTGCAACTTGAGTATTGAATCCCCTTCGGTGATGAGCTGAGTACCGGGCAGAAGTGGCTGATTCAGCTCCAGAGGCTCTCGCTGACCAGCCTCGTTCAGGCGATATGCCTGGCCCGACAACTCAACAACCACAAAGTTTTGCACCCCTTCAAACCGACTCATACGAAACCTCTTCCCTGAATATTCGAAAACCAGTCCAACAGCAACCTGGTAACCCGAGCCAAAAAAACAATACAACTAGGATAACAACTCTACAGCAATTTGCAGACCATCTAACTGTTTTAAATCTTAAAAATCAGAGTGATATCACCCGACTTGTAAAAAGATCTCTCCAAACTACTCATTCCAGCCAAAATATCTAAAATGTAATTTTTGGGAACTCTCCAGGGATAATCTATGTTGTACGGTTTTGATATTGGCGGCACCAAAACGGAAATTGCAGTTTATGATGAGGGTCTGAAACTCCGCTTTAACAAGCGCATTCCCACAGTCACAGATGATCTGGAACGACTGATCCAAAACTTGCATCGTCTTATCGACGAGGCATCTCAATCCGTGAAAGCCCCCTCAGGCATCGGAATCGGGATCCCCGGTGTGATCCGAGCAGATGATGAGTCGCTTATCTGTGCTAATGTTCTTTGCCTGGATGGTCAGACTCTGCAACCCATTCTAGAGGAGCAATTCAAGCTTCCGGTACGGATTGAAAACGATGCCAACTGCTTCGTGCTCTCAGAAGCGATCGGCGGTGCAGGTCAGGATTATAAAAACCTGTTTGGCGCAATCCTGGGAACCGGTGTCGGCGGTGCTCTTTGTATCGATAAGACACTCTATCAGGGAGCCAATAACCTTGCGGGCGAATGGGGGCACACCCCACTGCCCTGGTCATTTCATCGACTCACCCAAGACAAGGTACCTGTAGTGAAGTGTGGATGTGGTCTCACCGGCTGCCTGGATAACTACCTCTCCGGCCGGGGCTTGAGTTTTATCGACAAGCACCTCAATGGAACATCTCGAAATGCTGAGGAACTTCTTGTTGAGGCCCGGAAAAATAGACCGGATGCGATCCAGAGCCTCAACTGTTATCTTGAGCTTTTAGCCTGCGCTCTGGGGGCAATCATCAATATCCTTGATCCCGATGCGATCGTGATCGGTGGCGGCTTGTCTAACGCCCCCGAGCTTTATCAAAAGCTGCCCGCGCTTATCGCTAAATACTGCTTGCCCATCAATAAGCCACCAGCAATTTTAAAGGCAAGGTTTGGTGATTCAGGGGGAGTCAGAGGTGCTGCACTGCTCCATTATTCTCAAGCCACAGGATAAAAAAACCAGTATAAAAATTATCGTCTCTGCAAGACGCTGTTACTGTGCTTTTTCTATAAAGGCTTTATACTAGCCAAGATTTTGTTGCGCCAACCAGATAAACATCATGACCATAGATCTCCTGCAACTCCTTCATCACAGCGATGCGCTGTTGATGTTTGTGATCCTTGCCATCGGACTTGCCCTGGGACGAATTCGTATCGGCTCCTTTCAGATCGGCAATACCATAGGCGTCCTGTTCGCCGCCCTGCTATTCGGCCAGATGGGGTTTCATATCAGCCCTAATATTGAGAGTGTCGGTTTCATGCTGTTCATTTTCTGCGTTGGAATCGAAGCTGGCCCTCACTTTTTCAGTATCTTCTTCCGCGACGGGATACGCTATATCGCCCTGACCCTGGTGATCCTGATCAGCGCCGAGGCGATCGCCTTTATCTGCGCCCACCTGTTTAACTTAGGACCAGGCCTGACCGCAGGAATTTTGGCGGGTTCCCTCACCTCGACACCGGCTTTGGTGGCCGCTCAGGATGCACTGCAAAACGGAATGCTCCATGCAACGGGTCACAGTGATATGCAGGCAATCCTCAGTGACATGAGTATCGGCTACGCCCTGACCTATCTTATTGGCCTGGTCGGCCTGATGGTGATGATCCGCTATAAGCCGACCCTGCTCGGCATCGATCTTGAGCATGAGTCGCGCAAAGTCGCCCGGGAGCGTGGGCTAGATACCTCAGGTGAGCAAAAAGTCTATCTGCCCATCATTCGGGCCTACCGGGTTGGTCCAGAGCTGGCGGCCTGGATTGGTGGCCGTACCCTCAGGGAAACCGGCATCTATCCTCATACCGGCTGTTATGTTGAGCGGATCCGCCGTAATGGCATCCTGGCAAGCCCTGCGGGTGATGCGATCATCCAGGAGGGGGATGAAATTGCACTTATCGGCTACCCGGAGAGCCATGAAAAGCTCGATCTCAGCTACCGAAATGGTAAAGAGGTGTTTGATAAGGATTTGCTGGATCGCAAGATTGTCACCGAAGATATAGTGGTCAAGCACAGCTCAGTGGTGGGGCGCCACCTGCGAGATCTGCGTCTCACTGAGCAGGGCTGCTTCCTCAACAGCATTGTGCGCTCGCAGATCGAGATGCCGACTAACCGTGACATCATGCTGCAAAAAGGTGATGTTCTGAAGATCTGTGGTGAAGAGAGCAAGGTTCAGAAGCTTGCCACCAAAATCGGCTTTATCAATGTTCATAGCCAAACCTCAGATCTGGTTTCCTTTACCGGATTTTTTGTACTGGGTCTTTTGATCGGAAGCATCTCTTTGGTGTTAGGCACCCTGCAATTTGGCCTGGGCAATGCGGTAGGCCTGCTGGTCTCGGGGATCCTGATGGGCTACCTACGGGCCAACCACCCGACTATGGGGTATGTTCCGACAGGGGCACTGCGCCTTGCTAAAGATCTGGGACTAACTGTGTTCATGGCCGGCATCGGCTTGAACGCGGGCAGTGGTCTGTTCGAGTATCTGAGTAATCACGGTATGGTGGTGCTGCTATCGGGCCTTGTGGTCTGTATGCTACCCGTCATCTTTGGCTACCTGTTCGGGATTTTTGTGCTCAAGATGAACCCTGCCCTGCTGCTCGGAGCCATTACCGGAGCCAGAACCTGTGCGCCAGCGGTTGAGCTGCTACATGACATGTCTAAGAACAATATCCCCTCACTGGGATATGCGGGAACCTATGCCATCGCCAACGTACTGATGACTCTGGCGGGCTCCATGCTCATTGCCTTGTGGTTTTAGACCCACAACCTCTGTTGGCAATCCTCATATGACGATGAGGGTTGCCAGCCAGGGAACCAGAAACAGCAGGAATGCCACCATCTTAAAAAGCCCCATCCCACAATAGTGGATCAGATCAAACTGCTCACGGCTTAACCTGAAAAAACGGCAGTGGATCTGGTAGATCCAGTCTCCCGCCAGGGTGATCGCCAGTAGCCAAACCCACAGGATCACAAAACAGATCACAAACCCGCACAGCAACATATCAGGTAGATGTTGTAGCATCTCATCCCCCTAGAACCAGCGCCTGGTTCGTTGGCAATAGTGCTGATATTGCTCCCCAAATAGCTCAGTCAAACCCCGCTCTTCGCCTGGGATCACCCGAAAACTTAGCCCGGCAAACAGTGGCAACAAGCCTAACAGACACCACAAATTACCCAGCAGCAGGGCAAAGCCTATCAACACCAATAGCATTCCAAGATAAATGGGATTACGGCTCAGCCGAAACACGCCATCACACACCAGGCTTGATGAGCGATTAAAGCTTGAGGTGGTTCCGGCGCGATGCATCCGCATCAAGGCCAAGATCGCCAGCCCTGTACCAGCAAACATAGGTAGCACTCCCCAAAGCATTACAGGCCAATCAATTTGCCCGGAAAATGGATCCCAAAGACTGATCCCCCCTTCAAGAAGCAAAGAGAAGGTAAATAACACAGGGGGAGTTCCCACCAGGAAAACTCCCCCCTGAATCGACGAAATCTGGCTAATATCACTCACCCCTCCAGTGCATTACCTGCTGTTTGAAGAGCTCTTGTACCGCAAAATCAGTCTCTTCGAGATCAAAACGATCCGGATCAAACCCAGGCCCCACGAAGCGGATCAGCTCCTGATATTCCGGTTTTTTATGATCGGACAGAGCTTTTATCAGGTGCCGGTAGCCTCCGATACCTCCACAATCCTCGGGAGGGCAGGCCCGGCAACCATCGATACAGTGAGGTAACATCTGATCACTCCAGGGTTTAACCTCCTCAAGCTTGATCTCATGCTCCCAGTGATCATCAAAATCATACTCGTAAAGTAAGAACTGATCCTCCTTACTCAACACATGGTGCAGCGCAACCTCGGTTTCATCTTCACTATCGATACCATACACAAACTCATCATCATGCATTCGATATAGCTTACGACCATTGATAAATTGATGCAGGTAGCGATTGCTCCAGCCCATAGCAACCTGGACAGTCAAATGAAGCTCCCATAGATCCATTCGGCTATCCACCAATAAACGACGCCAGATCGCCGGACGGATCCCCTTGAGAGTAATTAATAATTGATAAATCGACTTGGATTCGCTTTTAACCATAACATGCCCCCGGATGGCGCTGCAGGCCCTTTGACTTAAGGCTAGATAGAATCCAACAATGCCTCAAGTCAAAAAAAAACAGGTTATAATTCAGCCAGTTCGATATCCTCTCCCTGCATTCTCAAAATCTTTTGTTTGAGTCAGATTAGAGTCAGGATCTTGTGATTCAATGATCAATCGGTAACATACATATAGCAATTCATGCAGACTTGATTAGCGAGATACTCATGCCTCAAGCCACTTTTTCTTCTCTCAAAAACTATCTCAATCATCAGGTGATTGGACAACCTATGCTCACTGAGCACCTGCTGATCGCTCTGTTAGCTAACGGCCATATTCTGGTTGAAGGGCCTCCGGGACTTGCAAAAACCCGGGTGATCCGAACCCTGGCCAAAGCGGTTGAAGGCAGCTTTCACCGGATCCAGTTTACTCCTGATCTGTTACCCGCCGATCTCACCGGAACCGATATCTATCGCCCGGAGGATGGTAGTTTCAGCTTTCAGAAAGGCCCGCTGTTCCACAACCTACTGCTGGCCGATGAAATCAACCGGGCTCCGGCCAAGGTCCAATCGGCCCTGCTGGAAGCGATGGCAGAAAATCAGATCTCTGTGGGTCAGCACACCTATGCCCTGCCCAAGCTATTCTTGGTGATGGCCACTCAAAACCCCATAGAGCAGGAGGGAACCTACCCCCTTCCCGAGGCGCAGCTGGATCGATTCATGCTGCACCTGGAGCTTGACTATCCCAGTGCCGAGGCGGAGCTGGATATTCTGCACCTTAACCTTAATGAAGCCCGCGAGCTCAAAGAGCTCGAGGCTCCCGAGTTAACCCAGCAGATGCTGTTTGAAGCCAGGCAGCAGGTTCTTGGGCTGCACATGGAGCCGGCTCTCGAACAGTATCTGGTGGCGCTCATCAACGCCACCCGCCGCCCTGAAAACTACTGCTCAGAACTCAAGCGCTGGCTTAGCTATGGGATCAGTCCCCGGGCTACCCTGGCTCTTGCCTACTGCAGCCGGGCCAAAGCCTGGCTCGCCGGTCGCGACTTTGTGCTACCTGAGGATATTCAGGAGTGCCTCTACCCAGTGCTACGCCATCGTCTGCTACTCAGTTACGAGGCTGAGGCCGAAGAGATCAACCGAAACCAGATCATCAGCCGGTTACTCGAGGTCGTCGCTCTGACATGAAGCAGTTACAGGGAGATGGAATTCATATCAGCCTTAAACAGCTGATCGCACTGCAGCGCCTGGGACGACTCACCCTACAAAAACAGTTTGGCAGCAGTATGCTAAGCGGCAGTCACCTGTCAAAGCGACTCGGCCGGGGCATGGAGTTTGATGAGGTTCGCCACTATCAGCAGGGCGATGATATCAGGGCTCTGGACTGGCGAGTCACCGCCCGCACCGGAAAACCTCATACCAAGCTGTTTCGTGAAGAGCGGGAGCGGCCGGTGTTTATCCTGCTGGATCTCTCCCCCGAGATGTATTTTGGCTCCGCTCTGCAGCTTAAATCTGCTTTTGCCTGCCAACTCAGTGCCTTAATCGCCTGGAGTGCCCAAGCCGAAGGCGATAGGGTCGGCGGTCTGGTCTACAACTGCCAGCAGCGTGCCGAGTTTAAGCCCCATGGTGGTAAGAAGGGGGTGCTGCGGCTGCTCAATCAGATCTGCCTGCTCCATGAGCAGGGACTGACTCAGCGAACCCTGCAGGGCCAGTCGATGGCCCCACAGTTGCAGCGGCTACGCCAAATGGCGCACCAGGGCGCCCTGGTCTGTTTGATCAGTGATCTGCAGGGGCTTGATGCTGCAGCCCACAAACAGCTGATGCTGATGCGTCGCCATCACAGGCTCTGCCTGTGGCAGATCTATGACCCCCTGGAGGAGAGTCTTCCGGCCCGGCGCTGTTCGCCTCTGCCTGTCAGCGATGGTAAACACCAGGGATTGCTTGCCCCCGCAAGCACCTCCTCACGCCAACGCTATCATCAGGCCGCCCAACATAAGCAGCAACAGCTGGAGCAACAGCTGGGACCGCTATTTCATCAATGGCAACGCCTCTCGGCGGGAGAGCCGTTGCTGGCGCAACTGAGGATCGCAACATGACCCCCTCACTGGCCCAACTCAAAGATATTCACCCGGGAGCAGCTGTCAGTTGGTGGCCGCTGGCCATCGGATGGTGGCTTGCTCTGGCTCTGCTCATCTTGATACTCGTCGCCGCAGGCTGGTTATACTGGCAAAAACGCCGCAAACTGGCGATCCGCAATCAGGCACTCCAGGCGATTGAAGCGCTGGATCTCAGTCACCCTCAATATATTCACCAGCTTTTCTCCTGTATGAAGCAGGCGTGTCTGTGTTACTGGTCGCGCGATGAGCTTGCCCCTTTGCACGATCGCGCCTGGCTGGCATTTCTGGACAGATACAATCCCAAGCTTGCTATGGTCAAACAGTTCGATCACCTGATCCAGGGCTGGCTCTACTCCCCGGCCCCGGTGCCGGAAAACCAATGCAAACAGCTCAAGCTGGCTTGCTGCCAGTGGCTTACCCTGACCCTTCCCTTTAAAAAGAGGAGGAGTGCTGGTGTTTGAATTTAGCTGGCCCTGGATGGGATTACTCCTGCCGCTTCCTTTAGTGATCTACTACCTTATCCCTGCCGCCAAAAACAGCCGGCAGGCGGTCCTATATGCGCCAACCCTCCCCTGCTCCCATGAAAAGGCTCAGGCTCACGGCAGAAGCAGGAAGCTATTGCAGTTTCTGGCGCTCCTGATGTGGCTCTGCCTGGTGGTGGCCGCAGCGCGCCCCAGCTGGATCGGGGCTCCGGTCACCCTGGAGCGCAGCGGTCGACAGATCATGCTGGCGGTCGATCTATCGGGCAGTATGCAGATAGAGGATATGCAGCTTGATGGCAAAGCTGTCTCCCGGCTGACCACAGTGAAGACCGTGCTTGATAAGTTCATCGCCCAACGCCAGGGCGATCAGCTGGGACTGATTCTGTTTGCCGATCATGCCTATTTGCAGGCGCCTCTGACCTATGATCTCAAGACGGTTCAGAAGTTTCTCAATGAGGCGCAGATCGGCCTGGTCGGGACCCAGACCGCCATCGGTGAAGGGATTGGCCTGGCACTCAAGCGCCTGCTCAGCCAGGATGCCAAACAGCGTGTGCTGATCCTACTCACCGATGGTCAGAATAATGCTGGCACGGTCGGCCCCCTGCAAGCGGCTAAGTTTGCGGCCAAACATGGAGTTACCATCTACACCATAGGGATTGGCGCCGATGTGATGTTACAGCGCAGCCTGTTTGGAGTGCAACGGATCAACCCCTCCAGTGATCTCGATAGCCGGGTACTGGAGCAGATCGCCAGGGAGACCGGTGGCCGCTACTTCAGAGCCAAAAATAGCCGTGATATCGAGCAGGCCTACCAGACTATCGACAAACTCCAGCCGGTACAGGCCAAAAAGGAGACCTATCGTCCCCGTTATGAATATTATGACTGGCCTCTGACTATGGCCTTGCTGCTGTCGCTGGCACTGATCATCCTATCCAGACGAGGTGTGCAGTCATGAGTGATTTTACGCTGTTACGTCCCTGGTGGTTACTTGCCCTGATCCCTCTCGCCCTGATTCTTATTTGGCTGTGGCGCCATCAGCAGCGGGGGACTGGCATCAGCTGATCAGTGAGCACCTTGCCAGATACCTGCTGCCGATGGCTCAAACCGGCCGCTCCGGTCGCTATCTTTTGATCTGCCTTGCCCTGCTGTGGCTTATCGCCACCCTGGCGCTCGCTGGCCCGAGCTTTGAAAAAGCAAGAGTGCCGCTCTATCAACAAGACAGGGCAAGGGTGATTGTGGTGGATATGTCTCAAAACATGTATGCCACCGACCTCGCCCCTTCACGGCTGGTACAGACTCGCTACAAACTACTGGATCTGCTCAAACACCTCCCCCAGGGCGAGACAGGGCTGATTGCCTACTCGGGTCAGGCCTTTACCATCGCCCCCCTGACAGAAGATGAAGGGACCCTGGAAAATCTTATCCCGGCTCTCAAACCCTCAATTATGCCTGTCGGTGGAGATAACGCAGCCTCAGGTGTGAGGTTAGCGCAAAAGCTTCTTAGCCAGGCAGGGTTTGAGCGCGGTAAGATCATCCTGGTCACCGCGGGCTTAAGTGACAAATCCCTCCGCCAGGTCAGGCAGGCTCTCAGGGGAAGCCCCTGGCAGCTGGATATCCTGGGAGTTGGAACGCCTCAGGGTGCCCCGCTACGCCTGCCGGATGGCAACCTGGCGAAAAACCGCCTGGGAGACATCATACTTTCGAAGATCCATCCACAGAAACTGGCGGAATTGGCGGCACAATACCATGGCCAATATAGCTCTTTGCAGCCCGGTGAATCAGATATCCGGCTGCTCAGCCAAAGCTCGGGCCAGGGACGCACAGTGAAGAGTGAGCGAAACTCCCAGGCCATTCATCTGGATCAGGGTTACTGGCTGGTTCTACTATTGCTGCCACTGGCAGCTCTCTTGTTTCGTCGTGGAGTGCTGCTGGCCCTGATGCCGCTGGCTTTGCTGATCCAACCAAAACCGGCGGCAGCCACCGAACTGTGGCGAAATTCACAGCAACAGGCGATGCAGGCCTATCAGGAGAAAAACTACTCCGAGGCAGCAAAGCAGTTTAAGGATCCTGTCTGGCAGGGCAACGCCCTGTATCGTGATAAAGAGTACAAGGAGGCAGCCGAAGCCTATGCCAGGGGTAATAGCGCAACCGCCCACTACAACCGGGGGAATGCGCTGGCTAAAGCGGGCGAGTTGGAAAAGGCCCTTCACTCTTATGATGAGGCTCTCAAACAGGAGCCCGGGCTTGCGAATGCGAAGTTTAATCGGGAGCTGGTAAAACAGCTGCTAGAGCAGCAACAGCAGCAATCGAAGTCACAATCGCAGTCGCAATCGCAGTCGAAGTCGAAGTCGCAATCGAAGTCACAGTCGAAGTCACAGTCAAAGTCGCAATCGCAGTCGCAGTCGCAGTCGCAGTCGCAATCGAAGTCACAGTCAAAGTCGCAGTCGCAGTCGCAATCGCAGTCGCAATCGCAGTCGCAATCGCAGTCGCAGTCGCAGTCGCAGTCGCAGTCGCAGTCGCAGTCGCAGTCGCAGTCGCAGTCGCAGTCGCAGTCGCAGTCGCAGTCGCAGTCGCAGTCGCAGTCGCAGTCGCAGCAGACTAAGGCCCGGGATACTCAGGCACAAGCCAATCCAAAGCAATCTTCTCAACATCAACCGCAAGGCCCAGAGAAAAAGCCCGGAGCACAGAGGCAACAGGGCTCAGCGGAGCAAGCCTCAGACTCAAAGCCGCGGGGACAGCCTCAGGAACAAGCTCAGCCCAACCCTATTTCAGGCGATAAGCAGCTTAAACAGTGGCTGCAGCAGCTCCCGGATGATCCCTCACTACTGCTGCGGAATAAGATGCGCTTAGAGTACCAACAACGTCAGCAACAGGAGTCTCGTAACTAATATGACATTCTTATCCAGGCTGGGTGCAGCCCTGCTGCTCCTGATGATCGCGACCCCAAGCTGGGCGCTGAGCCAACTCACGGCCACTGTGGATCAAACCACCGCAGGCATGGGGCAGTCGGTAATGCTCACCATCAGTGCCGATGATGATCTCTCCAGTAACGCTCTCAACACTAAGCCACTGCTCAGGGACTTTGTAGTGGGGGCGGTATCCACCAGCCATCAAACCAGTATCGTCAACGGTAAACGCTCTCAAAGCACCAGCTGGACGCTACCGATCCTGCCGCGTAAGATCGGCAAGGTCACAGTGCCCTCTCTCAGCATAAATGGTAAACAGACCCAACCCATTCAGCTCACCGTACTCCCCGCCGGAAAGAAGCCCCCCTCCAGTATCAGCCAGGATATCCAGCTGAAGGTTGAGGTGGGCTCGAAGACGCTCCTTGAAGGGCAGCAGCTCCTGTATACGATCAGGCTCTATACCTCTACCCCACTACAAAGCGCCAGCCTGACAGCCCCCAAACTCGAGGGTGCCACGATTCACCCCTTTGGTCAGGATCAGCAGAGCAGTCAGATCATTAATGGTCAGGCATTTCAGGTGGTGACTCGCCAGTTTGTGATCACCCCGAATCATGTCGGCTCCCAAAGAATTATCGGGCCAATGCTGCAGGCAAGCGCCACTGTGCGTGGGAATAATATGAACTTTTTCTCCATGCCCAGCTCTGAGCCTGTCATGAAACAAGCTCCGGATATTCAGATCCGGGTCAAACCTAAACCGGCCGATTACCAGGGACACTGGCTGCCCAGCCAACAGGTGACTCTCACCCAATCACTGAGCCCGAAGCAGGCAAGCTACCAGGTAGGAGAGCCAATTACCCGGACCATCACCCTCACCGCAGCCAATGTGGATAAATCGGTGTTGCCCGAGCTGCAACCAGTAACACCTGCGCAGTTTAGAAATTACCCGGGGAAAACGACCCGTGAAAACTTTGCCAAACAAAACACACTGCTGGCACAAACCAGCTATCAGGAGGCCCTGATCCCCGAGAAAGCCGGGGATTATACCCTGCCAGAGATCCGCATCCCCTGGTGGAATACCAAGACCCATCGACAGGAGTGGGCCAGGATCCCGGCAACAACCATTAAGATCACTCCTGCGGCCTTAAGCCTTTCGGCGCCGACCACCGCAGCGGTGCAACCAAATCCTGCTGAGCTCACGGCTCAACCACAACCCCTGAGTTGGTTACAGCAGACTGCGCTATGGTGGTTTAGCTGCACTATCCTGCTCCTGGTGGTGTGCCTGCTCCTGCTATACCTCTGGTTACAGGCACGAAGGCCAGGTCACACGTTGAGCCGCTCCGAGCTTCAGCAACCAGTCTCTATGATAAAAACAGACTGGAAATCCCTGAAGCAAGCTCTGACTCAAGCCGATCACCTTGAGGGTTATCAGGCACTCCAGGCATGGGCACGCCAACATTATCCACTCTCAGAAGGGGATCTGCTCAAACTTGATCTCCCACAGGAGCTGTCAGACGCCATCCGCAACTTCCGACAGGCTTGTTTCGGTGAGAACGACTCATCTAAGCATTCAGCCAAAGGGGATAAACTGCTTGCCCTGCTCAAGAGCTGGCATCAGCGAAAGTCTACGAAGTCCAATACCACAAAGCTCCCTCCCCTTAATCCCTGAGGGCTTCAATGGGGAGTCTGTGACTCCCCATTCATTTGAACACAAGTCTCTGTTGCCATTAGGATTTGGCCCAATCATCATAAGTTCAGGGTACTGGAACTCCAGCACAGAACCTATTAGTCTATCTACATCTGTCTTCAACAGGATGTTAGGGATAATGACTCTTTTCTGGCGAAAGAAAAAAGAGGCTCCTCCGGTCTCTAAAGACATGGAAAGACGACAAAAAAAATACGAAGCCTTAGTTCATGCTCTGCATCGTGATGTGTACCGGTATGCATACTGGGTGTGTCAGGATGAGCAAACGGCTCAGGATGTGGTCCAGGAAACCTACCTTCGGGCATGGAAGGCGATCGACAGCTTAAAAGATGAAAAGTCAGCAAAATCCTGGCTTTTTACCATAGTCCGGCGTGAGAACGCACGGCGCTTTGAGCGCAAGCGACTCGACACCACAGATATTGATGCTCAGCCGGTTGCCGATCCAAAGCACACGGGTGTTGAGCAGGAGATGGAGAATGAACTGCTGCGACGGCAAATTGGACAGCTCTCAGCCGAGTATCGTGAACCTCTGGTTCTTCAGGTGTTAGGGGGCTTTAGTGGAGATGAGATCGCCAGCATTCTTCAGCTAAATAAAAATACCGTGATGACCCGGCTTTTCAGGGCGCGGAGCCAACTCAAAGAGTCACTGGATCAATCACCACAGACGCGGGGACGCAGTAATGGATGAATTACAATTCAGACGCCACGCTTACTCCGATCCCGATGATCGCAGTGAGGGCTTCTTAAGAGAAATAGAACATAACGAAGGCCACAAGGCGTTTGTTGAGGAACTCCGTCAGTTTGATAAGAAGCTGGGATCCGCCTTTGCGGTTGATGTGCCAGATGATCTCGCCGACCGGTTGATCCTGGCGCAGACCATGGAATCCAGCCCCAAGCCAAGATTCAAGTCCCGGCCTCAATGGGGACAATTAGCACTGGCCGCCTCCGTCGCCTTTCTGCTGGGGCTGGGCGTTCAGTTTTTCCCCGGATTTAGCAGTGGCAGTGGAGCTCCGACCATAGGTCAGATCGCCCTGACTCATGCTCATCAGGAGGCGAGCTTTGTTCATGGTGTCGATGAAAAACTGACTCTGGCCTCAGTCAACTCCAAGCTCAACCGCTACGGAGGAAAGTTCTCACAGATGCCAGCTCAAAAGCTTCTTTTTGTGAATCACTGTAACTTCTATGGTGGTCCGGGCCTGCATCTGGTACTTCAGGGTGAGAAAGGTCCGGTGGATGTGTTCGTGATCCCTGCCGACCGGGGCCTGAAACCCTCCACCACCTTTGGAGACTCAAAACTGCGTGGCCTCTCCTACAAGACCCAGACCGCCAACGTGGTGATAGTCGGCGAGATAGGGGAGAACCTCCAGGCCACCGAGAAAGAGCTTAAAACCGAGATGCAGTGGATCTAGTACTGCATAGCTGGATTACCTTGACCAAGTAGTGGGGTTGTCTCACGCAGAGTCACCCTATTTAAAAGGAACTCTGCTATGGAGGGCTTTGGATCAGTTGTTCAGCCTTTGAGTGAATGTGGAGACGAGCCGCTCAATACTCTTTTCCGAGACAGGATGTCGAGCTGCGTAGTTCTGTGGAGGGATTCACAGTACGGAGCGAGCTTTTGATTACTTTTGGCGGCACAAAAGTAATGTGCCGCCGGCACCCCGGCAATCATGCAGCGCAGCTGCAAGTCATGATACTCAGGTAAACACTTACCTGCACTAGTGTCGGTTAGGCACAACTTCCCAGCCACTGTCCGACGGCATCCAGATCATCAAGCGCCACCAGCGATTCCAGGGGTGGCGTTTTTTTATCCCCATGAACCCAGAGTAACTGTAACCCCGCCTGCTGAGCACTCATCAGGCCCGCCGGTGAGTCCTCCACGGCCACACAGCTCTGTGGGGCTAAGCCAAGCCGCTGGCAAGTAAGCTGATAGAGATCGGGCGCGGGCTTGTTGCGAGAGGCATCCTCCATAGACACCACACAGTCGAATAGCGACGCCCATTCATAATGCTCAAGCACCCTGTTGACTAAAAAGCGGGAATTTGCGGTGACCAGGGCGATTGGACAGCTTCCCTCTGACAGAGTCCGGAGCAACGCGTCGGCCCCGGGAAGTGCCTCGGGAACAGCAGACTCAAGCATCAGCTCCAAACACTCTTTACGCCGAGCCTTAAGCTCCTCCAGGGGACAAGAAACATGATAGTGGCGATGCAGCAACTGAGCTACTTTGTGGCTCTCATAGCCTGAATTAAACAGCCCAAGGTACACAGAATACTCAAGGTCGATGTCATAATGTTCAAGCGCTGTCGACCAGGCGCGATAGTAAAAACGACTCGATTCGATCAAGGTTCCATCCAGATCAAAGAAGATCCCTTTTACCTGATTTAGCCCAGCCACTATGGTCCACCTCCCGCTGATCACCCCAGTGTGCTATCAGAGCACAGGCTCCGGGCTAAGTCGATGATCTTGTCGTTAAATTTGCTGTTTACTTTGTTAAAAATGAATGACAAAGTCGTGATCTAGCACCAAATTTGCGATTTAAAAAAAAGGATATACTGGAGCAGTTCCAGTTCAAAAACTCTATCAGGAGGGAACCTATGTCCTATCAGACACAGCAAATTCGGAACATAGCCCTGCTCGGTCATACCGGCAGCGGCAAAACCAGCCTAACTGAGGCAATTCTCTATGCAGCGGGGGCCTGCGACAGTAAAGGAGAATTGCAACGCGGCACCACGCTCTCAGACTTTACCCCCCAGGAAAAACAACACCTTCACTCCCTTGAACCCAGCATGCTAAACCTCGACTACGAGGGTAACCATATCAACCTTCTGGATACTCCCGGACTCCCAGACTTCTTTGGACGTTCCCTGAGTGTTCTGCCCGCGGTTGAGACCGTTGCCCTGGTGGTGCATGCCCAAAAGGGTTGTGAAGCGATCACCGACCGCGCCTTTGCTCAGCTCAAAGAACAAAACAAGTGCGGAATGATCATCATCAACCAGCTGGACAGTGAAGGAGTGGATCCTGAGGCGATTCTGGCAAGCCTGCAGGAGCGATTTGAAGTGCCCTGCCTGCCGTTAAACCTGCCCTCTGCCGATCTTTCCAGGGTCATCGATTGCTTCTTTGAGCCCGACTATGACGCAGACACCGCTTTCTCTTCAATTCAGGATGCACACGATGCACTGGTCGACCAGGTGGTCGAAGAGGATGATGAACTGATGGAGCTCTACCTGGAGCAGGGTGAGAGTCTCTCCCCCGAGCAGTTGCATGAGCCCTTCGAAAAAGCGCTGCGCCGTCGCCATATGCTTCCGGTCTGCTTTACTTCTGCCACCGGCGAAATTGGTATTCAGGAACTTTTGACCATCTTCAGCAAGCTTCTGCCTAACCCTCTGGAAGCCAACCCCCCAGCCTTTGTCAAAGGATGGGGCGAGAAAGCCAAGCCGGTAGAGGTGACTCCTGACCCACAAAAACACCTGCTGGCTCATGTATTTAAGATCACTGTTGATCCATTCATCGGCCGCCTTGGAGTATTCCGGGTCCACCAGGGCACCATGACCAATGGCGAGCGGGTCTTTATCAGTGAAGAGCGTAAACCGATTAAGATAGGACACCTTCTCAAGCTCCAGGGTGGTAAACAACTGGAAGTTCCCAAGGCGATCCCGGGAGATATCTGTGCACTGGCGAAGATCGATGCTCTGGAGGTGAATGTTATTTTGCATGACAGCCACGAAGAGGATGAGTATCACATGCCGGATCTCAGCCTTCCCGATCCCTTGTATGGGCTGGCGGTCAAGGCGACCAAGCGCGGCGATGAGCAGAAGATCACCGAAGTGCTGCACAAGCTTGCAGCCGAAGATCCAAGTCTTCGGATCTCACAAAATGAGCAGGCGAATGAGACCATACTCAACGGTCTGGGGGAGATGCATCTTAAGATAGTTCTGGAAAAAGCCAAAGATCTCTACAACCTGGATATAGATACAGATAAACCCTCGGTCGCCTACCGTGAGACTATCTCCAGTAAGGCTGAAGGCCACCATCGCCATAAGAAGCAGACCGGGGGGGCCGGACAGTTTGGTGAGGTGTTCCTGAGAATCGAGCCGCTGCCCCGTGGCGAAGGCTTTGTGTTTGAAAGTGCTGTCGTTGGAGGCTCCATTCCGAGTCAATTTATCCCGGCCGTTGAAAAAGGAGTCCGCGAAGTGCTGGGCGAAGGTGCCGTCGCCGGCTACCCGCTGCAGGATGTGAAGGTCATTGTCTATGATGGCAAGCATCATCCGGTCGACTCAAAAGAGATAGCCTTTGTCAGTGCCGGCAAAAAAGCGTTTCTCAATGCGATCGAGCAAGCCCGCCCCGTGGTTCTCGAGCCGATCGTCAAAATGCTGGTGAGCGTCCCGGCTGAAAATGTCGGAGACATCACGGGCGATTTGGCCTCGATGCGCGGTATTGTCTGTGGTAGTAATTCTCAGCCCAATAACCGGGTCGAAGTCGAAGCTGAAGCTCCCCTGGCGAACCTGGATGACTATGCAACCCGCCTTAAGGCGATGACCGGTGGCGAAGGCGAGTTCAGTGTGACCTTCAGCCGTTATGAAGCCGTTCCGGCGCAGATCCAGCAGCAGCTTACCGCTGAGCCTGAGTGCGCTTAACCATCAAGGGGAAGCTATGGCTTCCCCTCCTCTCTTATTCGCCCGTGCTGACTCACATTTCGATTGGTATAACCCTTCAGCCTTAACCGCTTTTGATATTTGTGTTGTTGCAGCTTCGTCAGCCTCGGATTAAATTTCTCCGGTAACGCTTCCGACTCGGTGCCACCGCGATAAAACAGCAGGTAGTAGGTGTCTAAGGTTAACGTCGCGGGAAAGCGAGCAATTTTTCCCTCCAAGGTCTGCTGTAATCCCTGGTACCAGGGCATGAAGTGAGATGTGAGCTGGATGATGACACAAGCTTGAGCATAGTCAGGCTGGTACTTATTGCCTGTGCCACACAGCTTGCTTAGGATAGATGGAACCCGATTGAAACTAAGGAGCTCCCATTGATTCGACAAGCCGAGATAAAAGATGCCCCCCAGCTATTAGATCTGTTCAGCACTCTGGATAGTGAGAGTGACTTCATGCTCTATGAAGCGGGAGAGCGCTCCACCACCCTTGAGCAGCAACAAGGGATCCTTGAGAACTTCTCCCGCTG
The DNA here is from genome assembly GCF_003072645.1 of Dongshaea marina. NCBI lineage: Bacteria > Pseudomonadati > Pseudomonadota > Gammaproteobacteria > Aeromonadales > Aeromonadaceae > Dongshaea > Dongshaea marina. The sequence continues at coordinate 3,258,948 of NZ_CP028897.1, forward strand.
TGAAGAAGATGTGATGCTGGTCTGTGAACAGGAAGAGCTGATCCTGGGCTTTATCGTCGGCATCGGTGGAAAGGCCAATAAAAACCGCCACTGTACCTATCTTGCGATGGGAGTAAAGGCAAGCCATAGCGGTCAGGGAATCGGCTATCAACTTCTGCAGGCCTTGCAGGAGTGGGCTCAACAGAGACGGTGCCACCGGATCGAACTGACAGTTGTCGCCAATAATCAAAGAGCGATTGATCTGTATAAAAGATCTGGCTTTGAGGCAGAAGGTGTCAAACGAGACGCACTGAAAATCAGGGGACAGTTTGTTGACGAGATCTATATGTCCAAGCTGCTTTAGTCTGATGCTTCAGCGACACAAGCCAACCCTCTCGACCCCAGCTGACCTCGTTGCTGCCTTCAGGGCCTTTTATCGGGTGCTGTCCCAGCCTTTTCTCTTTAACAATGCCTCTTGGGCGGGGCATTTTTTAAAAGCAAAAATTGGCCTTTTGCTCCGAATAGGTCTAAAAAAAGATCATGAGGATTGAATTCAAACGGGCCTAATTACCCAACGCGGGGCTGCAACAATTTGTTATGCCGCGTGCAGCGAAACAGGAGCCAGTCATCATATGAAATCTCAAGTTGAACTGATCGGCAAAAAGATCCGAACCATACGCGAAACCATGGGGTTGAGTCGGCCAAAATTTGCAGAATTGCTGGATATTCCTCCAACCACACTCAAAAATTATGAGTTGGGTTACAGGGAAGTCGGTGGTGCGTTCCTGGTCGCATTTGGCCACAATGCCAAGCTTCACCCCTTCACCCTTTGGCTGGTTTCTGACAAGACAGCGCCAGAAATTGGGCAGATAAGCCCGGACGATTATCAGGAATAGCTTACAAGGAGCCGCTCCAACGAGCGGCTTTTTTATGCCCGGAGTTCCCTTTGACAAGCTGACAACCGGGCAACACCTTACTCTTTTGGAAGCTGTTGCTGTTTTTTAGCGGCTTTCTTCTGGGCGCGTCGCATCTTGAAAAAATCACTCAACATCTGAGCGCAGCTCTCTTCAAGGACACCGCTGGTGACCTCCAGCTGATGGTTGAGAGCAGGATTTTGAACCAGTTGAAATACAGAGCCCGCCGCACCGGTTTTGGGATCGCTGGCCCCATACACCAAACGCTTGATCCGACTGTGCACCATAGCCCCGGCACACATGGCACACGGCTCAAGGGTCACATAAAGGGTTAAGTCCAATAACCGATAGTTCTGAACCTTCTCCCCTGCGACCCGAAGCGCAACGATCTCGGCATGAGCCGTGGGGTCATGAGTGGTGATAGGACGATTCCAGCCCTCCGCAACGATTTGATCATCTGCCACAATCACGGCTCCGACCGGGATCTCCCCTATTGATGCCGCTTTTTTTGCCAGCTCCTGCGCGTGGCGCATCCAGCGTTCATCGTTTGTCAGTGAGCCTTGATCACCCACGGCGCTCCCCTTCTACCCAGTAAAACAGGGAACCATTCCCTGAAACAGGATATCTGTCAAGATAAAACTCATGATGCCAGCCCCTGACTATATAGATCTCTTTGTTGCGACACTCCATGTCGATAAAAATAGGATCTGTAAATAAAAAATGAAGAGGATGTTGAACTTTGATAGAAAACTCCGTAATTGCTAATCGATAAAATAATATGATCTAAATCAATTTTTGATATACAATTCCTTCCTGCGGTTTGCCATCGCAATGCCTGAAAAGGGATGATGGGTAAGCGCCGACTCCAGTCCTGGAGCGGCTTTGCTCACAATCCTGGAGCGGGAATTCTCCTGAGACTTGCTTCCCCGCATGAAAAGCATATACTGGCCGCCTACCGGTTACCGTTTACAAAAAACATTCAGCTTCAATACGTTCCTGCAACGATTTCAGGTGATGTTCTGACTAAACACTAACCAGGCACAAGGATGTGAGTCTTCCCGATGATCTCGCATAATCCCTTGTTAAAACAAGGAGATCGGCTTTTCTTGCAATGGCGAACCGCTGATCGATTGATATCTATATAACAAAACAATAACAGTGCACCCTCCCAAAAGGTGTATGTCAGGTGGTAAAGAGTGGTGGTAGATAACGCTACTGGGCTTGATTTGGCTCAGCTGCAACAGTGTCCCGTTTCAGAATTCTCTGACAGGAGTTTGGCCTGTGGCCAAATCTCCCCCTTTGCTGCCCCTGTATCTGTCTCAACCCGCCCCTTGGGTCATAAATCGTCTTTTTTAACAACATTCCCCTTATTTGTTCAACGGAGGAGTAAATCATGAGTGCCTTCCATTCCGGAGTGATGATTGGACTCTTTGCCCTGATCTCGGTTGGTATCATCATAGCTATGCTGATGCTCAATCGCTTTTTGGGTAATTTCTATCGTCAACAGCAGCACGACAACGATTTGCCGTTTGAGAGTGGCCTGCTTCCCTCTGGCTCCACCCAGCGTCATTTCTCGGTGAGTTACTACCTGATTGCTGCAGCCTTCCTGATCTTTGAATTGGAAGCAGCAATCTTGTGGGCCTGGGCCATCGACTACTGGAGTCTGGGGATCTCGGGCGTCATCGCAGCCATTGTGTTTATGGTGATCCTGCTGTTAGGACTTGTCTATCTGATCCGCAAAGGTGCATTTAATTTTGGAGGACGCCTGTCGTGAATGTAATGAGTAATGAAATTCCAGTACAGGATGCCACTGGTTCGCAAAAAGATGGAATGTTCAGCAGCATCGTCGGCAAGCTGGATGATATGGTAGCCTGGTGTCGTAACTACTCCCTGTGGCCATATAACTTCGGTACCTCCTGCTGCTTTGTTGAGATGATGACAGCAGCAACCCCACGCTACGATATGGCCCGCTTTGGCTGTGAGGTCCTGCGTGGCTCCCCGCGCCAGAGTGATGTGCTTATCACCGCCGGAACCTGCTTTGTCAAGATGGCTCCGCTAATGCGCCACATCTATGATCAGATGCTGGAGCCTAAATGGGTGATCTCCATGGGCTCCTGCTCCAACTCGGGAGGCATGTACGATACCTATAGCGTGGTCCAGGGGGTCGATAAGATACTGCCAGTCGATATCTATATCCCGGGCTGTCCACCCCGTCCCGAAGCTCTGCTTGAAGGGCTGCTACTGCTGCAAAAGCATGTGAAAGAGAACCCGGTTCCGGTACTTGCCAAAGATAGAAAACCTCTGGGACTGGAGGTGAAACTATGATGGATGAGTTAATTAGGACCCTCTCTGAGCGTTTTACAGCCAAGCCATATTCATACTCCTATCAGGGTGCTCCCTGTGTAGTGGTCCCGGTCAGCGAGATCCACAAAACACTGCGCTACCTGCGTGATGAGGCAACGCCGCGCTTTAGCATGCTGCTGGATCTCTCAGCCATCGATGAATCTGAGCGAGGGCTGGCTCAGGGATTCAGCCTCTTCTATCACCTGCTCAGTATCGAGACCAACCAGTTTTTTACGGTGCGAGTCAGCCTTGAAAACAATCTGATTGAGATCCCTTCTGCCAGTAACATCTGGCCTGCGGCCGACTGGTATGAGCGCGAAGTCTACGATATGTTCGGACTGCGTTTTGCCAACCATCCCAATATGCGACGGATCCTGCTTCCCGATTACTGGCTGGGACACCCGCTGCGTAAGTGTGAAGAGGGGCGTGCCACCCAGCGTCCGGATCCCTGTGGCTTTGATGCCGAATCCCTCAAGAAGATCCTGGGCACCTACAACCATGGGCGCACAGATCAGACCGATGACGGACGCACCATAGTCAACATAGGACCGAACCACCCGGGAACCGACGGGGTGATCCGCCTGATCCTCAAGCTCAAGGGTGAAACCATCACAGAGATGGATCAGGAGATTGGCTACCATCACCGTGGCGCGGAGAAGGTTGCGGAAAATCACACCTATCACAACTATATCCCCTACACCAACCGAATTGATTACCTGGGTGGTGCCGCCGGTGAGCTTCCCTATGTGCTGGCCTGTGAGCAGCTGGCAGGGATCAATGTCTCGGATCGTGCCCAAACCATCCGGGTGATGATCGCCGAGATCTTCCGGGTCTGTTCACACCTGGTGTGGATCGGTAGCTTCGGCCACAACCTGGGAGCCATGGGTCCCGCCTTCTATACCTTCCTGGAGCGGGAGAAGCTGTTCCACATCATAGAGCTCATCTGTGGTGGACGGATGCACCCCGCCTTCTTCCGAATTGGCGGCGTTGCTCAGGATCTGCCCCAGGGCTGGTTCGAAGATGTGATGAAGAGCTGTGACGCGGTCGAAAAGCGCCTTCCCGAGCTCGAAGCTTTGACCCTCAAGGCGAAGATCTTCCAGATCAGAACCCGTGGGGTGGCCGCCTATACCAAACAGCAGGCCCTGGACTGGAGCCTGACTGGTCCTAACCTGCGAGCAGCCGGCTTTGACTATGATCTGCGTAAGCAGCGCCCCTACTCGGGTTATGAGAACTACGAGTTCGAGGTCCCAACCGCGGACAAGAGCGATGCCTATAACCGCACCGTTCTGCGCTTTGAAGAGATCCGCCAGAGCCTGAGTATTATTCGCCAGGCGGCACGCAACATGCCGGAGGGCTCAATCCTCTCCGATAACGCACCGCGCTACAGTCTGGCCCGCAAAGAGGATGCCCTGCAGGATATTGAAACCCTGATCCACCACTTCATCGAGTGTGGTCGCGGCCTCAAGTTCCCGGCCGGCGAAAGCTTCTTTGCCACAGAAACATCCAAGGGGATCACCGGCTATACGGTGGTCAGTGATGGCTCAGCCAACCCCTACCGAGTTCGCATTCGTACCCCATCTTTTGCTCACTTCCAGTCGGTCAAGGCCGCAGGCGAAGGTGATGTTCTGGGGAATGTGATCTGTTTGATCAGTTCTATCGACTATGTACTGGCGGATATTGACCGTTAAGGGACGCCGGAGGAATCAATGACTTTAAACGAACAAGAGATTGAACATCTCAAAGAACATATTGGGCATTATCCCGAGCCGCGTGCCGGCGCTATCTACTGCCTTTACTTTGTTCAGGATAAATATGGTTACATCCCGCGAGAAAGCATGGATGAGGTGGGCGAGCTGACCGGCCTCTCTCCTGTGCAGCTCGATGAGATCATCACCTTCTACACCCTGTTGCGCCGCCGCCCGGTTGGACGCAACCTGATCCGGGTCTGTACCAATATCTCCTGCCACACCCGTGGCGCTAAAGAGGTGCTGGCCGCAGCCCAGGAACAATCCGGGGTGCCACTGGGTGAGATCAGTGAAGATGGCTCGGTGACGGTTCTGCCAAGCATCTGTCTTGGATTGTGTGATCGCGCCCCGGCCGCTCTGGTCAATGATGATGAGGTGCTGGGCGAGCTGACCCCGGACAAGATCCGTGACGAAATGGCCCGCTACGTTTCCCAGGCGATGAACTCCACCGAAGCAAGTGCCAACGGGCGTCTCATTGCGACTCTCAAGCCCCAATCACAGGAGCCGAAGTAATGGAGCCGATTCTTTCTCGCAATTTTGATCAAAAGACCCCGCTGGATCTGGCCGGCTTTCGTGATCGGGGCGGCTATGCAAGCCTCAACAATATCCTGGGACGCCCTCGGGATGAGCTGCTCCAGGAGGTTAAAGACTCTGGCCTTCGTGGTTGTGGTGGTGCCGGTTTCCCAACGGGCGTGAAGTGGGGATTTCTGGCCAAAGATGCCCCACACCCAGTCTATCTTGTGATCAACCTGGATGAATCCGAACCCGGCTCCTGTAAGGACCGTCAGATCCTGTATCGCGATCCCCATACCATCATCGAGGGGGTGATCGCCTCAGCCTATGTGCTGGATGCCGATAAAGCCTTCGTGTTTGTGCGTGGTGAGTATCGTAGCGGCGCTGAAGGCCTTGAAAAAGCGGTTCAGGAAGCCCGTGAAGCCGGATATCTTGGCAAAAACATTCTCGGCTCTGGTTACTCCCTGGATATCGATGTCCACCTGAGCGCCGGTCGCTACATCTGTGGTGAGGAAACAGCGCTGCTCAACGCCCTTGAGGGACGCCGCGGTAACCCACGTTCCAAGCCTCCTTTCCCCATCGTCAGCGGTCTGTGGGGACAGCCCACGGTTGTCAACAACGTCGAAACCGTCAGCCATGTTCCCTATATCCTGACCAAGGGGGCCGACTGGTTCAAAGGCCAGGGGATCAATGGCGGAACCGGCACCCATATCTATCAGGTGTCCGGCTGTGTCAACAAGCCTGGCACCTTCGAACTACCCATGGGTACCACCGCCCGTGAGCTTATCTATGAGCATGCCGGTGGCCTGCGCGAAGGACGGGAGCTGGTCGCCTTCCAGCCTGGTGGAACCTCCACCCCCTTCATGCTGCCCGAGCACCTGGATATCCCACTGACCTGGGATGGTCCTTCCTCGGTTGGATCGCGGCTTGGAACCGGTGGTCTTATCGTAATGGATGACAGCATCTGCCCCATCGACTACCTGATCAACGTGGTGGACTTCTATGCCATGGAGTCTTGCGGCTTCTGTACCCCGTGCCGGGATGGCCTGCCCTACCTGGTTCATGTGATGAAGAAGTTCGAAGAGGGCACCGCCACCGATAAGGATCTGGCGCTGGTCGAGGAGCTGTGTGACACCATCTTCCCGAGTACCCACTGTGCTCATGCTCCCGGTGCGGTAATGCCGGTTCAGGGAGCCCTCAAGCAGTTCCGCCATGTCTTTGAAGCACACATCAAGAATCAGTGCTGCACCCTGCAAGGAGGTCAGTGATGGGTACCATCTATATCGATGACAGACCGGTTGAATTTAATGAGGGTGACAACGTTCTGGAAGCCACCAAGCGTGCCGGTATCGAAGTCCCCTACTTCTGTTATCACCCTGCACTGGGCTCTGTTGGATCCTGTCGCGCCTGCGCCATGGAGACGGTGCCACAGAAAGAGGGTGAGCGTCCCCGGGTGGTGATGTCCTGTACCATCAAGGCCGCCGAAGGGATGCGCTTTAAGCTGCAAGACGACAAGCCCAAGCAGATCCAGAAAAACGTGGTTGAGTTCTATATGACCAACCACCCCAACGACTGCCCGGTGTGTGATGAGGGGGGCGACTGCCACCTCCAGGATATGACTGTGCTGAGCGGCCACGCCTATCGCCGCTATGACGGCACCAAGCGCACCGCACCCAATCAGTTCCTTGGGCCTTTGGTGTGGAATACAGCCAACCGCTGTATCACCTGCTACCGCTGCGTGCGCTTCTACCAGGAATATGCACTGGGCGATGATTTCGGGGTGATGGGCTCGCGCAATAACGTGAGCTTTCGCCGCACCGACGATGGCGCCTTTGACAGCCCGTTTGCCGGGAATCTCATCACCGTCTGCCCGACCGGTACCTTCACCGACAAGGTGTTCCGCCGCAAGTATGCGCGGACCTGGATGCTGGATAAGGGCGCCTCTGTGTGTAACCACTGTAGCGTCGGCTGTAATATCCAGGCAGCCGGTCGCCAGGGCACCCTGCGTGAAATTACCCCGCGTGGCAACGACGCCCTCAATGCCCACTTTATCTGTGACCGGGGCCGTTACGGTGCCCATGCAGCCGAGGCTAAAAGCCGTCCTCTGACCGTGTATAAGAAGGGTCAGAAGCTCCATGACGCAGATGCCGGAAAACTGTTTAAGCAGTTCCTGCAGGAGGGCACCAAGGGCGCAATCCTTGGCTCCGAACGCGAAGATCTGCAGGGGAACCTGATCCTGCGCCAACTGGCCCGGGAAATTAAGGTGCCCTTCAGTGCCTTTGCCGATCCTGAGCTGGAGCATCGCACCAAACTGGCAGTGAGCCATAGCGACAACACGCCATCAATTCCTGAGATTGAAAAAGCCGATTGTGTGTTGGTTATCGGGGAGCTTACCGAGCACGCTCCCATGATGGAGCTGGCGGTGCGCCAGGCCCTGAAAAAGCAGGCGCCTGTGCTGATGCTGCACTCAGCCCCATCAATTTTGGCGAGCCTTCTGAAGAAGCATCCAAAGTCATCTTCCAAGCTCTGCCCATCCAACCTGTGGGAGCAGGCTCTTGGCAAGCTGTCTGCTACCCTGAGCAGTAAGAGTAAGGCTGCTGAATATGCAGATTGGGCCAAGGCACTGAAAGCTGCTGAGAACCCGGTGATCCTGGGAGTTGCCGAGCTGATGAATCAGCAGACTCAGCAACAAATTGCACAGATCGCCAAGGTGCTGCCAAACAGCAAGCTGGGCTTTGCCCTGCCTGCGGCTGGCTCTTACGCTGCCAGCCTGCTCAGTGAAGCCAACAGCTCAGAGAAATTGCTGGCATCCATTGAGAACGGAGAGATCGAGTCTTTGCTGATCGTGGGCAACGATCCTCTGAGCGCAATCAATGCACCACGCTGGAACAAGGCGTTTGAGCAGATCAAACAGCTGGTTGTCATCGACTCTGTCATGAGTGAGACCGCCAAACGTGCCGACCTGCTATTGCCTGCCGCGGCCCATGTTGAGCGCAGTGGCCTCAACATCAACTATGAAGGCCGCATCCAGGCGTTTGAGCAGTCTTATCAGCGTGAAGAGCCACTGTTCCGTCCCGAGCAGCTCAAGCTCAGCATGAGCTCTGCGGCTCAGCAGGTGATCGATGCCGACCTGGCACAGCTGATACTGGACAAGCCTTCTGCGAAAGGTCCGGGGATCCGTCTGAGCTTCTCTGTCGTTGAGTCCTTACTGAATCTGGATGAGGGCAATAGCCCGGTCACCTTAGCCGATGATAAGGGCCTACACCTGGAGCTGGCCCACTGGCACGGCGACGAGCAGGTTGCAGGCTTCGTCGAAGAGCTGAACTCCCTCAAGCCACTTGAGAAGGCACAGCTTTCCGAATCACTGGCAAAATCGATCAATGTGGGCTCGGGGGATCACCTGACCCTGCAGGGAGAGGGTGGCTCGGTTGCCCTTGAGGTTGTCATCTCCCCCCAGGTAGCTCCCTATAGCATCGCCCTGTCCCGGGCCAGTATCGCCTGTCTTGGCAACTACCCGGGCCAGAATATTCAAGTGGCTGCGGCAGGCCCACTGTTTAAGGATGCCTGCGCAAATGAATCACAAGGAGAAGCATCATGAGTCCGGCTATCTACTGGGTCCTGGTGATCATCGGAATGGTCGTGACCACTCTGGTGTTGATCCTGGCATCCGGCTTCACCGTGTTTGCCGAGCGGCGTCTGCTCGGCCTGCTGCAAGATAGATACGGCCCCAACCGGGCCGGTCCCTTCGGGATGATGCAGGCGATCGCCGATGCGGTCAAACTGCTCAGCAAGGAGTACTTCCTGCCCGGTTTTGTCGACAGAAAGCTCTACAAGCTGGCTCCGGTCCTGGTGGTGGTGACGGTTCTGACCAGCTTTGCGCTGGTGCCCTGGACCAAGGACTACTACTGGGCAGCAGATTTTAACGTCGGCCTGCTGCTGATCCTGGGCTTAAGCTCCCTGCACTGCTACGGGGTATTCCTCGGTGGCTGGTCTTCGAGCAGTAAATATACTGTGCTCGGAGCGATCCGTACCATAGCGCAGCTGGTGAGCTATGAGCTGTCACTGGGGGTTGCCTTGCTGGGTGTGGTGATGATCTCCGGTAGCTTCAGCCTGTCCGATATCGTCAACGGCCAGAGCACCTGGTGGAATGTTGTTCTACAGCCTGTGGGCTTCCTGGTGTTCTTTATCGCGGGAATTGCCGAAACCCACCGCCTGCCTTTCGACATGCCGGAAGCGGAAAACGAGCTGACCGCCGGTTTTAACACCGAATATGGCGGGATGCCCTTTGCGATGTTCTTCTTAGGCGAATACCTGGGCGTAGTGCTGGTTTCTGCACTGACCACCACCCTATATCTTGGGGGCTGGCACGGCCCGATGGCCGAGCAGTGGCCAATCATGGGCTTTGTCTGGTTTGCGATTAAGACCATGCTGCTGGTGTTCTTCTATATCTGGATGCGAGCCAGTGTGCCGCGAACCCGCTGGGATCAACTGATGGCCTTTGGCTGGAAGTTCCTGCTGCCACTGGGTCTGGTCAATACCATAGCGACCGCCGTGATTGGCATTATCTGGATGCACTAGGAGTCTGTCACCCATGAAAATTACTCAATATATCGGCGAGATCACAGGTGCATTTGGTGCAACCATCAAGCATGCCTTCGCCAAGCGCGATACCGTCCTGTATCCGGAAGTGAAACCGGACATCCCGGGTCGCTGGCGCGGCCGATTGATCCTGACCCACACCCCGGATGGTGAAGAGCGTTGTGTCGCCTGCTATCTGTGCTCCTCTGTGTGTCCCGCCCAGGCGATCACCATTCAGGGCACCGAGCGAGCCGAAGATGAGCGTCGCTATCCCAAAAGCTTTGAGATCGACTTCTCACGTTGCATCTTCTGCGGCATGTGTGAAGAGGCCTGCCCGACCCGGGCCATTCAGAGCACCAATGACTTTGAGATGGGAAGCTACTCCCGGGAGAAGCTGGTCTATAAGAAAGACGATCTCCTGGTCAAGGGAACCGGTAAGTATCCGGATTTCAACTACTTTGAGCATGCGGGTGTTCCCATCAAGGGGAAAGCCGTTGGAGAGGGCGACAATGAGCGCGCTCCCGTCGATGTTTATTCTATCCTGCCCTAATATCGGAGAAGTGGCACAATGATTCTTTGGAGCATAGTGTTATGGCTTGCCTGCGCAGTCTCTGTGGTCTGCGCCGCCAGTCTGCTGGTTGTGCAGCGCCCGATGCATGGTGCTGTCTATCTGACCACCTGTATGCTGGCCCTGGCCTTGGTTTTCTATCTGTTGGGAGCTCCCTTCCTGGCGATGATGCAGATCATCCTGTATGTGGGAGCGATCATGGTGCTGTTCGTGTTCTTTATCATGCTCAGCCCGCTGGATCGCACGGTATCCTTCAACCTGAAGGATAAGCGTTGCTGGTTACCCTTGATCCTGCTGATCCTGATGGTGATCGAAGCTGCCCTTATTTTTTCTCACGGCACCCCGAATCTTGCCCCCGTTGAGCTCAAGATGATCGGAGCCCACGAGGTCGGAGCCCTGCTGTTTGGTCACTATAAGCTGGCGGTAGAGCTGGTCTCAACCCTGCTGCTAGCTGCCATGGTTGCCGTCATCTATTTTGCCCGTCACATGCAGCACGATGAGGAGAAGTCATGAACCTTTTGAGTCTACTGGCAGTCTCGGGTCTGCTGTTTCTGATCGGCCTTGCGATCGTCCTGGTACGTCGTCAGCTGCTGTTTATCCTGATGGGTATCGAGGTGATGCTCAACGGTGCCGTGCTGGCCGCCGTCGCGGCCGGACAGTACTGGCATAGTGCAGGAGGACAGGTGATGGGGCTGTTTATCATGCTGGTTGCCGGCAGTGAACTGGCCATTACCCTGTTGCTGGCGATGATGTCCTATCGCTACCTCAAGACCACCCGCATTGATGAGCTCAATACCCTGCGTGATGAACTGAGCCAGGAAGGTGAGTTACTATGAAAGAACTGTTATGGCTGATCCCATCAGCCCCTCTGCTGGGAGCCCTGATCATCGCCCTGATCAGTGGTCTTCCAACCCGAGTCTATGGCTATATCGCCACGCTGAGTGTGTTTGTTTCCGCCCTGGTGGTTGCCAGCCTGTGGTACAACGGGATCTGGCATGAGCCGGTAACCCAGCATATCTACAGCTGGCTCTCCGTGGGAGACTGGCAAACTGCCATCAACTTCCGGATCGATCGCTTTAGCCTGATCATGGTCAGCGTCACCAGCTGGGTTGGCTTCTTGATCCATCTTTACTCCAACCAGTATATGGAGAACAAGGACGGAGGCCGTCGCTACTTTGCCTACCTCAACCTGTTTGTCGGTGGCATGCTGCTGTTTGTGACCTCGGATAACCTGATCCTCTTGTACGCAGGCTGGGAAATCATGGGTCTTTGCTCCTATGCCCTGATCTCACACTATTACGGTAAAGAGAAGAACGTCTATGCGGGTCGTAAGGCATTTGTTACCACCCGTATCGGCGACACGGCACTGGCCCTTGGGATCTTCCTGTGTTTCTACCAGTTCCACAGTGTCAGTATGCAGGACATCTTCTCCGGCGCCGCTCAGGCGAATCCAACCATACTGGCAGCCATCTGTATCCTGTTCATGATCGGTGCCTTTGCCAAGTCGGCTCAGTTCCCGCTGCACCTGTGGCTACCGGATGCGATGGCTGGCCCGGCTACGGTTTCGGCCCTGATCCACGCGGCAACCATGGTAACCGCCGGTGTATATCTCATCGCCCGCACCCATGTGCTGTTTGATCTGGTTCCGGATGTGCGTTGGTGGGTCGCCCTGGTGGGATCTGTCACCCTGGTTTATGCCGCGATCTCGGCATTGGGTCAAAATGATCTCAAGCGGATCCTGGCTTACTCCACCATCAGTCAGCTGGGCTATATGTTTGCTGCGGTCGGCATCGGTGCCTACTCACTGGCCCTGTTCCACCTGGCGGTACATGCAGCCTTCAAGGCACTGCTGTTTATGGGTTCGGGCGCGATCATCGATATGTATGGCGGCCAGTCCGATGTGCGTAAGATGGGTGGTCTCTACCGCAAGCAGCCCCTGCTGGGTCTTTGCTATCTGGCCGCCTCTCTGGCACTGGCCGCACTGCCGCTGGTTACCGCGAGTTTCTACAGTAAGGATGCGATCATCGCAGCCGACTTCGCCGCGCCTCATGGCGGCCTGCTGGCCACTTTAGGTCTAATCGGTGCGGTTCTGACAGGTATCTACAGCATGCGGATGTACTTCATGGTGTTTACCGGCAAAGCACGCAGCGAGATCAAGCCCTTCAAGATGCGCTGGGGCATGAAGCTTCCACTGATCATCCTGGCGATTGCCAGCATCGGGATCGGCTTTATTCAGATGCCTGAGGGTTGGCCGGGTCCACACCTGCTGCTGCACTTTATCGATCCGGTTCTGGGAACGCCACGCATGCCTGGACATATCTCAGATACCATCCTTGAGGTGATCGGCGCCATCGCATCCATCGTTGGGATCTGGCTGGCCTGGCCCCTGGTCAAGCGTGAACTTAAAGGCAGGGGAACCGGGGATATCAAGGCACTGAGCAAGGGCCTGTACTGGGATGATCTCTGTCAGCTGGTGTTTGTCCGCCCCTTCGTGATGCTGTGTGATGCACTGCAGCTGGTGATCGAAAAGGTGGTGCTGAACTCGGTACTGTCTAACGGTGTTCGTCAGCTATTGTCAGTGAGTTCGGGTGCAGTGAGTGCCGCTCAGGGCAATTTTGTTGTCCGCTATCTGATGTTTATGGTGGTGGGTGTGATCCTGATCCTCGGCTATCTCGCCCTGGCCTGACAACTTTAGGAAGTCGAACATGTTGAATTTTTTAATCTACTTTCCACTGATTGCAGCCGCGCTGATCTGGCTTGGCTGCCGTGAACGTAGCGAGCTGGCTCGTTCACTGACCCTGGCCACTATTGTGATCGAAACCCTGGTGTTAGCCGGAATATGGATCAAGGGACTCTATCCCCTTGAGCTCTCCATGGCCTGGGTCCCGCAACTTGGGATCAGCTATCACCTGCGTCTGGATGGCCTGTCACTAACCCTGGCAACCCTATCGGCACTGCTGGGCATTGTCTCGGTTCTGGTAAGCTGGGAACGGATCAAACAGTGGCGTGGCTTCGGCCCGTTGCTGCTGGCTACCGTCGCTGGTCTGGTAGGTCTCTTTGAAGCCTCAGATCTGATGCTCTTCTATGTGTTCTGGGAGCTGATGCTGATCCCTATCTACTTCATGCTTTGTCTGTGGGGAGAGAAAAATGCCCGGGTGGCGGCGACCCGCTTCATGCTGGTTACCATTGCGGCCTCTTTGCTGATGCTGCTAGGTCTCATCGGTCTGTACCTGGCCCATGGCGCCCAGACCGGAACCTACACCTTTGATTACCAGGCACTGCTGCAAACCCCGATTGTCGGTGAGGCCGCTCCCTGGATCCTGGCCACCTTCCTGCTGGGTTTTGGGGTCAAGATCCCAGCCTTTCCACTGCACTTCTGGGCTCCAGCCACCTACCGCGATAGTGATCCCGGGGTTGCAATCCTGCTCTCCGGTGCCATGGCCAACGCCGGTGCCTACGGCCTGATGCGTTTTTGTGTGCCACTGTTCCCGGATGCGGTTGCAAGCTTTGCTCCTTACGGGATGGCGCTGGGAGCCATAGGTACCCTGTATGCGGCACTGCTGGCTATCCGCCAAACCAACCTGCGTTCGGTTATCGCCTACTCCAGTATCAGCCATATGAATGTGGTGGTGCTGGCAATCTTCGCCTGGCAACTACAGGCGATCAATGGCGCCGTGCTGCAGCTCCTGGCTCACGGCCTCTCCGTTGCAGGCCTGTTTGCCATCGCTGGCATGCTGGCCGACCGTGGCCGTTTTGGTCCTATGTCGGAGATGGGCGGACTATTCAAGCAGATGCCAAAGCTTGGCATCGTGTTCCTGGTGTATATCGTTGCCACCATCGGCATGCCGGGACTGGCCAACTTCTCCGGAGAGGTACTGATCCTGGCCGGGGCCTTCAGCCGCTCCATGCTGTGGGGTACCGTGGGCTCTATCACCATAGCGCTGAGCGTCATCTACTGTATGCGGGTCTATGGTCGCTCCATGCTGGGCCCTGAAAGTAACAGCCGCGCGGTATTTAATGATCTGTGCAGTCGTGAGAAGGCGGTCTCGGCCATCCTGATCATCGCCCTGTTCTGGATCGGTTTGGCGCCCAACGGCATTGTTCACACCATAGGGGCATCCATGCATACGCTGATGACCATTAAGCTATAGGCTCGGGAGTATTACTGATGACATTTGCAGATCTATATACCCTGCTGCCGATTATCCTGACCGGGATCGGTGGCCTGGTGGTGCTGTTACTCGGGGTATGGCCTGGCGTCAACAACGCCAAGCCCGCCTTTTATGGTAGTGTTGTTATTCTGCTGGCCACCATCTTCTACCTGATGGTGACCAATAACCAGGCCAGTGAGATTGAGCAGTTCATCTCGATTGGCCCGGTCACCCACAACATGTGGCTGCTGTTTAGCTGCGGCGGACTGGCGACCATACTGCTGGCGCAAAACTACAAGCCCCTGGAGGGGGAGATCGATGAGATCTTCTACTCCCTGGTGATGTTTTGTGTAACCGGAACCCTGATCTTAAGCGCCTCGGTCAACCTGCTGGCGGCGTTTTTGGGAATGGAGCTGACCACACTGTCGGTCCTGGCACTCATCGCCTGGCAGCCGAACCGCAAGGGGGCGATCGAGGCATCAATCAAGTTTGCCCTGACCGCCACCCTGGCTGCGGTGATCATGCTGTTTGGTATCGTGCTCATCTATGCAGGAAGTGGCACAGTCTACCTGCCTGCCATCATCGATAGCCTGCAGCAGCCACACGCCCTGCCCCTGCTGGTAAAAATTGGCCTGGGCCTGATGATTGCAGGGATCGCCTTTGATCTGGCCATTGCCCCATTCCACTGCTGGCTGGCCGATGTATTCCATGGCGCTCCGGCACCCGTGATGGGCTTTATCGGCTCGATTGGCAAGATCGCCATGCTGATGTTCCTGCTACACCTTGGGATAGCCATGAGTGAGATCTGGCAGCAATTTGCACCACTGCTGTGGGGAATGGTTATTCTGAGTATCGTGCTGGGTAACCTGCTGGCGCTGCGCCAGAGCAACCTCAAGCGGATGCTGGCCTACTCCTCGGTCGCCCATTTTGGCTATATCCTGATGGCAATCGCCCTGATTGCACCTACCCAGGCCAATCACTCCCTGGTATTTAACGGCCAGGTGTTGCTCAGCGCCAGCTACTATGGTTTGTGCTATGCGGTGATGAACATGGTGTGCTTTGCAGTGATTGCACTGCTGGCCCAGACTAACCCATCCGGCGATATTCAGGGCTACCGTGGCCTTGGGCGCCGCTATCCGCTGGCCGGGGTGGCACTGGCCATTGCGATGGTGTCTCTGGCCGGCTTCCCACCAACCGCAGGCTTTTTTGCTAAGCTGTTCGTCTTCACTCAGGTGCTGGCGGAGCATCACTGGCTGATCACCCTGATTGCTGCTCTCGGTGCGGCAACCTCGGTCTTCTACTACCTGAGAGTTCTGGTGATCTTCTTCTCAGCTGCCCCCGAAGCGGCCTCAACCCCAAGGCAAGAGGGAGCTCTGGTCGTCAGCTTTGGTCCGAGCGCGGTGATTGTGGTCAGTGCCATCGCCACCATCGGCTTTGGGATCTTTGCCAATACCATCCTCAATCAGTTGATCTAACGGCTGGTATACGGCCACCGCCCGCGCGGTGGCTCACACAAAAAAAGCTCTGCCTAGGCAGAGCTTTTTTATGAGAAAAGCAGATAAACCGGATCAGTTTTTCATCTTATCCATCGCATCAGATGCGGCATCTTTGGCATCGGCAGCCATATCCTTTGCCTTATCGGTTGCAGTCATCAAGGCCTGCTTGGTCTCTTCATAGGCTTTAGTCACGGCAGCATTGGTCTTGTCCTTAGCCGCGGTCTGACAAGGCGCCAATGCTTCCTTGTACTGCTTGGCTTTCACCAGATCCAAACACTGCTGAGCCTGATCCGATGCAGAAGTGCCTGCTGCGGCCTGAGTCGTGGCTGCTTGCTCCGTCTTTGCAGTTGCTGAATCCTGCTTGTCACCGCCGCAGGCAACCACCAGCGCACTTGAACCCACCACCAGGGCCAGCATCGCCAGAGTACGGAATTTTTTCATGATATTTCCCCTCTCAGTTGTATCAACCTTCTCAGTTGTACTCCCTCTTCGAGCTGACACAAAATGTTTTGACGCATAATTTTACAAACCATGATCTAACTCAAACGAATCTGAACAACCACTCTCACCGGATTATAAATTAACCTCAGATCTGCATAAGCGCTTCCTTTTCAAGCCGAGACATTCGGATGCTCGGCTTCTTTTCCTGGAAGGTATATGCAATGAGGCCAGCAAGGAGATTCACCATAAAGCTGACGCAGCTACGATGCCGTGAGTGTTCTATCTGAGAGATGTTCTTCAGCTGATCAAAGACGGTTTCAATGATGAAGCGTTTGCGAAGCATCAGCTTATCCCATAGCCGCATCAACTTTGGTTTCATATTCTTCCTGATGCTGGTAATTAATGTGACCCCTTGGTCTGCCAGCTCTTCTGCAAGTGGTCCTGAAATATAGCCTTTATCTCCATAGAGTGAACCCCAGAGCTGCTCGCACATTTCAGGAAGAGGAGTTCTGTCATCAACATTGGCTGGGGTTAATTTGACCGAGATAACACCACCTTGATCATTGATGATAAGGTGCAATTTAAATCCATAAAACCACCCCATGGTTCCTTTGCCACGCTTGGCAGCACCTTGAAATACTTGATGTCGAGGGATGCGAAGGTTATGGCAAACCTGAAGTTTTGTTGAGTCGACGAATGCAATCCCAGTAGGTTTTGCTTGTCTGTGGGTGAGATAGGAGCACAAAGGGACAAGGGTCGTTTGCATCAATTTCAACATCCGGGTGTAACTCACCAGGCCGGGGAACTCGCTTTTCCAGTACTTACATACGAACTGAAGATAATAGGATTTAAAGTCTCGGAATCCCAAGCGATGGAATGCGATGACGATGGTCATCACTTCACTGACAGCCAGGCGAGAGGGTCTGTTCCGCTGCTTCACACCTAAGGAGATCTGCTGTTTTTGCCAAGCGGGTAGAAAGACCTGACAGAAATCATCGACATCAACGAAAATAGCTTCTAAATTGATCATGCCCAAGCTCCTTGGCGATTGATGGTTCTGGACAAACGATCAG
Source organism: Dongshaea marina (assembly GCF_003072645.1). Lineage (NCBI taxonomy): Bacteria > Pseudomonadati > Pseudomonadota > Gammaproteobacteria > Aeromonadales > Aeromonadaceae > Dongshaea > Dongshaea marina. Next base: position 3,276,749 of record NZ_CP028897.1, read on the forward strand.
ATCGCAGCTTGGGCTTTTAGTTCCCCTCTTATGCGCAGCTCAGGTTAAATTATGCTATGAAGGTTTTATTTTTCGCCAAGCTCGAAAGTAAACAGGGATGGTAGCAAGGGGTATCCAGGGATACCTCACACACAGAGTTGTCTGGCAAAAAAGAGTTGCAGCTAATCGCTTGAGTGGTTTTCGAAAAGAACAGAGGGGGTTTTCGGGAGTGTGCTAATAAAGGGATTATAGAGGCAAACTCCCTCCCGGGATCAGTCGGTTTTTTGCTGCTTCTCAAGGGCGCTTTTGAGGGCATCGCTCAGGGACTGAGGCTTTAAAATCTCCTCGGCGCGCTCGTTCGCCGACTCCTCTGAGAGCTCTACCACTTCATTTTTCTGCGCTTTACGGCAGGATTTCAACTTTAGAATTTTACGTTCCATAGACTCACTATTTATGGGATTCAACAAATCGGGGCGATTCTACCATGAAATACTCAGGGTTTTACCACAATTTCTGCCGTAACGACCTGCCCGGCAAGCTGCTGATTTGTGGCACACTCTGGCTATGCTATTAATATGACTCACTTGGGTAAGTTAAGAATGACTTTATTCATTCGGTATTTTCATGAGGATGAAACTCTTGGGACGACGCTCTATCAAATGTTTACTTCTGGTATGCCTTATCATCACATCGATCAATGTGCGGGCTGGCGAACAAGCATCCCCAACTGTTTCGACGGGTCAAAAGGTTTTGTCATTACCAGGGCCTCTGAGAGAAGGTCCAGGAACTAAGTATCGCGAAGTCTATTTCAGCCCGACTCCCTTTCGATATGAGATCAAAGCTTTTCAAAATACCGGGATCACCGAGGGTGCTTTTGACTGGTTTGAGATCCAGGTCTACGATGAAAAGCTGTATATATGGGGAGGAAACTTATGCTCGAAAGGTCGATTCATCAAAGGCACCCGCGGAAGGTGTAAAGTAATCATGGATAGAGAGCGTGCCGCAAGACTAAAGGCTCAGCAAGCATACCGGCAAAAACACTTTGTAAAGCTGACAGATCTTAGCCATTACCAATGTGTGTTTGGCCATCATAGCTACCGGTTACAGATGGATGAAAAAACGGGTGATATTCTTGTCCTATCCGATGGCACTTCCCCTTCCTCACTGAAAAGGACAACTGTCTCCTATCAGTATCAAAATAAGAAGTATCTTGTCTATGTCACAGAAAAAGTGGAGCTTCTGTTACTACAAAAAAATCAAAGAACTGAGTGTATTAAAAGGGCGTGACAGCTCCCGAAGCAAATTGAACAGCGTTCAGGTTGAACATCTTGGATTCAAAGGGGGCAGCCATGATGAGGAGCCATACCGTCCCTGGCTCCCGGCAACTCCCCTGCCCTGAAGGACAATAAGAGCTCTGATTTATCCCTTGAGTTTATTGATCTTGCTTAGGTAAGCATAAGCGGCAACAAAAGCTGGCTCCTGAAACTGCTTGAGCTCGGTATCGCGAAAATCGATATACAGGGGAGTCTTCTTCAGCTGAGCCTTGATCTCGGTCGGAGCCATCAGCTCAGTCTCGACGGATGGGATCAGCTGGATTGCTGACTCAAGCTTAAAGCTGGTTGCACTGCCGGCCCACTTGCCACGCTGATCACGCTGCTGGATCACCACCTGCTCAACCTGATAATCTTCCAGCAGCTTGGAGAACGCAAACTGAAAGTCACGGATCTGCTGAGTATCATTGCTATCACTAATGGCGAACTTACGTTGCCGACAATCGGGGATATCAAATACATCACCGTCCAGCGTTAGCAGGCAGATATTCGCCTCACCACCTTTTAACTCAACACCACAAACTCTCATTTCGCTATCCAATCTTTTGCAAAAAGAAGTCATTGTACCTCAGGCCCTGTTGACGTTTCCAATTTTGAACCTGTTGCCCCCGAAAATGTTCTGTTCGCGACGCGAATCATGTGGTTTAGTGGCTCTAAATGAGTAATATGCACAATGAACCGGGCTTTTTCAGGCACAACTGCGTATTATCGCGATGGCGATCACCGAATAATATGATGTCGATCACCTCAACATCCCGTCTCACAGACTGGGTTATTTTTTACCCTGAGTGATCGGCATCCGTCAACTCTGCGGTGATTTTTCTCATCGATTCTCCGCATAATTCTACACGGATCGCTCCATGAACCAGACGATCCAGGATCGCATCCGCATGGGTTGATTCACCGATCATTGTGTGCCAGTGCTCCAGCGGAAGCTGGCTGCCGATCAGTGTGGCTCCGTGACCATGGCGAGCATCGATTAACTCCAGTAGATCGCTACGCTGAAGCGCATTCAGCGACTCCAGTCCCCAGTCATCGAGGATCAGAAGCGGCGTGTTTCTCAACTGAACCATCAGCTTTCGATAGCTGCCATCAGCCTGAGCCAGCTGCAGTTGCTCCAGCAGCTCTTTAAACCGGAAGTAGCGAACCCCGAGTCCCTGCAGACAGAAGTGATGGCCCAGGGCGCAGGCCAGATAGGTTTTCCCGCACCCGGTCGCCCCGGTCAGGATCAGAGTCTGCCCCAGGCTAAGCCAGTATCCCTCTGCCAGTGAGCGGATCTGGGCTCTATGCAAGCCGCGATCACTTCGATAATCCAGTTGCTCCAGATTTGCCTGCAGCCGGAATCGGGCCTGCTTGATAAGGCGCTCGATCCGCCGCTGAGACCGATCCGTCAGCTCCTGCTCCAGCAGCAGGCTGAGTCGCTCTTCGAACCCGAGTTCCTGGTAGTGCCCGGGTTGCTGATGTTGCCTTTCCAGGGCATCCCGGATACCACTTAGTTTCAGCTCCCGAAGTTGCTGTTTGAGTTGTTCTGTCATCTTTGATCCTTAGTGATAGTAGCCTGAGCCACGGATATTGAGGTGAGTGAGCTCCGCCAGACGATCCGGCTGAGTTTCGGGCAGTGGCTGGCCATCCAGCCCCTTTTCCAGGATGGAGCGGATCCCTTTCTGATAGTAAACGCCCGTTCGGTCTGCTCGCTGGCAGGCCGCTTCTAAGCGGGGGCGTCCATATCGCTTTTCCAGGTTGAGGATCCCAAGGCTGGCCCGATATCCAAGCTCCGGGTGGGACTTTCGGTAGAGCAGCTGTTTGATCACCGCAAGCGTGGAGGGGCCTATCTCCTGAGCCCAGTTCAGAAAGCGTCCCGGGGTCCATTGCATCTGCTTTTGGTGTGCGACCGGCATATGATCGGGGTGGGTGGTTTGCCCTCCCTGCTGATAGCTGCGTGGATGTGTCGCGACACAGCGACCACCATGATAGATCCGTACCAGGTTGTCGCAGATATGCGCTTCAAGCTTGCGTTTGAGCAGGGTATAGGGAACCGAGTAGTAGTGCTTGTCGAGCTCGATGTGATAGTCGATATGAACCCGAACCGCCTTCACCCGGGTGAACTGATAGGGGTTTTGAGGCAGCGATTTGAGCACCGGTTTGTCTAGCAATTCAAACTGTGATTTACGGCTTCCCGGCAGCTTCTTGAACGGGCGATTGTTCAACTCGGTGAGCAGAGCCCCGATCCGCTGGTTTAGCTGAGCCAGACTGAAGAAGGTCTCATGGCGCAGTTTTGCCAGGATCCAGCGCTCAACGATCTGCACGCCCACCTCAGCCTTGGCTTTATCTTTGGGCTTGTAAGGACGGGCAGGAAGCACTGCAACACCATAGTGTGCAGCCAGCTGCTGATAGGTAGGATTGAGATCTGGCTCGTAGCGACACGCTCTACTGACTCCGCTTTTGAGATTATCCGGAACGATCATCTCTGGTACTCCCCCCAGAAATTCGAAGGCCCGTTTATGGCTCATCACCCAGTCTTCCAGCCCCTGACTCAAGGTTGCATCGGCGTAGGTGTAGCTGGATGCACCCATCACAGCGACAAAGATCTGAGCCCGACGCTCCTCCCCAGTCCTCGGATCCACGATGGGCACGGTTGGACCGCAGTAATCAACAAACAGTTTTTCACCGGCTTTATGGCTCTGACGCATTGAGGGAGACTGGCATTTACGCCACTCACGATAACGCATGCAGTAATGGTTATAGCTGTAGTGGTTCTTGGGATGTCGCTCAGCATACTCCTCCCACAGGAGTTGTAGCGTCATCCCTTTGCGTCTGAGCTCCTGATGGGCCACGGCCCAATCCGGCAGAGGAGGTGTCTGACGAACCGTGATCCGGGTCTCAAGGAACTCACGGCGCAGCCGCTCTTCATCCCACTCAGCAGGCAGAGGCCATTGGCATAGCCCCATCTGTTGGGCCCTTTTGCAGTAATTGGACACAGTCGACGGAGACACAGACAGGCTGCTTGCGATCTGGCGGTGACTCAGGCCGCCTTGGTACTTGAGTCTGAGGATCTCTTTGAGTTTTCGCATGGTGATATGCACCGTTGGCATGGCTGGCTCTCCGCTCGAGGTCAAACAGAGAGCATAGCCGGTTAAAAAAACACCTGCGAAACGGGAGTTGAAATGAATAACATTTCGGTCGGGACTGCATAATATTCATGCCGATCACCCAATAATATAAAACTCAAAAGTGATCGCCATCGATATTATTGAGCGATCGCGATCGATATTATTCAGTGATCGCTATCGATCTTATTGGGTGATCGCGATGGACCAAAAAACGCACACAACCCGAAGGGCAGTAGCTATTTTTCTCCTCCCAGCGGCGCTATCATATATTCATGTAGCGTAACTACACCGCACATCTTCTGCCTTGCCGAATGAAAAATTACCAACTGCAGAACCAATCTGAAGCGTCAACAGTGCCTCGTTAATCACAAGCGTGCTTTGTTTTGTAGGTGCTGCACCTCTCAAAACAGGCCGAGCAAAGAGGATTAATGGTAAAAATTCTCTCCTGCCCTCTGGCGCTCCTGCATCGGGACCTCAATCCCAAAGGCCTTTAAGCGCTCCAGATCAAAGGCGATACCGACCGGAGGCCATTCGGGGAAAACCTGGGAGATCTGCTCTCCCTGTAGCAGGCGATCCATCATCCGGGCGGTCTCTATCCCCATCTTGGTGAGATCCGGGAAGATAGACAGGCTTGCGCCCCAGCCATGCATCACATCCTTGCGCCCCAGCCCCAGCAGGGGTTTGGTGGCATGATCTGCGACAGCCTGGGCAAAAGCTTCCTGAACCCCCATGGTATCGTTCGGGCTGATAAAAAGATCCACCTGAGAGTTGAGCTCTTTTATATGAGGAATCGCCAGCCGCGCCATTCGCTTATCGCCGGTTTCACTTTTCACAAAGGGGATCTTGCGTTTAAGCAACTGAAAATGACTAAACTCGGGCTGTTGCAGGGCGGCCTCAAGCCAGCGATTATAACTATGGGAGTGCGGCATGTCGGCATAGATCAAGCCAATGGTTCGTGCCTTTGGCATAGCCCTTTGGATAAAGCGCAGCCTCTGTTCAACCCGCACCGGGTAACTCACCCCGGTAAAGTTATGTTTGGGAGGCATCTCGAAATCATCAATTACACCAATCCCTATCGGATCGGTCACTGCGGTGAAGACAAAGCTCTTATTGCCGCCTAAGGCAAGGGTTTTAAAAGCAAGAGTGGCTATGGTTCCGCTCAGATAGACCAGATCATAATCATTGTGCTGCTCACGCCTGAGCCAAAGGCTCCGGGCCTTTTCCTCACTGTTACCCAGGGAGTAGTATCTAAGTTGCAGGTTCTTTCCTGAAACATAACCAAGGCGCTCCAGCTCCGCCAGCATAGATTTTCGCACCGTGGAATAGGGCTCCCCCTGGAGTGAATCGATGAGCAGGATCCTGTATGGGTTGTCCTCTCCCCGGGGGGAAGAAGCTTCGGCAGCTGAGATGAGAAACAAGGCAAGGAGCCCTGTAAGCAAGGGCTGAAAACAAAGCCTCCGGAGGAGACAGCTTATTCGAAACCTGCGCTGATGGCGATGCAGTGACATACCCATTCCTATGCTCGAAAAGTTGAAGCCATTAAGGGATCAGGTTATCCCCCGCGCGATGTAACTCGGCAAAAGGAGGCTCAACGCCAAAGCTATGCAGCTTCCCCAGATCAAAGGCAACTCCCACAGGGGGCCAGCGGGGATAGATCTCCTTAAAAGGTTTCCCTTCAAAGATCTCCCTGAGCATCCAGGCACTTTGTTTTCCAACAGCCACCAAATCCGGGTAGATTGAGAAGCTCGCTCCCCAGCCATCCATCACATCTTTGCGGCCCAAGCCTAACAGGGGCTTGGTTGCATATTGATTGACGATTTCAGCAAAGGGCGCCTGCACCCCCATCTGATCATTGGGGCTGATAAAGAGATCAACCTGCTCATCCATCTCGATGACATACTGCCTGGCAAGGCGAGCCATCCGTTTGTGTCCGGTGTCGGTTTTGACGAATGGGACCTTTTGTGAAAGAAGCCGCAACTCTTTAAATTCGGGCTTGTTGAGGGCCGTCAAAAGCCAGCGGTTATAGCTGTGTGATTGGGGCATATCCGCATAGATGAGACCAATGGTCCTGGCTTTGGGCATGACTCTCTGGATAAAGCGCAGCCGCTCTTCGACTTTAACCGGGTAACTTACCCCGGTGAAATTATACTTAGGAGGAGCATCAAACTGCTCTATCACTCCCACTCCAATGGGATCGGTAACAGCTACAAACACGAAGGGCTGCTCAGAATTCAGGGCCAAATCTTTAAAGGCGCGAGCAGCAATGGTTCCCGCAAGGTAGATCACGTCATAACGAATATCCTGTTCGCGCCGTGACCAGATGGAGCGGGCCCGCTCCTCACTATTTCCCAATGAGTAATAGCGTAGCTTAAGGTTTACTCCCTGTTTGTACCCCACCCTTGCAAGCTCCTTGAGCATCGATTCCCGTACGGTTTGATAAGGCTCACCCTGTTGGGAGTCGATGATTAACATGCTCTTTTCGCGGGTGACTTCCCCCTCAGATGAGATGCCAGGCAGCGCAATAAATGCTGCAAAAAAGCAGCTCAAAATCCAGTACATCTTTAAATCTAATGGGGTCAGTTGCATTGGATCACACCTGTCATACATCACAAGGCACAGCTAAAAGCAGCCGCTTAATCCATCAGGGCTCTGACCTTAAGCATAACACCCCTGTATCAGAGTGAATGAGAATCACTCCGCGAGCCACCGAACAAGTGACTCTCCAGGAAGCGGATTTCATTTTGCCAATCCTTCAATTGCTGGTCGTGTTTCACATCTATTGTTGATGTCTGATTTCACGTCTCACCAACAGGGTGTGTATCCGTCCATGGAACCTCTGCTGCCGCATCCTGGCGACAGAAGGTTGGTGACCTTGAAATCAGTACACCTTTGTATGAGCAACCGATCTGAGACATAACCCAATTGCTATACTCAAGAGGGACTCCCATAAGAGGTCGCCTATGCCAATCAACCGATCCGATGGATTCACCTTGATCGAATTGATCGTGATCATTGTGATCATAGGTATCCTGGCTGCCGTCGCCGTTCCAAGGTTTGTCTCTCTGAGTGATGATGCCAGCGCCTCCGTGGTATCCGGAACTGCCGGAGCATTTTCGGGCGGGATCAACCTGGCACATAGCAAATGGATAGCCGGTGGTTATACCGGGCCGGTTGATAACCTGCAGGTCTATAGCGGCGGAGCTGACGGCCAACTTGATATGAATGCATCCGGCTGGCCCGCTCAAAGCTACCCGCCTTTTGAGGCAAATCCAACCCTGAATAATGTCGATGACTGTCAGACGGTCTGGGAAACCATTTTGAGTGGTAACAGCCCGAAAGTCGCAGCCGATGGATCCGAGGAGTATACGGCTGTATACCTTGGCACCGGACGTTGCCGATACGAACTAACAGCCAACACCAACCTGTCTTTCTCCTATGACTCAAACACGGGTGAAGTCAGCATAGATGCCGATCCAGACAGTTAAAGGAACTGCACCCAGTGAGGCTCTGAACATCTTCAGGGGCAACAGGTTCAACATTGGAAACGTCAACTGAGCCTAGATCGAAATGGATCGCGAGGATGTTCTCATCTCACAAAACACCCACTCCATCTCCCGGTCACTGAGAGTCATGCTGGCCCAATCCAGAGGCTGCATGCCTATTACATTTTTCTGCGACACCATACCCCGGGGCGACTCACTCAGAAGATACCTTGCCAGCGCCAGTTTCGTTGCCCGTAGCTCAGGCTCCGCTTCCTGATTCTTCATCACCCAGTGTAAAGGGGTCGCTTCATAGATGTTGGGCTGATCCCGCCAGCAATTGTGATGATAGGTCTTGAAAAAACCAAGATTGCCTGACTCTGCTGCGATATGAAACGGGGTAAAGCCATGCTGGTCGGCAAAAAAACTGTTCCCGGAAAGCCCCCACAGCTCAGGTTGCATCGGCTGGGAATGCAATAGTGCAAAGTGCAGAAAGCTTTGTCCAAACGCATTACGTCTGGATGCTAACTTGAAGTTAAGCTCAAGGGCCACCGGCAAAAGCTCCAGGCGTCCCAGCAAAGCCAGCAGGTGCATCAGGGTATTACCATACTGATCCTCCTGATGAGCGTAGTACCTCAGTGAGTGATAAAAATGGTATTCATTGTGGGGCCTTAGCAACTCCTGCCAAAACCCTGAGTCCAGCTGACGCTCGGGATCAAAAAACAGCTGTCTCAGTGAGACCAGGCGCTTGTTGCTGCGGCAACGGCGAACAAGTTCATCTTCGGTGATCTGTGACATCTCTCATCTAATCTGCTTGATTCACTCAGCTAAATTACAGGCAGGAAATCCTGTGGGCTGGAAATATACCCATCATGGGGGGCAATGATTCAGGAGCAAGCGGGTAGCTCGCTGCTATTTAATGAACACTCAGGCCTGGCTCTCCGGAATAAGCTCAGGCTGACGTTCGGCATGCTGCTTAAGACGCCAGTTGAAATAGTCCTCCTGGAAGATACACATCCTGTGGGTCGTTCGGTAGCGGCCGTTGATAAAAAACTCGTCTTTGAGGGCTCCCTCAAACACAAACCCAACCTTGGTATAGATATGGATCGCCTTCTTATTCTCTTCATCGACGATGAGGTAAAGCTTGTGGAGGTTCAATACCGAGAAGGCGTAGTCGATAGCCAGGCGCGTCGCTATGGTTGCATAGCCCATTCCCTGATGCCTTGGCTCTAGGATGATCTGAAACTCAGCCCGCCGGTGGATGTGATTGATCTCAACCAGCTCAACCAAGCCCAGCTTCTCTTGCTGGTGCTCGATGATAAAGCGCCGCTCACTCTGATCATGGATATGTTTATCGTAGAGATCGCTGAGCTCAACAAAAGCTTCATAGGGCTCTTCAAACCAGTAGCGCATGATGCTGGCATTGTTGTCCAGTTTATGGACGTAATACAGATCCTCCCGCTCCAGCGGCCTTAAACGTATCTCAGTATCCCTCATCCGTCACCTGCCCTTCATTCCATTTGTACTCCCTGCCATCCTAGCATGAAGTGGAAGCTTGGTTGTAATCCTGATGAGGCTTACGCCCCGCGACTCTTATTTGTGATGGCGACTCGGCCACAAGGTGTAGATCAGAGCCCCCAGGATCACCAAGCAGAAAAAGCTTAAAAACGGATGGCCATAGAGCCAGCCAAGCAGAGGGTGCTGGTGATTTAACAGATCGCCCAGTCTTATGTGATTTGAATCCATCTATGCCTCCCTGTTGCAAAAATGAACACAAGGTAAACCATAGCTATTTTCTTCCACTCAGAGAACTGAGTGTGTGAAGCAGATCGCATCTTGTTTAATAAGACAGGGTTTCGACAGATTAAAAAGGATCTGATAATGCCGCGCCGATTGAACGCCACGAATACATAAAAATTCACACCATGATGAGCCTCTTAAGGGCAAGGCTCACCATGTGCAACTACAAAGCGGTTTTCAGGATGAGAAGAGTGAGAACAAAATCGCCGAGATTGCCACCAGCCCAATCAGAGTGACAAAAACATTGGCTACTGTGCCTCTGAACTTTTTCAGTGCCGGCACCCGATGAATCGCATACATGGGCATGATAAACAGCAACATGGCGATGACGGGGCCTCCCAACATCTCGATCATTCCCAGAATACTGGGGTTGATCGTTGCCACCAGCCAGCAACTGATCAACATAAAAATAACGATCGATTGCTGCAAGCCCTTTTCATGAATGGTTTTATTTTTTGCTCGCATATATTTCACCAGGATGCCATGCAGCCCTTCACTGGCTCCCATATAGTGACCCAGAAAAGATTTACAAATAGCAACAAAGGCAACGATAGGAGCCGCGTATGCAAGCAGGGGGGTATTAAAATGATTTGCCAGATAGGAAAGGATCGGAATATTTTGCTGTTTTGCTTCCAGCAGATTTGCCGGAGAGAGGCTGAGCACACAGCTAAAGGCGAAGAACATCACGGTCGCCACCATCATCAGGTGGCTGAACTTCATGATCCGGCAGCACTTCTTGTCTGCATACTCACCATATTTTTGTTTCTGAGTGACCGCAAAAGTTGAGATAATTGGCGAGTGATTAAATGAAAATACCATCACCGGGATAATCAGCCACATCGCCATCATAAACCCATGGCCACCACTGGCCTCAACACTGGCAGTAGTTTGATGAAACAGTGCCGTGCTCCAGTGGGGGATCAGATACAAAGAGAGCAGAATAAGCACGGTGACAAAGGGATAAACCAAAATACTCATCGCTTTGACCATAATATCCTGACCAAAGCGAACTATGCTCATCAACATTAAAATCAATACCAGCGATAGCAGGGCTCTTGGGGGGCCGTAAATCCAAGCTGATGCACGATAAAACTCTCAGTGGTATTGGTGATCGCTACCGCATACATCAACAATAGGGGCCAGATTGCAAAAAAGTACAGCAGGGTGATGACACGCCCAGAGAACTTACCAAAATGCTCCTCGACCACCTCGGTAATATCATCTTTTGCCGAAGAGCCCGAGAGCACAAAACGACATAAGGCCCTGTGAGAGAGATAGGTCATGGGAAAGGCCAGGATCAGCATGGTGAGCAGGGGCCACAAGCCTCCAAGTCCGGCATCGATCGGCAGAAACAGCACCCCTGCCCCAATCGCTGTCCCGTAAAGGCCCAGCATCCATACCGTATCCTGAGACTGCCATTTGGTATGAGGAATCCTGCTTCTGTTATCCGCAACGCCATCCTGAACCGGGAGATCCAGCTCGATTGACTGGTCTTTTTCCATAGACATATTAACTACCTCTGTGATAGCAAAAAGGCCATGCCTCCACCCCTGTATAATTCCCCGGACAATAGAACTCCCTCCAAAGTTTAAAAACTTTGGAATGAATACCCTTACACGCCGGGCATGGATATTGAAGAGAGTTATCTCTGAGAAACCAAGTGAATATTCAACTGAATATTTTATTGATTATTCACAACTTCAGTAACTGGATTGGATTCATGACCATATAGAGTGTTGAACGAGAGATTTATAACTGCGACCGCATTAGATTCTCTTATTATTCTTTGAAAAACACTCACTAAATATCAAAAAATAGACCCTGATCCCACTGTAACAATAGATCATTGATCCTATAAGTTTTAGGAGTAAACACTCATAAAAATGGCATAATTCCTGCGTCGACCGGATTAATTGTACCCACCTCAGTAGTTAAGTGATCAGGATGCAGCTAATTCCTATTTAGATAATCTGTGAGTCATTTAGCCCGTTGTCAGCATGGATGCTGGCATCGAGCATACAGGATGTACTTGCTGCGTGGCGCAAATGACTCATGGATTATCAGAATAAGCTGATTCCCCTTCTTCCATGATTGGTATTAGCCCCCCACACCATAGCCAAAGATCAGGCATATGGCACGTATACAGGAAAGATGTTGGAGCTGGTGAAACAACTGGCGAAATGGCAGATGAATTTGTGATCGGGTTACAATAATGAGATGACGAACGGGAGTGACCTGCGATCACTCCCGTCACCCTGCTGCCTGTAATCTTTTACCAATCGGTGAAGCTAAAGCCGATCCCCGCACTATTGGTATAGTGGTTATATTCAATCAGGCTCTGGCCATAACCGGTGAACAGCTGCACATATCCATGCAGATGCTCATAGATGGGGAAGCTCCAGGACAACTGGGTCGAGCCCTTGCTAAAGCCGCTCTCCAGGTTATTTCTAGAGATAAGGGAGAAAGTATTACCATGGACCTTATAGTCGATAATAAACTGCCCGTGTCCCAGGTAGTCATAGATATCCGGGTTATAGTCCCGACTCTCCATGAAGCCATGGAGGCGAACCCAGGGCTCAAGCTGCAGCTCCCAGTGATCATTAAACTGGAAGTTAACATTGGCATACACCCGGTTCCAGCTTCGCTCCAGATCCCCTCCCCGGCCATTGGATTGGTGGACAAAGCCTGAGCGAATACTGTCGATGTAGAAGGGCTTCTCATCTTTGAAGTCATAGCGAACAAACATCTCAGGCTCATAGTTGGTCTCGCGGAAAAACGCGGATTCTGCATAAGCCTGCCAGTAGGAAAGCTGGGTGTAGGCAAAGTCCCAGGAGAAGTTGCTTCCCAGAATGTTTTCCCACAGAGGAGTCTGGAAGCTAAACTGGAACTTTATCTCCTGGCGCTTATTGAGCTCCTCACTCACCCCGGTCTGCTGCGGCATCTGGGTGTAATAGAACGGCAGGAAGTAGCTGGGTTTATAGGGTCTGAATACCAGGTCCCGCTTGCTCTGCTCAATCTTGTCCTGCTGCTGATCAAGATTTTCCTGGGCCTTAGCTATCTGCTCTGATTTCTTCTGCAGCGCCTGAGCATGCTCAGGCTCGCTGTGGGATACAGGCTGTTTGCTCTGCACCAGTAGTGCTTGCAGCTTATCCAGTTGCTCCTTCTGAGCCGCGAGCTGCTGAGCCTGCTGCTGTAACTGCGCTACCTGGGTCCTGATGGTTTCAGCTTGCTGTTTTACAAGCTGAGCATTGGTTGCTGAGGTTTGTGTAACCGGCTCTTGTGCCTGTACCGCCAAAGAAAGAGGCGAAATCATCAGTCCCGCCAATACAGTGGATATTTTTTTGTTCATTCGAGTTCCCGCTCTGCTCACCCTCATTGCACCTGTCTGCCCATGACTCAATCGCGAATCACTGGCGGTGGCACCCTATCTACCAATATAGTAAGTTTTGGTGCCAATTGACTATAAATTATCGGCTTATTGCTCCCTGGGTTCATCCCTACGACATCGCCCGCCTCTTTGTGTTGAGCTATTAATCTCAGCCGGCAATTTCACCAGCCTCGGGAGAGTCATTGCAAGAGAGGCACTCCAGGACTAACGAAGCCACTGCTGCTGTAACTTATGGGGATCCCCAAGGTATTCGAGTAGCCACTCCAGCGGAGGAGAGGTTCGCTCGGCGTGCCAACCAACACAGCAATGGCTGGCTGAGCGAGGGTTTTCCAGAGTTTTCTCAATCAGCTCACCACGGCGGATCAATGGCTCAGCGATATGTTTAGGCATGACGCCGATCCCAAGACCTGCGCAAAAGCAGTCGATGGCACAGTGCCAGTTAGGAACCACTAATCGACGCTGATTATCCAGTAACCAGGTTGTTCGCTTGGGCAGATAGCGGGAGGTATCCTCCAGGGTGATAGAGGGGTATTCGCGAACCTCCTCATCTCGCAGTGGCCGCTGATAGAAAGCCAGTGGATGGGTGGGGCTCACCACAAAGCTCCAGTCGAGCCGACCCATCTCCCGATAACTCACCCCTCCCCCGACCGGGATCGCCATAGTCGCTCCGATGGCGATATCGGCGCGGTTATCGGCCAGGGCCTCCCAAACGCCGTTATAGACTTCCATGCTGATCAAAAGCTCAACATCCGGGTAAGCCTGGTAGAAGTCGCGAACCAGGGTGCTGACCCTCTCCGAGCGGACCACATTATCCAGCGCCACACTCAAGCTTTGTTGCCAGCCATGGGCGACGCGCTGGGTCTGATGACGGATGGCGTTCATCTGCTTGAGGATCAACCGGGCTTCCTGAACAAAATATTCGCCGGCAGCGGTGAGAGAAACACTCTTTGATTGACGCTCAAACAGTTTTACTGCCAGTTGTTGCTCAACCTGACGGACCGTATAACTGACGGCGCTGGGAACCCGATGCAGCTCCTGGGCCGCAGCCGTGAAGCTTCCGCAGCGTGCGACCGTATCAATCACTCTTAAATCATTGCGTGAGAACATATGCTTTCAAAAATTTTAAACACAACTGACAAATATTAGCGCTCCACGGCCAAATTAACCACTTATACTGCCCCGCAGAGAGATATTTGACCCTTGAAGGATAATAAAATGAAAACGCGCATCAGCCTGGGGATTATTGTATGGCTGTCGGGATTGAGCATGCTGAGCTTCCTGGCCACTGACATGTATCTGCCTGCCTTTGCCAGCATGCAGCAGCAATTTTCTACCGGCACCAGTCAGATTGGGTGGACCCTGAGTATCTTCCTGCTGGGAATGGCGATCGGCCAGTTGGCTTACGGCCCCCTGTCGGATCGCTTTGGGCGGATCCGCATGCTCTGTGTTGGTCTGTTTATCTTTATCATCGCCTCTTTGGGCTGTGCCTATGCCCCCAATATCTATCTGCTGATGACCAGCCGCCTGTTTCAGGCGATTGGCGCCTGCGCCGCATCGGTGATCTGGCAGGCGATTATCATCGATCGCTATGAGTCTCCCCTAAGTGAGCGGCTGTTTGCCACCATCATGCCGCTGGTCGCCCTCTCACCGGCCCTGGCTCCCCTGGCTGGCGCGGTGCTGAATCATCACCTGGGATGGCAGAGTATCTTTCTGGTGCTGATGATCATTGGTTTAGTTCTGGTTGCCTTTAGCCTGCGCCAGACCGATAAGCGCCCTGAGATTCCCGCACAGGACAAGCTCAGTGGCTGGAAACAGATGAAGCTGGACTACCGCCAGATCCTGAGCTCAGCACAATTCAATGGTAATACCCTGATCTTTGCAGCCTGTGCCGCCACTTTTTTTGCCTGGCTCACCGGCTCTCCCTTTATCATGACAGAGCTGGGTTACTCCGCCTCGGCCATCGGCCTGAGCTACCTGCCGCAAACCATCGCCTTTGTTGCCGGTGGTTATGCCTGCCGGGCCCTGCTGACCAAGATCCCCGGGCATAAGCTGGTTCCCTGGTTCTTAGGCCTGTTTGTGCTGGGGGTGCTGCTGATGACTGGGATCGCCTGCTTCTACCGCCCCACCACCATCTGGCCGCTGCTGCTGCCATTTTGCCTGATTGCGGTCGCCAACAGTGCCCTGTATCCGATCGTCATCAACCAGGCCCTGGGTGAATTTAAAAACTGTGCGGCCACCGCCTCCGGCTTGCTGAATTTTCTGCAGACCATGCTGAGCTTCCTGATGAGTGCTCTGGTCTCCTGGCTTGCCAGTGATGGAATGCAGGCCGTCACTCTGGTGATGCTCAGCCAGGCGTTTCTGGTCCTTCTCGGATACGCTGTCAGTCGCTACCGCGCTCGCCCACAGCTCCAGACCGCCAGCTCCCTGTAACCGTTATTTTCTCATGGCTGCCCCCGCGGCAGCCATGCCCCCTGCGCATCCCCGACTATTTACACCTCGAGTTTCATCTACAAACTTTCTAATACCCCATCCGGTCCGTGAGGCAAACTCCCGGCCAAGAATCTTCCGACCCGTACCAGCCTTAAGTTCCGTCTAAAAGGCGATGGCTCGTTTACTCTTTAGCTTTTCCAAACAAAAACAATATTTTAGATAGAGATCACAGATGAATGTTAATTTTTTGCAACAGGACGCACTTGTAAATTAACATCTCCATGACGTCAACCTCTGACCTCTTACATCCAAGCCTTTATAAAAATAAAATTACCTGGAGCCTTCAATGAATCAACGAACCCTATCGGCCCCGGCGCTGTTATTCGCCTCGGTCACCGCCATTCTGGGATCCGGCTGGCTTTTTGCCGCCTATAACACAGCTAAATTTGCCGGACCTGCCGCTATTCTCTCCTGGGTGATCGGCGGCTTTTTGATCATGTTTGTCGCTTTCGTGTTTGCCGAGCTGACCACCATGCTGCCCATCACAGGCTCCAGTACCCGGATCCCCCAATTTACCCACGGCACCCTGGTCGGATTCCTGTTCTCCTGGATTATCTTTCTCTCCTATGTCTCCCTGGCACCGATTGAGGTCCAGGGAGTATTGCAGTACGCCAACTATTTCTTCCCCGGCCTGCTAAAAATCGATGGTGGATTAACACTCCATGGATACCTGGCCGCGGCGGTATTGATGGTTCTGATGAGCGCCCTGAACATCTATTCGCTGCGCTGGCTGATCCGCTCCAATAACTTTCTGACCATCCTCAAGATCATCATCCCGGTTTTTATCTCACTGGTGATCCTGGCCTATACCTACCAGCCGGGAAAAATCATCCATTCGGCTCATTCCAGCTTTGCCCCCTGGGACTGGAGGGGATCCTGACGGCAATTGCCACCGGTGGAGTGGTCTTCTCCTTTAACGGCTTTAAGCAAGCCTGTGAAATGGCGGGGGAAGCGAAGAATCCGCGGCGAGCCATGCCAATTGCCATCATCGGCTCCATCGGTCTGTGCATGGTGATCTATCTCTTTTTGCAGACCTCGTTTCTCACTTCCCTTCACCCGGGCAACATTCTTGATGGCTGGGAGCACTTAAGCTTTTCACACGCCTCCAGTCCACTCACCGGGATCCTGGATCAGGATCGCCAACACTGGATGATCCCACTCCTGTATGTGGGTGCCGTGATCGGACCCCTTGCCGCCGCTCTCATCTATATGAACGGCTCGGCACGACTGCTTTACGGCATGGCTCAGAGTCGCTATCTGCCAAAGATTCTGTCGGTGATGACCCGCCAAGGAAATCCATGGTTGGCGATCCTAGTCAACTTTGTGATTGGTATGCTGTGCTTCGCTCCCCTTCCGGGCTGGCAACAGATGATGGCATTTCTTACCTCGCTGATGGCGATTACCTACTCCATCGGCCCCATCACCCTGATCGCCCTGCGTGAACAACTCCCGGAGCAATCCCGCCCCTTCAAGCTCCCATTTGGCAAGCTGTGGGCCTTTGTCGCCTTTTATATCTGCACCCTGTTTACCCTCTGGACCGGTTGGAGCATTCTCTCCAAACTGGGCATTGCCTTAGTCATTGGCTTGCTGGTGCTATTTGTCTACCGCAAGTTTACTCCCAAAGCAGAACGCTATCCGCTGGCACTGCGTGAATCCGCCTGGATCTGGGTCTACTTTGCCGGGATCACCCTTATCTCCTGGCTCGGGCCATTTGGCAAAGGGATGGGCGTGATCAATTTTGCCGACAGCTTTTGGATCATCGCGCTGTTTTGCCTACTGGTGACCGCAATAGCCATTCGGTTTAAGCTGAGTTCGGCCCAAACCCGCCAGTATGTCGAGGAGCTCAGCCTGGTACAGCAGGCCTGATAGCTACGACTCACCTGAACATGGGCCCCGCCTCAGGCGGGCCCTTTCGCCCGAAGCCACGTAAAAACCTAAAAACATTACCTTTAATATCATGTGATTACACTCTAGATGATATTGATTTTAAATATCATATTGAAATATTAACTCCTGCCCTCCGGTCTTTTAAGCACATGCCGAACAATAAGCCATGAATCAGGTCACTTTTAATCGACATCTCATGAGTACGGCATCCATGGAGAAAAAAATCAGGAGAATCGCCATGAAACTCAAACTCATAACCCTCTCAATCGCAACCGCCCTCTCTGTTGGCAGTTTTGGTGCAATGGCAGCACAGACCGGTGTTTTTGTTCCCAATGATCTAAAAGTTCATGCCATCGATGGTCACTTCGCCAAACAATCCACAGGTTGGCAGGCGTTGTCATCCGGAAAGCATACGCTATTGGTTCAGTATCAGGAGCGGCAGTACCACGGCAACAGGGATCGTCTGCTGCGCTCGGAGCCTTTTACCATCAGGTTTGATATTAGGGATGGACAAAACCTTAGCCTTGGGGCCCACAGCGGCAAAGCGCTGAGCGAATTTAACCTCAACGTGATGCCACGCATCACTCTGATGGATGATGCCAGCCAAAGTTCGGTTGCCTTCGATCTTGGTCAGGCTGATTCGATGCAGATAAAAGACAGTGTGGTGACCCTGCCAAATAACATCCGACTCATTTCGCTGAACGGGGTGAGTGCTGACTCCAGCCAGGTGATCCGAACTCTCAGGCCGGGCAGTAACCAGATGGTGATTACTTACCAGGGGGATTATATTCAAAGCGGTGAAGAGACTCAGCGTATCTATTCTGAGCCGGTCCTCGTCACCTTTGAGGTTACAGCGGGTGATAAGATCAACCTCAATGTACGAGATCCGAATAACCCGATAGAAGCCAGGCAGTTTAAGCTGGCACCGTCGATCAGCATAGATAACCAGATGACGGGTCAGTCGATCGCCTTTAACAGTAGTGTTGCCGATGATCTGATGAATGCAGCAACGCCAGAGCAACTCGCCCTGTCCATTCCATCCAATATCCGGGTGATCTCAATCAATGGCATCGCCAACGGCACTGCAGCCGATCTCAGGGAGGGAGTAAACCAGATGGTTGTCCAGTATCAGGACACCTACCAAACCAGCTACAAGAACATTCAGATCAATTCACACCCCGTGGTTCTTGAGTTTGAACGCCAGGGGGATCAGCAATTGAGCCTGAATGTCCAGCGTGCGACAAACCCGCTAGAGGCGCGTTTGTACACCAGTATGCCGCACATCTCGGTCCTGACTAGTCAGGGAGAGACTTTAACCAGCACTCGCTAGTTCAATGGGCACCCACCCTGGCTTAACTCTTAAGCAGCGCCCGCACCTCGCGGGCGCTTTTTTGTTGCAAAGCCTGCTCGGCCAGCTTCTCACACTGGCTAATGGTCAGGGTTCGTACCCTGTTTTTTACTTTGGCCATCGCATTCAAGGGAACAGAGAGCTCATCAATACCCAGTCCAAGTAAAAATGGGGTCGCCTGTTCGTCCGCGGCCAGAACTCCACTTAAACTCACCCACTTGCCGTGCTGATGTGCAGCCTGGACCGACATCTGGATCAAGCGAAGCACCGCCGGATGCAACGCGTCCGATTTACTGGAAAGCTCAGGATGATCCCGCTCGGAAGCCAATACAAACTGGGTCAGATCATTGGTTCCAATGCTGAAAAAATCGACCTCTGGGGCAAAGTGCTGAGCCATCAGAGCTGCCGACGGCACCTCGATCATCATCCCTAGCCTCAGAGATCCCAAGGCGACGCCCTCATCTCGCAACCCCTCCCAGACATCAAAACACAGGGCCCTGGCCTCCTGCCACTCGCTGTAATCTGTGACCAAAGGAAACATCAGATAACAACGTTTTGAGCCTGCGGCCCTTAGCAGGGCTCGCAACTGTGTTGCCAGTAATTGAGGATGTTTAAGGCCATAACGGATGCCGCGAACCCCCAGAAAAGGATTATTCTCATGCAGCGAGTCGAGATAGGGCAGCATCTTATCTCCCCCCACATCCAGAACCCGAACGATCAGGGGACGATCCCCAATCGCCTCATAGGCCCGGGCATACTCCAGCATCTGCTCCTGCTCGGTGGGCTCCTCTGCCCGAGCCATAAACAGAAACTCGGTTTTAAACAACCCGACCCCATCCGCACCACTGGCGATGGCATCCTGGGCATGGGCCGCGGTACTCAGGTTCACACAGACCCGGATGGTTCGACCATCCAGGGTAACGGCTGGCCCTTGCCGGCTGGTTATATCACAAAAGGGAGGGGCCTCAGCCCTGGACTTATTGGCCCGGCGAATATGTCGCAGGCGCTTGAAGCGATTCAGGATGTGGTGAAGAGCTGTATCCATACGTGGCTCCTTGACGAGTCTATCGCCAGCTTACTCTGTTTGCTGGCGATCACCAATCTTCCGGCTCACAAAATGAACACTCGGCTACTTGCTACCCGGCCATTTTAACTGCCAGGGGGTCAGCCAGTTGGCAGGCAGAGTCGCAAGGTGGGTCGATGAAAACAGCTCTCCCGCAGGAGGATTCACCTGATAACAATAATCCCGGCCATTGAGAGTAAAAGCCAGGGCCCAGGCATGAAGATAGCAGCGATCCCCCGAAGAACCGGAGTAGAGAGAATCTCCCAAAATCGGTGACCCTAGGCTCTTGAGGGCAACCCGGATCTGATGGGTCTTGCCGGTCTGGGGCCGCAGTAGAAATGCCCGCATCCCCTCATCGATTGAGTGACTGATAAAGCGGGTGACCGCAGCCTGGTTACGACTGTGCAACAGCTTCCAACTTCCGCGCCTTGCTTTCACCATATCTCCTGCGACCGTCCCCTGCTTTTTCTTCGGCTTACGATCGGATAATGCCAGATAAAATTTGGCCATCTGATGCTCAGCAAACAGTTCGCAGAGCTGACGACAGCTCTCGGGGTTTCGGGCAAGCAGTAACAAGCCAGAGGTGACCTTGTCGAGTCGATGGACAGGCAGCAGGGGCTCCCCCAGCTGTTGGCGCATCAGGGTCACCACGCCCGGCTCCCCGGATTCATCATGAAAACCGATCCCCGGAGGCTTATTGATGAGAACAAACTCAGGCTCAAGGGCAACAATGGGCAGTGGCATGGACGCTGTCATGGTTTTCATCTCAAGAGGTGATGATTCAGAATACAAAATTGCGAGACACGAAGAAAGGAGATGGCGGAGGGGGTGGGATTTGAACCCACGGTGGGCTATTAACCCACGCCGGTTTTCAAGACCGGTGCTTTCAACCGCTCAGCCACCCCTCCACAGATAAAACGGTGTCTCGTTGAGAGCGCGGTGAAGTCTATAGAGCTCACCTGAGCATGTAAATCTTTTTTTTAATCTCAGGCATCGATTGGATAAAACCCCGACAAACCGTAGTGAGTTTAATCAAATATCCTCACCGATCAGCCTCTATTCAGGCTAATCTTAAGATAATTTGTCATCATATAAGAGAAACTCCCATAGCTGATTGATAAGTACGAGCAGATACAGGGACGCACCTTGAAAAAGTGCTCCAACATCCCCACTTTAAAGTGATATATTGCTGTCTCGGTTACAACAACGGATAACCACACCTTTAGGAGAGGCGAATGCATCAACAACCGATCCGCACCGCACCCATGAGTAGTGCTTTAAGCACCAACCAGGTGCTACGCAACACCTACCTGCTGCTGTCGATCACCTTACTGTTCTCGGCCGCGGTGTCAGCTGTCACCATCATGCTGAACCTGCCGTCCCCGGGGCTGCTGATCACCCTGGTCGGTATGTATGGCCTGATGTTTCTGACGGTGCGCAATCAAAATCGTAGTGCAGGACTGCTGTGCATCTTTGCCTTTACCGGCTTCATGGGGTATGTACTCGGCCCGATTTTGAACATGTACTTCCAGAACGGCGGCACCGAGATGGTGATGCTGGCCCTTGGAGGCACTGCCATGACCTTCCTGGCACTTTCAGCCTATGTGCTGATGACAGGGAAAGATATGTCGTTCATGGGCGGCATGCTAGTGACGGGTTTCTGGATCCTGGTTGTCGCCATGATCGCCAGTTTCTTCATCCACCTGCCAGCGTTCCAGATGATGCTGAGTGCCCTGTTTATCCTGTTCTCTTCAGGGATCATCCTGTACAAGACCAGTGAGATTATCCATGGCGGTGAGCGCAGCTATATCTCTGCAACCCTGACCCTGTATGTCTCTTTGTACAATATCTTCCTGAGCCTGCTGAGCATTATCTCCGGCTCCAGCCGCAACTAATCTCTCAAGCAGGGGGCCACTATGCCCCCTGCTTGATTTTCCCCTGCCTCCCTCAAGCCACCAAAATCCCGGGCTACTCCGGTTCACTTCACATTTATACCGATGTGACTATCCCCTTACTCTCTGATGATCTCCCGGCAGCCCTGATACCCCGACAGGCGATGCACTACTGCCCTCTCCCCCTCAAGGAGAGCCACAGATCCCTCCAGTCAATAAATAATGGTCTATTGGACTTACCACTTGTGCTGAAAAAAAAATTTTAAATTATTTTTCAGCATTGAGCCGGTAGCTCCTCTACTTTTGCCCAGCAAACTGCTGAAAATCACAATTGGTATTACCAATTTACCACTATACAACCCCCCTTCAGATGCGTCAAAATGACATCATTGCAAAATTAAAATCATCACTAAGACGGCTTTCTGTATTATCAGCGGAGGATCTATGCAAAAAGGTGCAGCCAAACTTATCGTCGAATGCTTAGAGTTTGAAAATGTTGAGTATGTCTTCGGGATCCCCGGAGCAAAGGTAGACGCAATTTTTGATGCGCTGCTTGACTCCAGGATCAAGGTTATTCTCTGTCGCCACGAGCAAAATGCCGCATTTATGGCTGCTGCATACGGACGCCTGACCGGTAAACCCGGGGTCGTTCTGGTCACATCCGGACCTGGCGTTGCGAATCTATGTACCGGGCTTCTAACAGCCACCACCGAAGGGGATCCGATTGTAGCGATTGGCGGCAATGTTTCCCTGGATATGATGCACAAGGAGTCTCATCAGAACACCGACAACATCGGCCTGATGACACCTGTGACCAAAATGTCATCGGAAATCACCTCGGTCGAAAATATTCCTGAGGTGATCTCCAATGCCTTCAGAGTCGCGGAGTCAGCCTACTCAGGCGCATGCTTCATCAGCGTCCCCCAGAATATTTCTACAGCAGTTCTCAACCGGGAATACCCATGCATTCGCCGTCCGACCCTCTCCTGTGGCCGGGCCAAGGAGTCGGATATCGCCAGTGTATTCCGGGTTCTTGCTGAGTCAAAAAACCCGGTTCTGCTACTGGGGCAGGAAGCATCACGGGATGCTAATGCCAAAGCCATCTGCGAATTTGTAAAAAAACACAGGGTTCCGGTGGTTGCCACCTACCAGGGCGCAG
Organism: Dongshaea marina; assembly: GCF_003072645.1. NCBI lineage: Bacteria > Pseudomonadati > Pseudomonadota > Gammaproteobacteria > Aeromonadales > Aeromonadaceae > Dongshaea > Dongshaea marina. The sequence continues at coordinate 3,299,675 of NZ_CP028897.1, forward strand.
GAGTTATCCCCAAAGAGTTGCTTCAATATTTCTATGGTCGGGTCGGCCTGTTTAAAAACCAGCCCGGTGATATGTTACTTGAGGGCGCGGATGTGGTGGTCTCCATCGGATTCAATCCGGTTGAGTATGATCCCGAGATCTGGAATCTTAATACCAACAGCTCAATTATCCATATCGATTATAAGCCTGCGAATATCCGGGAAGCATATCAACCCAAATTCGAGCTACTGGGGGATATCGATGAAAATATCCGTCTGCTGACCGCCGTATGTGAAATCAACCACCATAACGATCATCCCGAGCTCAGAGCTCAGCTCAATAGCACCATCTCTGCGGGCAGCTCAAAGCTCGGCAAGCCAGGGACGGTTCATCCCCTGCGCTTTTGCTATGAGCTATCCAGGATCATCGATGATGAGACTATTGTCTGCTGCGATATAGGCACCGTCTATATGTGGCTGGCCCGCTATGTCTTTACTCACAATCCCCGGCAGCTGCTGTTCAGCAATGGCCAACAAACCCTGGGCGTCGGACTCCCCTGGGCGATGGCTGGTAAGTTAGCTTTTCCATACAAAAAGGTGATCTCAATCTCGGGTGACGGTGGCTTCCTGTTTTCGGCGATGGAGCTTGAAACTGCGGTTCGGGAGAACATCAATATCAAGCATATTGTCTGGACCGACGGTACATACAATATGGTCAAAGAGCAGCAGCTGCTCAAGTACAACCGGGAAGCAGCTGTTGAGCTTGGAAGAGTAGATATCCCGATGTTTGCTAAGAGTTTTGGAGCCGAAGGTTATCAGGTTTCTTCACCCGAAGAGCTGACCCCGCTTCTTGAAAAAGAGGTGGGAGATAAGCCTGTGATTATTGATGTCAATATCGACTATAGCGATAACGAAGATCTGTTTATCTCAGCCATCGATCCTGAGTGTATTCAATAGATTATTTCCTCTAAGTCCCCCGCCAAATGGGGGACAAAGATCAAGGGAGCCCATTATGAACCTTGTATTCAGCCATAAAAACAGCGCCAGCAGCGCATTTAAGGTCATCGGCAGTGTCGAAGATGTGATTGCCGGTATTATCCAGCCCAGGCTTATCAACCAAACCTTCAAGGCATCGGACTATCAATTCGGATTTGAAGTCGCAACCCCTTGCGGCATCGATAGCATGGGTGAGTCGGTTCTCGTCAACGGCTGGTGCTATACGGCTTCAACCGATAAGCATAGTCAGGAGTATCTATCCACTATCTCGGGACAGGAGTTTCAATCCTCCGGCTGTTTTCTGCTCCCTCAGGGCGAGACGCCATGCAGTAAATTCATCGGCTATGATCTGGCTCTGCCTTATGCTGACTATATTGAAAAGCTATACCGGGAGTTCAATCAGCCACTGCTGTTTGCCGCGACGGTCCAGTTTAAAGAGCTCTGCGCCGCCTACATCGCTAAGGCCCCGGTCTATAATGAAAATATTTTTGAGAACCGGGATATTTACTACTCAGAGCCCAAGATGACATTTCACAATGTGAGCTGCTTTATCATTGGAGCCGTGACAGATTATAACAACCCGTCTCTGTCCGAGGTAAATAACCAGCTGAAAGTGGTGCTCTACCACAACCCATTTGATGAGACCAACTCTTTGAGCTCCCATACCCACGGAGTGACTCTTGATCGCTATCAAGAGCGCTATGAGGATATTCACCCCGATAACGTGGATAAAACACTGCATATTTTTAACGAAGGCTCGATCATTGAAGCCATTCAGGGAGACATTTTCCGGATAGGATCTGTTACTTCGCTCTGAGCTGGAAATACCGAGCGGATCAGACTTGCCTTCCATTGAAGATGATGACAGATATTTGGAGACCGCCAGTAACCTTATCCAATGAAGCCTTCAGCCTGCTGAGCGAGCACACCCAGGATCCCCCGCGATTAGCCAAGGGAGATCAAGTGACATGGTTCCACAATGACAAGGCCCTATACGGGCAGGGTAACGACTTGAAAAATGCTTAGGTTCTGACTGAATCTCTTTAAGATAGGTTTTCTCATCACCAATTTACTCTATAATGGGCGATTATTTGGCTACTCGGTTGTTGACGCCCTTGTCCCTGCAGCATCTCATTCGTCGTACCGTCACGGACAGTCAGTTATTTTTCGCTTTCAAATCACTCATCGCACTGGCTGGGGTGCTGATCCCTGGCCTGCTATTCGGCCACTTTAATGAATCTGTTGTTCTCTCCCTGGGAGTTGTTGCGGGCGCGATTGCCGAAACCGATAGCAGCATTCGCGGGAGATTGAAAAACCTGGCGATGACCATTGGCTGCTTCCTGCTCGCCACTTTTTCAGTGGAGCTGCTTAAACCCTACCCCTGGTTGTTTGGGCTCGGCATTTTCAGCTCAACCTTTATTTTTGTGATGGTGAGTGCCCTGGGCAAACGCTATGCCTCTATCTCTCTGGCCGCCCTGCTGGTTGCCATCTATACCATGCTTGGGATGCATACAACCCCTAACCTATGGTTTCAACCGCTGTTTCTGACCAGTGGTGCGCTCTGGTATGGATTGATCTCACTACTCTGGTTGTGGTTTTTCCCTCACAAGACAGTTCATGAACAGCTGGCACAGCTCTGCTTTACCCTGAGCCACTATCTGCGTGAGAAATCCCGTTTTTTCCCAATTGAGCCCCAGGAGGTTCGGGAGATCCGCCACAACCTGGCCCAGCTGCACGTGCCTTTGGTTCATGCCCGCCATGAGCTATTCGATACCCTGAAAAGCCGGCGCCGAAGCCGCGATCCCGAGTTTCTGGCTCTGATTGAGCAATACAATAAGTTGCTGGAGATCCACGAGCGGGCAATTGCCAGCCATTATCCCTATGCCAGGCTCAACGAAGTGGCCAGTAAAACCGCCCTGATCGCTGGCTTTAAAGAAGTCCTAACCCAGCTGGGAGAAGCCTGCTATCAGCTGGGGCGCGCCATACTGACCCATCAGGCCTATCAACACTCTGCCGGCCTTAACTGGGCAATTTCGGCACTTGACGATCAACTCCAGTTAGCCCACCAAAAAGGTGACTACCCTAGTGAGCTGCATCAACCCCTGCGGTTACTCTGGAGAAACTTAGAGCAGATCAATCAGCGGCTGCAACAATTCCAATCCCTAAGCGAGCAGACCTCTCCACTCGAGATCAAGCTGGGGGATATCCGCTCACATGACTCATCCCTGCCGCTTCTTAAGCTGCTCCGCCGCTATTTCAGCATCGACTCTCTGCAGTTTCGCCATGCCATTCGAATGGGACTATGCCTGGTGGCGGGATACGGGATCCTTGAGCTGTTCCATCTGGAGAAAGGCTACTGGATCCTTCTGACCTGCCTGTTTGTTTGCCAGCCCAGTTATAGCGCTACCCGAGCCCGGCTTCTGCAGCGCATGAGTGGTACTGTTACCGGTCTGATCCTCGGGCTTCCCCTGCTCTATTTCGCCCCGACGATCCAGCTGCAGCTGGTGATAATGGCCCTGTGTGCCTTTTTGTTTTTCACCCAACTGCGTAACCACTACAGCATTGCGGTGATCTTTATTACCCTGTTTGTGGTGTTTGCCTTCAATATCCTGGGCAATGAAGGCTATCAGATCATGCTGCCGCGCCTCGCAGATACCATCATCGGCTCGCTACTCTCTTTTGCCGTTGTGACCCTGCTATGGCCCGACTGGCAAATGCGTCAACTCCCCAAGCTGCTCAGTCACTCCCTCACCGCCAATGCCTGTTATCTGCACGCCGTGATGCGCGATGGCAATGCCTGGCTGCACAGCTGCAGCCACCGTGCCCACCTGGCGGATAACGAGGTCGCCAAAGCCTGGCAACAGATGTTGATTGAACCGGGCTCCTGTCCGAAAGAGGTTCAGTTATGCTACCGATTGAGTGTCAGTAACCATGCCCTGCTCTCCTACATTGCCGCACTGGCCGTGCACATTCACCCTGAATCACGAGCACTCCCCGGGCTACTACGCGCCCAGGCAGATCGTATCGAGATAATGCTCAAGCAAGCCGCGGCATCGGTACAGGCACTCAATCCAGGCGAGCAAGAGCAGATCCAAACCCAGTCTATCATCGCTGAGCAGTCTCAAACCGAGCAGGATATATTCGGCTATCAGCTGCAGCTCATCGAAAATCAATCCCGTAAGATCCTGGCGCTGGCCCAAACCCTGGGGGCAGAACACCTTGAATTTGCCTCCATGGAGGTAAGCCGCTAGGATCGCCCTTTGGCTAATCAAGAGTTATCACATGTTAGACATAGATGGAAAAGAGATCCCAACCGATCCCCAGGGCTATCTGCTGGATCATCTGTTGTGGAGCGAGGCCCTTGCCGAGAAGATCGCTTCCCAGGAGGGGATCAGCCTAACCTCAGATCACTGGGAGGTTATTCACTTTGTGCGCCGCTTCTATCTGGAGTACAACTCCTCTCCGGCGATCCGCGCCCTGGTCAAAGCTATGGGTAAGGAGTACGGCGAAGAAAAAGGCAATAGCCGTTACCTTTACCGGCTATTCCCAAAGGGACCTGCCAAGCAGGCCACTAAAATTGCCGGCCTCCCCAAGCCGGTACGCTGTATTTAGCTCAACCTTGAGTGTAAATGCCTTGGGAGACTCGGCCAGATCGCTATCTCCCTCGGATCTTTTAGATTTCTACTGCACGCCAACTTTAGCTGTAATAAACCTCAGATCTGCATAAGCGCTTCCTTTTCAAGCCGAGACATTCGGATGCTCGGCTTCTTTTCCTGGAAGGTATATGCAATGAGGCCAGCAAGGAGATTCACCATAAAGCTGACGCAGCTACGATGCCGTGAGTGTTCTATCTGAGAGATGTTCTTCAGCTGATCAAAGACGGTTTCAATGATGAAGCGTTTGCGAAGCATCAGCTTATCCCATAGCCGCATCAACTTTGGTTTCATATTCTTCCTGATGCTGGTAATTAATGTGACCCCTTGGTCTGCCAGCTCTTCTGCAAGTGGTCCTGAAATATAGCCTTTATCTCCATAGAGTGAACCCCAGAGCTGCTCGCACATTTCAGGAAGAGGAGTTCTGTCATCAACATTGGCTGGGGTTAATTTGACCGAGATAACACCACCTTGATCATTGATAATAAGGTGCAATTTAAATCCATAAAACCACCCCATGGTTCCTTTGCCACGCTTGGCTGCACCTTCAAATACTTGATGCCGAGGGATGCGAAGGTTATGGCAAACCTGAAGTTTTGTTGAGTCGACGAATGCAATCCCAGTAGGTTTTGCTTGTCTGTGGGTGAGATAGGAGCACAAAGGGATCAGGGTCGCTTGCATCAATTTCAACATCCGACTGTAACTCACCAGGCCGGGGAACTCACTTTTCCAGTACTTACAGACAAACTGAAGATAATAGGATTTAAAGTCTCGGAAGCCCAAGCGATGAAATGCGATGACGATGGTCATCACTTCTGCGTTTTTTGGTCCATCGCGATCACCCAATAAGATCGATAGCGATCACTGAATAATATCGATCGCGATCGCTCAATAATATCGATGGCGATCACTTTTGAGTTTTATATTATTGGGTGATCGGCATGAATATTATGCAGTCCCGACCGAAATGTTATTCATTTCAACTCCCGTTTCGCAGGTGTTTTTTTAACCGGCTATGCTCTCTGTTTGACCTCGAGCGGAGAGCCAGCCATGCCAACGGTGCATATCACCATGCGAAAACTCAAAGAGATCCTCAGACTCAAGTACCAAGGCGGCCTGAGTCACCGCCAGATCGCAAGCAGCCTGTCTGTGTCTCCGTCGACTGTGTCCAATTACTGCAAAAGGGCCCAACAGATGGGGCTATGCCAATGGCCTCTGCCTGCTGAGTGGGATGAAGAGCGGCTGCGCCGTGAGTTCCTTGAGACCCGGATCACGGTTCGTCAGACACCTCCTCTGCCGGATTGGGCCGTGGCCCATCAGGAGCTCAGACGCAAAGGGATGACGCTACAACTCCTGTGGGAGGAGTATGCTGAGCGACATCCCAAGAACCACTACAGCTATAACCATTACTGCATGCGTTATCGTGAGTGGCGTAAATGCCAGTCTCCCTCAATGCGTCAGAGCCATAAAGCCGGTGAAAAACTGTTTGTTGATTACTGCGGTCCAACCGTGCCCATCGTGGATCCGAGGACTGGGGAGGAGCGTCGGGCTCAGATCTTTGTCGCTGTGATGGGTGCATCCAGCTACACCTACGCCGATGCAACCTTGAGTCAGGGGCTGGAAGACTGGGTGATGAGCCATAAACGGGCCTTCGAATTTCTGGGGGGAGTACCAGAGATGATCGTTCCGGATAATCTCAAAAGCGGAGTCAGTAGAGCGTGTCGCTACGAGCCAGATCTCAATCCTACCTATCAGCAGCTGGCTGCACACTATGGTGTTGCAGTGCTTCCTGCCCGTCCTTACAAGCCCAAAGATAAAGCCAAGGCTGAGGTGGGCGTGCAGATCGTTGAGCGCTGGATCCTGGCAAAACTGCGCCATGAGACCTTCTTCAGTCTGGCTCAGCTAAACCAGCGGATCGGGGCTCTGCTCACCGAGTTGAACAATCGCCCGTTCAAGAAGCTGCCGGGAAGCCGTAAATCACAGTTTGAATTGCTAGACAAACCGGTGCTCAAATCGCTGCCTCAAAACCCCTATCAGTTCACCCGGGTGAAGGCGGTTCGGGTTCATATCGACTATCACATCGAGCTCGACAAGCACTACTACTCGGTTCCCTATACCCTGCTCAAACGCAAGCTTGAAGCGCATATCTGCGACAACCTGGTACGGATCTATCATGGTGGTCGCTGTGTCGCGACACATCCACGCAGCTATCAGCAGGGAGGGCAAACCACCCACCCCGATCATATGCCGGTCGCACACCAAAAGCAGATGCAATGGACCCCGGGACGCTTTCTGAACTGGGCTCAGGAGATAGGCCCCTCCACGCTTGCGGTGATCAAACAGCTGCTCTACCGAAAGTCCCACCCGGAGCTTGGATATCGGGCCAGCCTTGGGATCCTCAACCTGGAAAAGCGATATGGACGCCCCCGCTTAGAAGCGGCCTGCCAGCGAGCAGACCGAACGGGCGTTTACTATCAGAAAGGGATCCGCTCCATCCTGGAAAAGGGGCTGGATGGCCAGCCACTGCCCGAAACTCAGCCGGATCGTCTGGCGGAGCTCACTCACCTCAATATCCGTGGCTCAGGCTACTATCACTAAGGATCAAAGATGACAGAACAACTCAAACAGCAACTTCGGGAGCTGAAACTAAGTGGTATCCGGGATGCCCTGGAAAGGCAACATCAGCAACCCGGGCACTACCAGGAACTCGGGTTCGAAGAGCGACTCAGCCTGCTGCTGGAGCAGGAGCTGACGGATCGGTCTCAGCGGCGGATCGAGCGCCTTATCAAGCAGGCCCGATTCCGGCTGCAGGCAAATCTGGAGCAACTGGATTATCGAAGTGATCGCGGCTTGCATAGAGCCCAGATCCGCTCACTGGCAGAGGGATACTGGCTTAGCCTGGGGCAGACTCTGATCCTGACCGGGGCGACCGGGTGCGGGAAAACCTATCTGGCCTGCGCCCTGGGCCATCACTTCTGTCTGCAGGGACTCGGGGTTCGCTACTTCCGGTTTAAAGAGCTGCTGGAGCAACTGCAGCTGGCTCAGGCTGATGGCAGCTATCGAAAGCTGATGGTTCAGTTGAGAAACACGCCGCTTCTGATCCTCGATGACTGGGGACTGGAGTCGCTGAATGCGCTTCAGCGTAGCGATCTACTGGAGTTAATCGATGCTCGCCATGGTCACGGAGCCACACTGATCGGCAGCCAGCTTCCGCTGGAGCACTGGCACACAATGATCGGTGAATCAACCCATGCGGATGCGATCCTGGATCGTCTGGTTCATGGAGCGATCCGTGTAGAATTATGCGGAGAATCGATGAGAAAAATCACCGCAGAGTTGACGGATGCCGATCACTCAGGGTAAAAAATAACCCAGTCTGTGAGACGGGATGTTGAGGTGATCGACATCATATTATTCGGTGATCGCCATCGCGATAATACGCAACTTCACTGACAACCAGGCGAGAGGGTCTGTTCCGCTGCTTCACACCTAAGGAGATCTGCTGTTTTTGCCAAGCGGGTAGAAAGACCTGACAGAAATCATCGACATCAACGAAAATAGCTTCTAAATTGATCATGCCCAAGCTCCTTGGCGATTGATGGTTCTGGACAAACGATCAGATCGCAGCTTGGGCTTTTAGTTCCCCTCTTATGCGCAGCTCAGGTTAATAAAGTAAGAAGCTAACAATTGATCTAGATTTTGTAGAATCTAAATCAGGAGCTAAGCAAAGCATCGAGCCAGAAAACACGTAAATATAAAGCCTATAAGTTCGGATGGATGATGAATTATGATATACACAATAACAAAGGGGCTGGTCCACTTCTTATAGGGATATCCCGCGATGAAGCTCGATCATGTATGGAAGATGCTCCAACCTCTTTCAAAAGAAGTCCACAGGCGCATGAGCCCTGCGATTACTATGAGATGATTGGGGTTTTTATTTACTATAAAAGCCCAGGACTTATCGAAGCGATAGAAGTTTCTTCTCCCTCAGCTGTAATGTATCAGGGAGTTGATCTACTCAGCATACCTTTTGCCGTGGTAAAAAATTATTGTCTACTGTTGATAAGAACCTGGAAGTCGAAGCGGACAGCTTAACCTCCTTGAAATTAGGGGTTGAAGTGTATGCCCCTAATTCCGATGACAATCCCAACTCACCGCCAGAAAGTATTATTATTTTTGAAGATGGATATTTCGATTAACTCGGTTGCGTTCCAAGTGCCTTTTAGTTCCCTCATTCATCAAGTCTTGTTCGAGGCAGGGATGCCGAGCCTCGGAGCGTGATGGAGGGACTCATCACGCGCAGAGAGCTTTTGGTTACTTTTCTCGGCAGAAAAGTGACTCGCCAGTCGGGCGATACCGACGATTGCCGCAAAGCGGCAAATACATGAACAGCTGAAAGCTGAGGCTTAAAATTCAAACCTAAGCCGGAGCCACCTCCAACGGAGGATGGCTCACAGGAATTATGATGATTTAGGATGGAAGGGAAGCAGTTGTCCTTTAAGGCCCGTCAGCTTATCAAGGCCCGCCAGTTGCTGCTGCAGCTTATCTTTAGAAAGATCGGGACCGACAAAGACCCGGCTTAACTCTTTCTCCCCCTGAATCCTGGCGACATGAGCCTGATACCCCTGCTTTCTGAGCTTATCGACCAGGGCTTTGGCATTATCCAGGTTGCCGAACACCCCGAGCTGGATCACCCAGGCGTCTCCCTTAAACTGAGAGGCGGGGTTGTCTTGCGGGGCTTTAGCTGCTGGACTATGCGTATCATGCGGCGTACCCGGTTGCACTGCGGCTGTATCCTGCGGTTTATCTGAGCTCTGCGGCTGTGAAATCTCCGGAGTTTTAAGGGACAGTTCACGGGTTTTCGGGGCTGTTGGAATGGTGACAAACTGCTCTTTGATCTCTGAGCGATGGCCACTCAACAGATCCGGCAGGATGATCACAGCCAGAGCAACCACCACAATCGCTCCAACCAATCGGTTTTGAAACGGTGTCGACATCCTGTACTCTCCCTATTTTCGCCTAGCCAACAGCTCGGCTACCGTAAAAAAGGAACCAAAAACGATCACCAGATCTTCATCCTTTGCCTGCACTAAGGCAGATTGATACGCCTTCTCAACACTTGCGTGGCAATAATGGGCTTGCTGACCAAGATAAGATGCCAGCTCATCACAGCTTGCAGCTCGCGGGCCACTCAGTGATGCCAGATGCCAATGATCCACCTGAGGTATCATCTCTTTAAGTGTCCCACCAATATCCTTATCATGCAGCATTCCAACTACGGCATGACATGCCCCCTCAACAGGGAGCTCGGCAATTCGTTTTGCAAGCAAGGCTGCGGCATGAGGATTATGCGCCACATCAACAATTACCCGGGGAGCACAGTTAATCTGCTGAAAACGCCCGCTCAGCTGCACCGATTTCAGTCCCGTCATGATCTGCTCAGGGCTTATTGCCAGCTCCAGCTGCTCTAACACAGCAAGGGCGGTCACTGCATTATCAAAGGGATATTCGGATAGGGTAAGTCCGAAAGTTGCCAGTCCGGCCCCCGGTAGCTCCAGCTGCGCTCAAAACACTCACAGTCAAACTCTGCCCCGCGCTGCAGAAGCAGGGCTTCACAGCTTTTGGCCGTTTGAGCGATACTCTCAGGCGGGTTCGGCTCGCCACTGATCGCAGGCGCTCCCTTTCGAAAGATACCGGCTTTCTCAAAGCCGATTGATTCAAGAGAGTCACCCAGCCAATCACAGTGATCCAGCGCAATCGAGGTGATTGCCGCGACCTTAGAATCAACAATGTTAGTCGCATCTAAGCGCCCGCCCAGGCCAACTTCCAATAAGATGACATCCGGGGAGAACTTCTTAAACAACCACAGGGCTGCCAGAGTGCCGAACTCAAAGTAGCTCAGGCTCACCTCACCTCTGGCACGCTCGATGGCGCCAAAGGCCTGGCAGAAATCACTGTCATCGACGGGGCTGCCGTTGAGAGTGACCCGTTCATTGTAGCGAACCAAATGAGGGGAACTATAGGTGCCTACGCTATATCCGGCTTGCTCAAGGATCTCCCTGAGCAAGGCACAGGTTGAGCCCTTCCCATTGGTTCCACCCACTGTGATCACATGGCCTGTTTGCTGACGTAGACCCAGCCTGTCTGCTACAGTGCCAACACGGTCTAACCCCAGCTCAATCGCGGCTGGGTGGATCCGTTCAAGATACCCCAGCCAATCATCCAGCGAACGAACTTCGCAGGCTGTTTGTTCCATCAATCAGACACCGTTGCCGTCAGCTCACGCGGCATCACATCCTCAATCAGATGGCGGTTCATCAACTTAGCCAGGACACCCGCCAGACGATCGCGCATCTGACGACGATCAACAATCATGTCGATCGCTCCATGCTCCAGCAGAAACTCACTGCGTTGGAAACCTTCAGGAAGTGTCTCGCGAACCGTCTGCTCGATAACCCGAGGTCCGGCAAAACCGATCAGCGCCTTGGGCTCACCAACATTGATATCCCCAAGCATCGCCAGACTCGCTGAAACCCCACCCATGGTTGGGTCGGTCATCACCGAGATATAAGGCAGCCCCTCTTCACTGAGCTTCGCCAGTGCCGCACTGGTTTTTGCCATCTGCATCAGGGAGAACAAGGCCTCCTGCATCCGGGCTCCACCACTGGTAGAGAAGCAGATCAGGGCACGGCGATCTGCGATTGCAGCCTCAACGGCCTTAACAAAGCGGGAGCCAACCACGGTTCCCATGGAGCCACCCATAAAGGCAAAATCAAAGGCACAAGCAACAACAGGAAGCCCCTTGAGTGTCCCTTTCATCACAATCAGTGAATCTTTCTCACCCGTTGACTTCTGGGCGCTGGAGAGACGATCTTTATACTTCTTGGAGTCACGGAATTTCAGGATATCCTGAGGCTCAAGTTCGGCTGCCAGCTCACTGCGATTATCCAGATCCAGGAACTTTTCGAGACGAGCACGAGCACTAATACGCATGTGATGATCGCATTTTGGACAAACTTCGAGGTTACGCTCCAGATCCGCGCGATACAGCACCTGATCACAGGAGGAACACTTAGTCCACACTCCCTCAGGAATGCTGCGCTTACGATCTCCAACCACTTTGCTTTTCGGGAGAAGTTTTTCAAGCCAACTCATTACAATCCTTCACTTTTATCTGATATCAATGGTCTTCGCACCTGAAGCTGAACACCTGAAACGGAACAGCACGGGAAAGAATTAAACCATAATTGAACGCGAGTGTACTATATTTTCGTAACACTGCCCTAACCTAAGGTGCCATCCATAAAGGACCACAAGGCACCTCAGGCAATGAAAACTGTCGAGGATAATCGACCTCAACCAGATACAAGCCTCCCGGCTTTGCCGTCACACCAGCAGCTTCTCGATCTTTCGCCTCCAGTACATCCCTGACCCATTGTGGAGACTGCTCACCCATCCCGACCTGCAGCAGGGTCCCGGTAATATTGCGAACCATATGATGCAGGAAGGCATTCGCCTTAATATCCAATACAATATAGGGACCATGGCGCGTCACCGATAGTTCCATCACGTTGCGAAACGGTGTCCGGGATTGACACTGAACCGCACGAAACGAACTAAAATCATTTTCACCCAACAGATACTGGCCTGCCTTATGCATCAAATCAGCATCCAAAGGCAGATGATAGTGACTCACTCCTGAGTTCAATACTCCGGGACGGAACCTGTGGTTATAGATCACATAACGGTAGCGGCGGGCTGTTGCAGAAAACCGGGCGTGGAACTCTTCATCCACCACCTTGCACCAACGCACAGCAATATCTTTAGGCAGGTTGGAGTTGACCCCCAGCGTCCAGGCTGCATCTTTTCGAACCGACTCGGTATCAAAATGAATCACCTGGCCCGTGGCATGAACGCCGGCATCAGTTCTCCCGGCACATTGAACATCAACCCGATGGCAGGCTATTTTTGTTAACACCTGCTCCAACTCTTGCTGGACAGAAGCCACCTCTCGCTGACGTTGCCAGCCATAATAGTGAGTCCCATCGTACTCAATCCCAAGAGCTATTCGCATCAACCAACCCGTAAATCAAAACCAAAGCTGGTGATTATACGCAAAGCCTCCCCAACAAAAAAGCGGCGTGATAACACGCCGCTTAATTTCCTTAAGCAATAGCTTAATTAATATTCTTTAATAGTTTTAGTGCCGTCGCCTTCTGTGCGTTATCCCCTTTATCAAGGACCTCCTGAAGCAGCTCTTTTGCGCTCTCCTTATCATCAATCTCGAGATAAGCTCTGGCTAAATCCAGTTTCGCATCTGAGCCTCCCTCCTCATCATCTTCATCAGTCGATGCACCTTGGGCAGCTGGCGCTGGCACCTCCTCTTCGACTACAGCGGGTTGAGCTTCGGGTTCGAGTTCCGGCTCAGATTCCGGCTCGGGTTCCGGCTCGGGTTCCGGCTCAGGTTCCGGCTCAGGTTCCGGCTCAGGTTCCGGCTCAGGTTCCGGCTCAGGTTCCGGCTCAGTCTCAGGCTCGGGTTCCGGCTCAGGTTCCGGCTCGGGCTCCGGCTCGGGCTCCGGCTCGGGCTCCGGCCCAGGTTCCGGCTCAGGTTCCGGCTCAGGTTCTGGCTCGGGTTCCGGCTCAGGCTCTAGCTCAGGCTCGATTTCAGGTTCGGAGCCAGAGCCGGCAAGGAGCTCATCAAGCTCATCAAATTTCTGACTCTCTGCCTGATCACGCCCCGGTACTGACTGAGTTAACTCCTCAACAGCAACCGACTCATCAAATGCTGCGCCAAAATCGGACAGTGCTTTTGCACTCGGATCCTCAGACTCCACCAGTGCCTGCTCGGCCGAGGCGACATCCATCCCCTCAAACTGACTTAACTCTGAGTCGTCAAGCTCCCGAGGCTCTTCGTCAAGCTCTTCAGGCAGCTCCGCTTGTGGCTCGGCTATCTCTTCGGGAATGGCCTCAACTTCCTCTTCGGAAACCTCCTCCGGCAACTCAAATTCACTCAGGTCCACTTGTGGCTCTGCTATCTCTTCGGGGGTAGCCTCAACTTCCTCTTCGGAGACCTCCTCCGGAAGCTCAAGCTCGTCCAAGTCCACTTGTGGCTCGGCTATCTCTTCGGGGGTAGCCTCAACTTCCTCTTCGGAGACCTCCTCCGGAAGCTCAAGCTCGTCCAAGTCCACTTGTGGCTCGGCTATCTCTTCGGGGGCAGCCTCAACCTCCTCTTCGGGAACCTCTTCCGGCAACTCAAACTCACTCAGGTCCGTCTCGGGCTCTGCCGGCGCTTCGAGCTCCTCAATCGCTTCGTCCGCTTCCTCCGGAAGCTCAAACTCACTCAGGTCTGTCTCGGGCTCAGCCGGCGCTTCGAGCTCCTCAATCACTTGGTCCGCTTCCTCCGGAAGCTCAAACTCACTCAGGTCCGTCTCGGGCTCTGCCGGTGCTTCAGGCTCCTCAATCGCTTCATCTGCTTCCTCCGGAAGCTCAAACTCACTCAGGTCTGTCTCGGGCTCTGCCGGTGCTTCAGGCTCCTCAATCACTCGGTCCGCTTCTTCCGGAAGCTCAAATTCACTCAGATCCAGATCGGGCTCTGCCGGTGCTTCGGGCTCCTCAATCGCTTCGTCAGCTTCGTCCGGAAGCTCAAACTCACTCAGGTCCGTCTCGGGCTCTGCCGGTGCTTCAGGCTCCTCAATCGCTTCATCTGCTTCCTCCGGAAGCTCAAACTCACTCAGGTCTGTCTCGGGCTCTGCCGGTGCTTCAGGCTCCTCAATCACTTGGTCCGCTTCTTCCGGAAGCTCAAATTCACTCAGATCCAGATCGGGCTCTGCCGGTGCTTCGGGCTCCTCAATCGCTTCGTCAGCTTCGTCCGGAAGCTCAAACTCACTCAGGTCCGTCTCGGGCTCTGCCGGTGCTTCAGGCTCCTCAATCGCTTCATCTGCTTCCTCCGGAAGCTCAAACTCACTCAGGTCTGTCTCGGGCTCTGCCGGTGCTTCAGGCTCCTCAATCACTTGGTCTGCTTCTTCCGGAAGCTCAAATTCACTCAGATCCAGATCGGGCTCTGCCGGTGCTTCGGGCTCCTCAATCGCTTCGTCAGCTTCGTCCGGAAGCTCAAATTCACTCAAATCCAGATCGGGCTCTGATAATTCCTCAACTTCGGAGGTGAGATCGACCTCCAGATCCGGCTCTTCCAGATCACTTAAGTCGACCGCAGCCGACTCTTCAGGCTTTTCCGGCGAGTCATCCTCCACGTCAGGCTCTTCAAGCTCACTCAGATCAAGATCCCCGGCCGGTGGCACTTCATCCTCAGATGGTGATTCTAACTCAGCTTCGAGATCGCTTAAATCCAGCTCAGACTCCTCGGAACTCTCGACATCTGCAGACTCCTCTTCATCCCAACTAACCTCAAGCTCCTCCTGTTCATCCACCGAGGCGGCCGGGTCTTCGGTTTCTCCATCGAAAGAGACATCCGTTTGCTCAAGCTCAAAGTCCTCTTCGCTAAAACCATCCGGGACAGCCTTACTCTCGCCCTCAGGGGCATCAGATGGAACAAGATCCGGGGATTCAAGCTGCTCCGACTCATCTGTATCAGCAAAGACCTCCTCGGCCTCTTCCTCATCGGCAAAGACCTCTTCCGCTGGCTCAGCAGGTTCTTCAGGTAGCTCATCGTCCTGTGTCAAAGAGAGATCATCGTCAG